>NZ_JBVIFM010000010.1:0-289821 GCF_055571335.1 Kitasatospora sp. NPDC030952
AGGTCGGCGTGCTCTGCCTGGCCCCCGAGGAGGGCCTCGGCGTCCAGAACGCCGAACTGCGCGAGAAGCACCTGCCCGCCATCAACCGCTTCCGCAACATCTGAGGCGCCTCCGATGACCGAGCCCCAGAAGCGCGACCGGCCCTGGCTGATGCGCACCTACGCCGGGCACTCCACCGCGAGCGACTCCAACGCGCTCTACCGGCGGAACCTGGCGAAGGGCCAGACCGGCCTGTCCGTCGCCTTCGACCTGCCGACCCAGACCGGCTACGACTCCGACCACATCCTCGCCCGCGGCGAGGTGGGCCGGGTCGGTGTCCCGGTCGGCCACGTCGGCGACATGCGCACCCTGTTCGACGGCATCCCGCTCGAACAGACCAACACCTCCATGACGATCAACGCCACCGCGATGTGGCTGCTGGCGCTCTACCAGGTGGTCGCCGAGGAGCAGGGCGCCGACATCGCCAAGCTCACCGGCACCACCCAGAACGACATCGTCAAGGAGTACCTGTCGCGCGGGACGCACGTCTTCCCGCCCGGCCCGTCGGTGCGCCTGATCACCGACATGATCGCCTACACGGTCGGCAACATCCCCAAGTGGAACCCGATCAACATCTGCAGCTACCACCTGCAGGAGGCCGGGGCCACGCCCGTCCAGGAGATCGCCTACGCGATGTGCACCGCCATCTCGGTGCTCGACGCCGTCCGCGACTCCGGGCAGGTCCCCGCCGAGCGGATGGGCGACGTGGTCGCCCGGATCTCCTTCTTCGTCAACGCCGGGGTGCGCTTCGTCGAGGAGATGTGCAAGATGCGCGCCTTCGCCCGGCTCTGGGAGAAGGTCACGCTGGAGCGCTACGGCGTCAGCGACCCCAAGCAGCGGCGCTTCCGCTACGGCGTCCAGGTCAACTCGCTCGGGCTGACCGAGGCGCAGCCGGAGAACAACGTCCAGCGGATCGTGCTGGAGATGCTGGCCGTCACCCTGTCCAAGGACGCCCGCGCCCGGGCCGTCCAACTCCCGGCCTGGAACGAGGCGTTGGGCTTGCCCCGACCCTGGGACCAGCAGTGGTCGCTGCGGATCCAGCAGGTGCTGGCCTACGAGTCGGACCTGCTGGAGTACGGCGACATCTTCAACGGCTCCGAGGTGATCGAGGCCAAGACCGCCGCGCTGCTGGCCGGCGCCGAGGCGGAGATCGCCAAGGTGCTGGAGATGGGCGGGGTGATTCCGGCCGTCGAGTCCGGCTACCTCAAGTCCAACCTGGTCGCCTCGCACGCCGCCCGCCGGGCCCGGATCGAGTCCGGTGAGGACAAGATCATCGGCGTCAACTGCTTCGACACCACCGAGCCCAGCCCGCTCACCGCCGACCTCGACACCGCGATCATGGTGGTCGACCCGGCCTCCGAGCAGTCCGTGCTCACCGCCCTGGAGGCCTGGCGCGGACAGCGCGACGAGGCCGCCGCCCAGGAGTCGCTGGCCGAGCTCAAGGCCGTCGCCGCCACCGGGGCCAACCTGATGCCGGCCACCCTCGCCTGCGCCCGGGCCGGGGTCACCACCGGCGAGTGGTCCTTCGCCCTGCGCGAGGTGTTCGGCGAGTACCGCGCCCCCACCGGCGTGGGCGGCGCACCCGTCGCGGTCACCGCCGAGCCCGGCGGGGAACTGGAGCAGGTCCGCGCCGCCGTCGCCGCCACCGCCGAGGAGCTGGGCGCCGGCAAGCTGCGCCTGCTGGTCGGCAAGCCCGGCCTGGACGGGCACTCCAACGGTGCCGAGCAGATCGCCGTCCGGGCCCGCGACGCCGGGTTCGAGGTGGTCTACCAGGGCATCCGGCTGACCCCGGAGCAGATCGTCTCCGCCGCGGTGGCGGAGGACGTGCACTGCGTGGGCCTGTCGATCCTCTCCGGCGCGCACACCGAGCTGGTGCCCGACGTCCTGAAGCGGCTGCGCCGCGCCGGGGTGGAGGATGTCCCGGTGATCGTGGGTGGCATCATCCCGGCAGCGGACGGCGAGGCCCTCAAGGCCGTCGGCGTCGCCGCCGTGTTCACCCCGAAGGACTTCGGCATCACCACCATCATCGGCCGGATCGTGGACGAGATCCGGCTGGCCAACCGGCTCCAGCCGTGGACGCCCGCACCGACCACGGCCACGAACTGACCAGCTGACCAGCTGACCACTGGGAAGGAACAGAACCACCCTCATGAGCAACGTCAACCGGCTTCGCCCCCGCCGCTCCTGCCTCGCCGTACCGGGCAGCAACCCGCGCTTCCTGGAGAAGGCCCAGGGCCTCCCGGCCGACCAGGTCTTCCTCGACCTCGAGGACGCCTGCGCCCCGCTGGTCAAGGAGAGCGCCCGCCACCACATCGTCGACGCGCTGAACAACGGCGACTGGGGCGGCAAGACCCGCGTCGTGCGGGTCAACGACTGGACCACCCACTGGACCTACCGCGACGTGATCACCGTGGTCGAGGGCGCCGGCCCCAACCTCGACTGCATCATGCTGCCCAAGGTCCAGGACGCCGAGCAGGTCAAGGCGCTCGACCTGCTGCTCACCCAGATCGAGAAGACCATGGGCTTCGAGGTCGGCAAGATCGGCATCGAGGCGCAGATCGAGAACGCCAAGGGCCTGATCAACGTCGACGCCATCGCCGAGGCCTCGCCCCGGCTGGAGACCATCATCTTCGGCCCCGCCGACTTCATGGCCTCGATCAACATGAAGTCCCTGGTGGTCGGCGAGCAGCCGCCCGGCTACAACGCCGACGCCTACCACTACATCCTGATGCGCATCCTGATGGCCGCCCGCGCCAACGACCTCCAGGCGATCGACGGCCCGTACCTGCAGATCCGCAACGCCGACGGCTACCGCGAGGTCGCCGGCCGCTCCGCCGCCCTCGGCTTCGACGGCAAGTGGGTGCTGCACCCGGACCAGGTCGCCATCGCCAACGAGGTCTACTCGCCCTCGCAGGAGGACTACGACCACGCCGAGCTGATCCTCGACGCCTACGACTACTGCACCTCCGAGGCGGGCGGCGCCAAGGGCTCCGCGATGCTGGGCGACGAGATGATCGACGAGGCCAGCCGCAAGATGGCCCTGGTCATCTCCGGCAAGGGCCGGGCCGCCGGCATGCAGCGCACCACCAAGTTCGAACTGCCCGGATCCGAGAAGAAGGCGGAGGCGTAAGGCCATGCAATTCGGACGCACCTACGAGGAGTTCGAGGTCGGCGCGGTCTACAAGCACTGGCCCGGGAAGACCGTCACCGAGTACGACGACCACCTCTTCTGCCTGCTCACCATGAACCACCACCCGCTCCACCTGGACACCAACTACGCGGAGAAGACGACCGACTTCGGCCGGAACGTCGTGGTGGGCAACTACGTCTACTCGCTGCTGCTCGGCATGTCCGTCCCGGACGTCTCCGGCAAGGCGATCGCCAACCTGGAGATCGAGTCGCTGCGCCACATCGCGCCGACCTTCCACGGCGACACCATCTACGGCGAGACGACCGTCCTGGACAAGTGGCCGTCCAAGTCCAAGGACGACCGCGGCATCGTCCACGTCGAGACCAAGGGGTACAAGCAGGACGGCACGGTCGTCTGCATCTTCCGCCGCAAGGTGATGGTGCCGACCGAGACCTACATCAAGGAGCGCGGCGGCGAGCAGCCCGGCCGCCCCGAGCCGCTCTCCTGAACCGCCCCCTGAACGCTCCCCTTTCCATAGGGACCACCCCTATAGAAAGGGGAGCACCCCGAAAGACCCCGGACGGGGAGGCCGCCGTCATCGGCCGACCCCCACCCGGTCGGGGGCCCTGCTGCCGCAGCCACGCCGGCAGGGCCCCCGAAAATCCCCCCCCCCCCGCCCTTTCAGACATTCCGGAGCCGCACGATGGGACGCCTCGCACAGACCGACGGCCTCACCGAGATCCAGCGGGACATCCTCGCCACCGTGCGGGATTTCGTCGACAAGGAGATCATTCCGGTCGCGACCGAGCTGGAGCACAAGGACGAGTACCCGACCGCCATCGTCGAGGGGATGAAGCAGCTCGGGCTGTTCGGCCTCACCATCCCCGAGGAGTACGGGGGCCTGGGCGAGTCCCTGCTCACCTACGCCCTGGTGGTCGAGGAGATCGCCCGCGGCTGGATGTCGGTCTCCGGCATCGTCAACACCCACTTCATCGTGGCGCACATGATCAACGCCCACGGCACCCAGGAGCAGAAGGACTACTTCCTGCCGAAGATGGCCGCCGGCGAAATCCGCGGCGCCTTCTCGATGTCCGAGCCCGGCCTCGGCTCCGACGTTTCGGCCATCTCCACCAAGGGCGTCAAGGACGGGGACTTCTACGTCCTCAACGGCCAGAAGATGTGGCTCACCAACGGCGGCACCTCCACCCTGGTCGCGGTCCTGTGCAAGACCGACGAGGGCGGCAGCAGCCCGTACAAGAACATGACCACCTTCCTGATCGAGAAGACGGCGGGCTTCGGTCCGAACCCGACCGTCCCCGGACTCACCGTGCCCGGGAAGATCGAGAAGATGGGCTACAAGGGCGTCGACACCACCGAGCTGGTGCTGCAGGACGTGCGGATCCCGGCCGACCGCGTCCTCGGCGGCGTCCCGGGCCGCGGCTTCTACCAGATGATGGACGGCGTCGAGGTCGGCCGGGTCAACGTCGCCGCCCGCGGCTGCGGCGTCGCCCGCCGCGCCTTCGAGCTTGGCATCTCCTACGCCCAGCAGCGCTCCACCTTCGGCAAGAAGATCGCCGAGCACCAGGCGATCCAGTTCAAGCTCGCCGAGATGGCCACCAAGGTCGAGGCCGCCCACCAGATGATGGTCATGGCCGCCCGCAAGAAGGACAGCGGAGAGCGCAACGACCTCGAGGCCGGCATGGCCAAGTACCTGGCCTCGGAGTACTGCAAGGAGGTCGTCGAGGACGCCTTCCGGATCCACGGCGGCTACGGCTTCTCCAAGGAGTACGAGATCGAGCGCCTCTACCGCGAGGCCCCGATGCTGCTCATCGGTGAAGGAACTGCGGAGATCCAGAAGATGATCGTCGGACGCCGGCTCCTGGAGGAGTACCGGATCGCCGAGTGACCGGCCGGCCCCCGGCCCCGGCCCGGGGGACCGCCGAGTGATTGCGGGGCCGCCCCGATTGACGGGCGGCCCCCTCCGAACCGCCGGTCGACGGGCGTGCGGGCCCGTCCCGGCAGAGCGCCGTGCCACGTCACGGACCCGGCCTGGTCCGCCTGGGTCCGGCACGGCCTCCGGAAAGCGGCCGCAGGGCGTACAGCTGCAGCGACGCGCCCTGCGGCCGCTTCCGTACACCTTCTTCCACCCCGTACGGCCCGTGTCCCCCAACGGGTTCCGGCCGCCCGACTGCTGAGACAAGAGTCACCAGCCTCGTCCGGTCCCTTGGGAACCGGACCGGGGCGAGCTACGGTCGTAGAAGCGGGATGCGTACAGGCACTCCCACCGGACACATGAACGAGCAGGCGGGTTGCCCACCCACCGTGTGCTCCCGATAGCATCCACCGGGACAGCAAGCCGTCCCTCTATTACCGATCCCGCGGTGGCCCCCGTCCAGCGGCCATGATCCCCCGCGACAAAGGTTTTCGATGCCCATCAGCCCGTCCCCTCACACCTCCGTCACGGACCGCGATGCCCTCGCAGCCCCGACGGCCGGTCGGCGACCCCGCGTGACCATCGCGCGCGGAGCCACCCCCTGGTTCGTCCCCACCCTCGCCACGGCCGCCCTGACCACCGCCCTCACCCGGCGCAACGGCAAGTGGGCCCTGGCCGCGGTACCGGCCTGCGCGCTCGGCGCGGGCATGCTGTGGTTCTTCCGCGACCCCGAGCGTGAGATCGGCACCGGCAGAGTCATCTCCCCCGCCGACGGCGTGGTCCAGAGCATCGACGCCTGGCCGGACGGCCGCACCCGGGTCGCGATCTTCATGAGCCCGCTGAACGTCCACGTCAACCGCGCGCCCCTGCCGGGCACGGTGACGTCGGTCGAGCACGTCGCGGGCGGCTTCGTCCCGGCGTTCAACAAGGACAGCGACCAGAACGAGCGGGTCGTCTGGCACTTCGACACCGAACTCGGCGACATCGAGATGGTGCAGATCGCGGGGGCCGTGGCCCGTCGCATCGTGCCGTACGTGGCCGCCGGAACCAAGGTCGAGCAGGGCGACCGGATCGGCCTGATCCGGTTCGGCTCCCGGGTCGACACCTACCTGCCGGCCGGCGTCGAGGTCGGCGTCGAGGTCGGCCAGAAGACCACAGCCGGGGTGACACGCCTTGACCGTGACTGATCCTGAAACAATCGTCGGCCTGGACGACGAGGAGACGGCCCTGCGCCGCCGCCGCTGGGCGCGCGACCGCGAACTGCGGGCCCCGCGCTCCCCCCAACACCTGTCCACCGCCGACTTCCTGACCCTGGGGAACGCCGTCTGCGGCTTCCTGGCGATCTACTCGATCACCACCGGGGTCCTGGTCCCGCACATCACCAACCCGGACGCCGCTCCGGACCGGCACAGCGCCGCCACCGCGGTGACGCTGCTGCTGATCGGCTCGATGTGCGACCTCTTCGACGGACTGGTGGCGCGCAAGCTCCGCTCCTCCGCCCTCGGAGCGGAACTGGACAACCTGGCCGACCTGATCAGCTTCGGCATCGCGCCGGCCTACTTCGTCGCGGTCTGGGGCATGGTCTCCCAGGGCTCCAACACCAAGCTGTCGGCGCTGATCGCGCTGACCGTGCTGCTCGCGGTGGTGCTGCGGCTGGCCCGCTTCTCGGCCGTCAAGATGCGGCCCGGGGTGTTCCAGGGCATGCCCTGCCCGATGGGCGCGATGACGGTCATCGCCATCGTGCTGCTCGACCCGCCGTTCCTGCCCGGTCTGCTCGCCATCTTCGGCGCCGCGTACCTCATGGTCAGCCGGATCGAGTACCCCAAGCCGCAGGGGCTGCTGGCCACCGCCACGCTCTGCTGGGTCGTGGTGGCGATCGGCTGCCTGGCCGCCTGGGCGACCGGGCTGCCCGGTGGCGACACCCTGATGCACGTGGGCGCGTTCGCCCAGATCACGCTCGCCGCGATGGCGCCGCTGCTGGTCATCCGACGCAAGGTCGGGCAGAAGGTCGGCGACGTCCGCGCCCGGCGGGCGGAGTCGCGGCTCGGCTGAGGTCTCGCTGTACGAGGAAGGGCCCGGAACCTGGTGGTTCCGGGCCCTTCCTCGTTTGGATTTGGCTGTTGGCTGGAGCTCCGGCTCTTCCTCGTTCGGCTGGGGCGGGGGCTATGCGCCGCCGGTGTGGACGCTGAAGGCCGAACGGCGGGCCGCCCGGGCCACGCCCGGGTCCGGGTGCACGCCGGAGACCGCCGTCAGCACCGAGGCCGCCCGCGGGTGCCCCGACTGCCGGGCCCGGGCGAACAGCCGTACCGGGTCGCCCGCCGAGGCACCCTCGACATGGCCCACCAGCAGCTCCGTCTCACCGTGGTCCAGCACCGCGGCCGCGGTGTCCACCCACAGCCAGGCCGCGTCCTCGGCACCCAGCACGTCCGCCGGGGAGACCCCCTCGTCGGCGCGCTCGGCCAGCCACAGCAGCGCGTACGGGCGCAGCACCGGCGCGTCCACCGCCGCCCGCACCGCCTGCTCGGCCGGCCCGCCGGCCACCCGCAGCGCCTCGAAGGCCAGCCCGCGCACCAGCGCGTCGTCGCCCCGGGCCGCGTCCAGCAGCTCGGCCACCGCGCGGTCCGCCGGGCGGGCCGCCACCCAGGCCCGGAACTCCGCCCGGGCCGGGCCCGGCGAGTAGTCCGCGCAGGCGTTCAGCAGCTCGAAGGCGCTCTGCTCGATGTGCCCGGCCGCGGTCTGCGCGACCGTGCAGATCTCCTCCAGCTTCGCCCGGACCGCCCAGTGGCCCAGCGGGGACAGCTCGGCGGCGGCGTCGCGGCGCAGCACGGCGCCGACCGCCGCCAGGCCGTCCAGCATCCAGTCCAGCACGGCGGCCACGTCGGAGGGCGCGGCCGGGGTGTCGATCTGCGGCGCGCGGCAGGTGCCGCGCACGGCGGAGACCGCCGAGGCGGCGTGCGGCACCGGCGACAGGCCCGGGCCGCCGAGGGCGGCGCCGACCCGGCGCTCGTCCAGACCGCGGCGCAGCAGCTCCAGCAGCTCGCTCTCGGCCACCGGGCCGTCCACCAGGTGCAGGAAGGACAGCAGCTGCGGGGCCTGGTCCACCGCCTGGCCGGCCAGGACGGCGAACACCCCGCGCAGCGCGGCGGGCGGCACCGGGGCGAGCAGCGTCCAGGCGTCGAACAGCCCGGACCAGCCGCGCACCACGGCCTCGTCGTCGTGCTCCCAGGCGTGCAGGCGCCACCCGGGGCCGGCTCCGCCGTCCCGGGCCTCCACCAGGCCCACCAGCAGCGCCTGGCCCCATGCCTTGGCCGCCGCGCCGACCGTCATGGCCAGGGCGCGGCCGGCCGCCCGGGCATCGTCCGGGAGCAGCTCGCCGCGCTTGTCGACCTCCGCCAGCTCCCCGGCCCAACGGGCGATCCGGACGGCATCCACCAGCATCCGACGGGCCAGCGGCGCCAGCTCGGCCGGCGCGGGGAAACCCTCGGGCACCGGAACCCGGCCCCGACCGGGCGCCGGCGCGGGCCCTCGTCGCCGGGGTACACCGGCCCCGCCCGGCCTGCCACCGGATGGCCGGTGGGCCGTACCGGGGAGACGGGTCACCGTCGCACCGGTACCGATTGTCGGCGGGAGCGGGGCATCACGGTCGCGCGGGTTCCGAGACGTCACGTCCAGCAGTCTTCCCCTTGCATGGGCCTTCTGTCACATCCGGTTGTCCGTACGCCCGCGCGACCGGGGACGGCACCTCCGCAAGATCGGGCAACAGCGGCAAACCGCCTGGCCGGAAACGGGTGGCGGGGGCATGTCAGGGTGGCGGTGGGGCGTTGCGCTTCCCGTCCGAATGGTCACTGTCCGTGGTTTCGCGGGGTTTCGCGGGGCATCTGGCACGGGTGCGGCGGGGTGGCCGGGGTGGCTCGCGATGGAAGCGGAGGGCTGGAATCCGGCCAGTCGGCGACGGGGGGAGGGCACGTGGCGGTGCACTGGAAGTCGGACTGGCCGACTTCTGGTGCGGGGTGTTGTGGTGTGGGTGGGTTGTGGTGCGGGTGGGTTGTGGTGCGGGACGGCTTGGTCAGAGCAGCGGGGTGAGCCAGCGCCGGAGGAGTTCGGTGTAGTGGTCCGGGGCCGAGTTCCAGAGCGCGGCGTGCTCGGCCCCGGGGAAGCGCTGGAGGTTCACCACGTCGTGACGGGCAGCGGCCAGGCGCTCCGCCTTCTCGAAGGGCGCGATCCGGTCGTCGGGGCTGTGCAGGACCAGGGTCGGCACCCGTAGGTCCGCGCCCTCGGCGAGGCGGGAGAAGTCAGCCAGGTCGACGCCGGTGCGGCCCTCCGCGGCCAGCGCACCCAGCTCGGCGGCGACCCCGGTGAAACCGGCCCGGACGGCGTCCCGGCGCGCCGCTGCCGGCAGATCCAGGACCGGCGAGTCGAGGACGATCCCGCTGATCGCGTGCGCCCAGGCGGAACGGGCCGCCGTCTGCAGCACCGTGGTGGCGCCCACCGACCAGCCGTAGAGGATCACCCGGCCCGCGCCGTTGTCCAGCGCCAGCCGCACCGCCGCCTCGACGTCCCGCCACTCGGTCTCGCCGAAGTGGCTGTAGCCGTCCGGGGAGGCCGGGGCGCCCTCGTCGCCGCGGTAGGTGACCGCCAGTGCGGGCAGGCCCAGGCGGTGCAGGACCGGCAGGACAGGAAGGGTCTGCCGGCGGTCGGCCTCCGGGCCGTGCACCAGGATCACCCAGGTGCCGCGCTTGCCGCCCAGCCACCAGGCGGGCAGCGCGCCCAGCTCGCCGTCGGCGGCGGTCTCGATGAAGGTCAGGCCGAACGCGGCGGTGGGATCGCCCAGGTACACGCGCGGGGTGAAACGGACCTCCGTGCCGGGCGTCAGGGTGCCCCGGTCGGCCCGGACCAGCCGGCGGGTGACCCCCTGCTCGTCCCGGTGCAGGATCTCCTCGACCACCGCGTGGCCGCCGCCCTCCCACTCGACCGCCCAGCGGCCGGGGCGCAGGCTCTCCGGACGGCGGCTGAAGGTGACCCGGCCGGCGGCCAGGCTCCGCACCAGCACGGGCCCGGCGTCCGGCCCGACGGCGGCGGGGCCGGGCCCCGCCCCCGGACGGACCATCCGCTCGGAGGCGCGGCGGCCGACCACCAGGACGGCGGCCCCCACGGCGGCGGCCGCCACGATGGCTGCGGTTCCCCAACGCATTTCGTTCCCCGCTCTTTTGCACGGGTCCGCTGCGCGGACCGGACGGTGTTCGAGGAACAGTCCATCGGGGGGGTGGGGGGCTGGCCACTGGGCTGGGCTGTCTGGGGGACGGGGGGCCGCTGCGCGGGGCTGTTGTTGGGGGGTGGGCTTTCGGGAGGGTGGGTGGCCGGGGGCGGTTCCGGGGGTGGGCGCTCCGGGGGCTGGATGATTTTCCGACTGCCGACCCTCGTGGTGGGGGGTTGGGCGCCGTGGGCGGTCTGAAAATCACCCGTCACGCCCCTCTCCGCACCCACCCCCTCCACCGCCCCCTCCCGCAGCGCGTCCCTCTCGCCTTGGTCGGGTGGGGAGGGGGAGGGGGTGAGGTGGGTGGGTGGGTGCTGGGGGTGAGGGGGTGGGTGGGGGTAGTTGCTGGGGGTGGGGGTGTTGCGGGCGCGCGGGCTTTGCCCTGCGCGCCCGATGGGGGTGGGTGTGGAGGTGTGGGCCGGTCAGATGGGGATGGTGGGGTGGTGGGTGCTGAGGAGGTGCCAGAAGCGGGGGGTGAGGGGTGGGGTGGGGGTGCGGGGCTGGGTGGTGGCGCCCCAGTGGGTGGGGATGTGGTGTTCCTGTTGGAGGAGGGGGAGGACGGCGGCGAGGTCGGCTTCCGGGACGGGGACCAGTCGGGCGAGTGGGCGCAGGTGGGGCTGCCAGCGGCCGGCCACGCACTGGCGGAGCAGTCGGTCGAGGGCTTCGCGGCGGCCGGTGGCCTCGACCAGTTCGGTCAGTCGCAGGCCGAGTACCTGGGCGAGGGCGTGGGTCTGGTCAGGGTCGCCGTCCCAGTGGCCGGTCAGTTCGGCCTGCCGGTAGGTGGGGAGTGGCATTCCGATCCGTTCGGCGACGGTCTCCTGGGGGAGTTCCCGGGACAGGCGGTGGTCCCGCAGGGTCACCGGGCGGCCGTCCATCAACTGGTCGGCCGGGCACCAGAGGGCGCGGGCCAGGGCGATGAACTCGGCTTCGCCGGGCCGCAGCTCGCCGTTCTCCCAGGCGAGCACGTGGCTGGGGAGCAGCCGTACGCCGTGCGCGGCCATGCCCTCGGCGACCTGCTCGGGGGTCAGCCCGAGGCCGGCCCGGTGGGCGCGGGCGGCTCCTGGCGAGAACGGCACCGGGGCGGGGGTGGCGGCGGGTGGCTTTCTGCGGCGCATGGCACCGAACGTAGGTGCGGCCGGCGGCGCGTCCCCAGCCGCCGAACGCACGAAGCGGGGCCGGTCGGCGCTGCTCCGCGCTGGGCGATCGCACAGGGCGGGCGCGTGTACGTCGTGTGACCAACCCCTCCGTGACCTCGGTTGACTCCCGGTTCGGGCGCGTGATGGGATCCTGGGGCCAAACGGAGGCATGGAGAGGAAGCCGGTGCGAGTCCGGCGCGGTCCCGCCACTGTCACCGGGGAGCACCCTCGGAATCGCCACGGCGGGTCGTCAGGAGCCGCTGGAAGGCCCGTGGGTGCGTCCGACCCGGAAGCCAGGAGACTCTCGCCACCGGTACGTCGATCCAGGGCGCGGACCCTGAGTGAGGACACCCACGCGATGCAGGCTGCCCCACCGAAGACGGACCCCCGGACAGGGCCTAGCCGCCCGCTGCCGTGCGCCCGCTGACCCGCGCCGCCGCCTTCGCGCTGGGCGCCGTCGCGGGCTACGCCGCCGACACCCGTTTCGCCGACCCGCGCCGCGGCCATCCCGTCGCCCTGTTCGGCAGCGCCGCGATCCGGCTGGAGCGGCGCCTGTGGCGCGACCACCGGGCCGCCGGGGCCGGGTACACCGCGCTGTGCGTGGGCGCGGTCGCGGCTGGGGCGCTCGTCCTGGACCGTACGGTCGGGCGGCGTCCGCTGGGCCGGGCGGCGCTGGCGGCCGCGGCGACCTGGACGGTGCTCGGCGGGACCTCGCTGACCCGGGAGGCGCGCACCATCGGACGCTCGCTCGCCGCGGGCGACCTGACGGCGGCCCGGGAGCGGCTGCCGCACCTGTGCGGGCGGGATCCGAGCGCGCTGGACGAGCAGCATATCGCCCGGGCGGTGGTCGAGTCGGTGGCCGAGAACACCGCCGACGCCGTGGTGAACGCGCTGACCTGGGGCGCCCTGGCCGGCACCCCGGGCCTGCTGGCCTTCCGCGCGGTGAACACCCTGGACGCCATGGTCGGCCACCGCTCGCCCCGCTACGCCCGGTTCGGCTGGGCCTCGGCCCGGCTGGACGACCTGGCGGGCTGGCCGGGCGCCCGGCTGACGGCGCTGCTGACGGTGGCCGCCGCGCCCGAACCCCGTACCGCCTGGCGGGTCTGGCGCCGGGACGGCTCCGCGCACCCGAGCCCCAACGCGGGCCAGGCCGAGTCGGCCTTCGCGGGGGCGGTCGGCGTGCGGCTGGGCGGGAGTCTTCGGTACCCGCACGAGCCGAAGGGCGCGTCGGCTCCGGGTCACGAGCGCCCGGGGGCGGGTGCGGAGCCACAGTCGCGGGTGGAGCACCGGCCGGTGTTGGGGGCGGAGTTCCGGCCGGTGACGGTGGACGACATCGAGCGGGCCTGCACGCTGTCCCGGCGGGTGGGCGCGCTGGCGCTGGGTACGTCGGTCGCGGGGCATCTGGTGGTCCGCCTGTGGATGAGGAGGGGTAGGGCATGAGCAACGCACTGCTGGTCGCGGGGACGACCTCGGACGCGGGCAAGAGCGTGGTGACGGCCGGGATCTGCCGGTGGCTGGTCCGCCAGGGTGTCCGGGTGGCGCCGTTCAAGGCGCAGAACATGTCGCTGAACTCCTTCGTCACCGCCGACGGCGCCGAGATCGGCCGCGCCCAGGCGATGCAGGCGCAGGCCGCCCGGGTGGAGCCGGAGGCGGCGATGAACCCGGTGCTGCTGAAGCCCGGGGCGGACGGCCGCAGCCAGGTGGTGCTGCTCGGCCGGCCGGTCGCCGAGGTGGGGGCGCTGGACTACCGGGAGCGCAAGCCCGTCCTGCTGGAGCGCGCCCTGGAGTGCCTGGCGGACCTGCGCGCCCGCTACGACGTGGTGGTGTGCGAGGGCGCCGGCTCGCCCGCCGAGATCAACCTGCGCGACCGGGACATCGCCAACATGGGCCTGGCCACGGCCGCCGCGCTGCCCGTGGTGGTGGTCGGGGACATCGACCGCGGCGGGGTCTTCGCGGCGATGTACGGGACGCTGGCGCTGCTCTCGGCGGAGGACCAGCGGCACGTCGCGGGCTGGTTCGTCAACAAGTTCCGCGGCGACGCCCGGCTGCTGGCGCCCGGGCTGGAGATGCTGCACGAGCTGACCGGCCGTCCGGTGCTGGGCACCCTGCCGATGCTGCCGGGCCTGTGGCTGGACGCCGAGGACTCGCTGGACCTGTCCACCGTGGTGGACCGGGCGGACGGGCCCGGGCCGCTGGGGGCGGACGTGCTGCGGGTCGCCGTGGTGCGCTTCCCCCGGCTGTCCAACTTCACCGACCTGGACGCGCTGGCCCAGGAGCCCGGCGTGCTGGTGCGCTGGGCGACCCGGCCGGAGGAGCTGGCCGACGCCGACCTGGTGGTGCTGCCCGGCACCCGGGCCACCGTCGCGGACCTCGCCTGGCTGCGTGAGCGCGGGCTGGAGCCGGCGCTGAAGGCGCGGGCGGCGTCCGGGCTGCCGATCCTCGGGGTGTGCGGCGGCTACCAGATGCTGGCCCGCTCGATCGAGGACGAGGTGGAGTCCAAGGCGGGTGCGGTCGACGGCCTCGGGCTGCTGCCGACCCGGGTGCGGTTCGGCGTCGAGAAGGTGCTGGCGCGGCCGGTCGGCGAGGCGTACGGGCAGCGGGTCGAGGGCTACGAGATCCACCACGGGGTGGTGGCGATGGAGGGTGGCGCTCCGTTCTTCTCCGATGGCATCGGGCAGGGCCTGGAGGGCTGCCGGGTCGGCTCGGTCTGGGGCACCACCTGGCACGGCGCGCTGGAGAACGACGGCTTCCGCCGCGAACTCATGCGCGAGATCGCCGAGTTGGCCGGCCGGGCGTTCGTGCCGGCGCCGGACACCTCGTTCGCCGCGGCGCGCGAGGCCCGGCTGGACCGGCTGGGCGACCTGATCGAGGAACACGCGGACACCGACGCGCTGTGGAAGCTGATCGAGGGCGGGGTGCCGGCGGCCGGAACGCTGCCGTTCCTCCCGCCCGGGGCACCTGGGAGTGACGCATGAGTGACGTCCGCTATCCGTTCACCGCGATCGTCGGCATGGCCGACCTGCGGCTCGGGCTGCTGCTGAACGCGGTCTCCCCGGCCGTGGGCGGCGTGCTGGTGCGCGGCGAGAAGGGCACCGCGAAGTCGACCATGGTGCGCGCACTGGCCGGGCTGCTGCCCGCCATCGCCGTCGTGGACGACTGCCGCTTCGCCTGCGACCCGGCCGCGCCGGACCCGCAGTGCCCGGACGGCCCTCACGCCACCGCCGGGAGCCGTGAACGGCCTTCCCAGCTGGTCGAGTTGCCGGTCGGCGTGGCCGAGGACCGGATCGTCGGCTCGCTCGACCTGGAGCGCGCGCTGGCCGAGGGCGTCAAGGCGTACGAGCCGGGGCTGCTCGCCAAGGCGCACCGCGGCGTGCTGTACATCGACGAGGTGAACCTGCTCCAGGACCACGTGGTGGACCTGCTGCTGGACGCCGCCGCGATGGGCCGCTCGTACGTCGAGCGCGAGGGCGTGTCGGTGCGGCACGCGGCGCGGTTCCTGCTGGTCGGCACGATGAACCCGGAGGAGGGCGAGCTGCGGCCGCAGCTGCTCGACCGCTTCGGCCTGACCGTCGAGATCGCCGCCACCCGGGACCCGGCCGAGCGCGCCGAGGTGGTCCGGCGCCGGCTCGCCTACGACGCCGACCCGGCCTCGTTCGCCGCCCGGTTCGCCGAGGAGGAGCGAGCGCTCGCCGAACGCATCACCACGGCGAGGGACTTGCTCTCCAAGGTCGAGCTGAACGATGTGGCGCTGCGTCAGATCACCGCCGTGTGCGCGGCGTTCGAGGTGGACGGACTGCGCGCGGACATCGTGATGGCCCGCACCGCGGTCGCGCTGGCCGCCTGGGCGGGGCGGACGGAGGTGCTGGAGGAGGACGTCCGCAAGGCCGCCCAGCTGGCCCTGCCGCACCGGCGGCGGCGCAACCCGTTCGACGCCCCGGGGCTGGACGAGGAGAAGCTGGACCGGACGCTGGAGGAGCACGCCCAGCAGGACGAGCCCGAGGCGCTCTCGGAGGAGTCTTCGCAGGAGCCGGAGGGTGACGGCCCGGACGGGGACGGCGGTCCGGACGGGGACGGCCCGGACGGCGGCGGTGACGGCGGTCCGGGCGGCGGCGGTGCGCCCGAGCCCTCCGACGACGGCGGCGCCCCGGAGGCGTCCGCCCCCGAGCCGAGCGGAGCGGACGGCGAAGCGCCCGCCCCGCAGCCCGTACCGGCCCAACACCCCGCCCCCGCACGGGAGTCCGCCCCGGTCGCGGCCGGGGATCCGTACCGGACCCGGCTGTTCACCGTGCAGGGCACCGGCCACGGCGCCCAGGGCCGCCGCTCCCCCGCCGAGACCACCGGCGGGCACACCATCCGGGCCCGCCGCCCGCAGGGCACGCTGAGCCGGCTGCACCTGACCGCGACCCTGCAGGCCGCCGCCCCGCACCAGGTGGCGCGCGGGCGGTCCGGCCGGGCGCTGGTGCTGCACAAGGACGACTTCCGCGAACAGGTGCGCCAGGGACGGGAGTCCAACCTGGTGCTGTTCGTGGTGGACGCCTCCGGCTCGATGGCCGCCCGGCAGCGGATGACCGCCGTCAAGGGTGCGGTGCTGTCGCTGCTGATGGACGCCTACCAGCGCCGGGACAAGATCGGCATGATCACCTTCCGCGGCGCGGACGCCGAACTGGCGCTGCCGCCCACCTCCTCGGTGGAGGTCGGCGCCGCCCGGCTGGAGACCCTGCCCACCGGCGGCCGCACCCCGCTGGCCGCCGGCCTGCTGCGCGCCCACGAGGTGCTGCGGGTGGAGCGGCTGCGCGACCCGAACCGGCGCCCGCTGCTGGTCGTGGTCACCGACGGCCGGGCCACCGGCGGCCGCGACGCGCTCGCCCGCTCCCAGCGCGCGGCCACGCTGTTCGCCGCCCAGGGCACCGCGAGCGTGGTGCTGGACTGCGAGTCCGGCCCGGTCCGGCTGGGCCTGGCCCGCACCCTGGCCGGGCTGCTCGGCGGCAACGCCGTCAGCCTGGACGAGCTGCGCGCGGAGGGTGTGGCCTCGCTGGTCCGCGCGAACCGACCTGTCTCCACTTCGATGCGAAAGGCGGCCTGAGCCGACATGCCCAAGGGTGTCCCCGAGAGCGTTCCCGACGACGGCCTGACCACCCGCCAGCGCCGTACCCAGCCGATCACCGCCGTGCACACCGGCCCCGGGAAGGGCAAGTCCACGGCCGCCTTCGGCATGGCGCTGCGGGCCTGGAACCAGGGCTGGTCGGTCGGGGTGTTCCAGTTCGTGAAGTCCGCCAAGTGGAAGGTCGGCGAGGAGAACGCGCTGCGCGTGCTCGGCGCCTCCGGCGAGGGCGGCAGCGTCGACTGGCACAAGATGGGCTCCGGCTGGTCCTGGATCCAGCGCTCCGCCGAGCAGGAGATGACCAGCGAGGAGGCGGCCAAGGAGGGCTGGGAGCAGGTCAAGCGCGACCTCGCGGCCGAGACCTACCGCTTCTACGTGCTGGACGAGTTCACCTACCCGATGCACTGGGGGTGGATCGACCCGGCGGAGGTGGTGGCCGTGCTCAAGGACCGTCCGGGCAGCCAGCACGTCGTCATCACCGGCCGGTACGCGCCCGAGGCGCTGACCGAAGTCGCCGACCTGGTCACCGAGATGACCAAGGTCAAGCACCCCATGGACGCCGGCCGCAAGGGCCAGCGCGGTATCGAGTGGTAGGCCGTTGAGCACCGTCCCACGCCTCGTCGTCGCCGCGCCCTCCTCGGGCGCCGGCAAGACCACCGTCGCCACCGGCCTGATCGCGGCGCTCGCCGCACGCGGGCTGGCGGTCTCGCCGCACAAGGTCGGTCCGGACTACATCGACCCGGGCTACCACGCGCTCGCCGCCGGGCGCCCGGGCCGCAACCTGGACGCCTTCATGTGCGGGCCGGAGCGGATCGCGCCGCTGTTCCTGCACGGCGCGGCGGGGGCGGACGTCGCGGTGGTCGAGGGCGTCATGGGCCTCTTCGACGGGGCCTCCGGGCGCGGGGAGCTGGCGTCCACCGCACACGTCGCCAAGCTGCTGCGGGCGCCGGTGGTGCTGGTGGTGGACGGCAGTTCGCAGTCCCGCTCGGTGGCCGCGCTGGTGCACGGCTTCGCGTCCTGGGACCCTCAGGTGCGCCTCGCCGGGGTGATCCTCAACCGGGTCGCCTCCGACCGGCACGAGCACCTCCTGCGCGAGGCCCTGGAGGAGGGCTCCGGGGTGCCCGTGCTGGGCGCACTGCGCCGCTCGGCGGCGGTGGCCACCCCCTCCCGGCACCTCGGGCTGATCCCGGCGGTGGAGCGCTCGGCGGAGGCGCTGAAGGCCGTCGCGGACATGGGCGAGTTGGTCGCGGCCTCGGTCGACCTGGACGCGGTACTGGAACTCGCCCGCACGGCACCCGAGTTGAACGCCGAACCGTGGGACCCGTCGGCCGAGGTGGCGCCGGTCGCCGGGCGCCCGCGGATCGCGGTGGCGGGTGGCGCCGCGTTCTCCTTCTCGTACGCCGAGAACGCCGAACTGCTCGGCGCGGCGGGCGCGGAGGTCGTCCCCTTCGACCCGCTGCACGCCTCGGCGCTGCCTGCGGGCACCGCCGGACTGGTCATCGGCGGCGGGTTCCCGGAGCTGTACGTACGGGAGTTGAGCGGGAACGCCGAACTGCGGCGGGCCATCGCCGAGTTCGCGGCGGCGGGTGGGCCGATCGCCGCCGAGTGCGCCGGACTGCTCTACCTGGGGCGGGAGTTGGACGGCCTGCCGATGTGCGGAGCGCTGGACACCACCGCCCGGATGACCGAACGGCTCACCCTCGGCTACCGGGAGGCCGTCGCCCTGCACGACTCCCCGCTCGCCCCGGCCGGCACCCGGCTGCGCGGGCACGAGTTCCACCGCACGGTCTGCGAACCCGGCGCCGGCGAACACCCCGCCTGGGGCTGGCGCCTGCCGACCGGGCCGCGCACCGAGGGCTTCGCCGCCGGGAACGTGCACGCCTCGTACCTGCACCTGCACTGGGCCGGGGCGCCCGCGCTGGCGTCGTCGTTCGCGGGGGCCGCGGCGGCGTTCGATGCCGGGACGCACCCGTGCACGTGATCGTCCTCAACGGCGGCTCCAGCTCCGGCAAGTCGAGCATCGCCCGGCGCCTGCAGGAGCTGCTGCCGGAGCCCTGGCTGCACCTCGGGGCGGACACCATGGTGGAGGCACTGCCGCCGTGGCTGCTCGGCGGCGGGGAGGGCATCGGCGGACTGAGCGACGGGGACGGCACGGTGGCCGTCGGGCCGGCCTTCGCCCGGCTGGACGCCGCCTGGTCGGCCGGGGTGGCGGCGATGGCCCGGGCCGGAGCGCCGGTCCTGGTGGACGAGGTGTTCCTCGGCGGAGCCGCCTCCCAGCAGCGCTGGCGCACGGCGCTGGCGGGCCTGGACGTGCTCTGGGTCGGCGTGCGCTGCGACCCGGCGGTGGCCGCGGCCCGGGAGGCCGCGCGCGGCGACCGGGTCGCCGGGATGGCCGCCGCCCAGGCCTCGGCGGTGCACCGGGGCGTCACGTACGACCTGGTCGTCGACACCTCACGGGCCTCGGTGGCGGACTGCGCCGATGCGATCCTCGCGCGGCTGCCCGAACGGGGTTGAGCCCCGCCCTGGCGGCCTCCTGCGGTTGACTGTCCGGCAGCACACCCCATTCCCACGGAGGCAAGCCCATGGCCAGGCAGCACGAGTACACCGCCGAGATCGAATGGACCGGCAACCGGGGCACCGGCACCAGCGACTACCGCGCCTACGCCCGCGACGTCGAGGTCTCCGCCGAAGGCCTGCCGGGCATCCCCGGCTCCGCCGACCCCGCCTTCCGCGGCGACCCGGCCCGCTGGAACCCGGAGCAGCTGCTGCTGGTCTCGCTCTCCCAGTGCCACCTGCTCTCGTACCTGCACCAGTGCGCGGTGAACGGGGTCGTGGTGACCTCGTACGTCGACCGGCCGACGGGCACCATGGCCGTGACGCCGGAGGGCGGGCGCTTCACCTCGGCGGTGCTGCGCCCCCGGGTCGAGGTCGCCGAGCCGGGCATGGTGGAGCGGGCGCTCGCCCTGCACACGGCGGCGAACCGGGGCTGCTTCATCGCCAACTCGGTCGACTTCCCGGTGCGGCACGAAGCCGAGGTGACGGTGGCGGTCGCGGGGTAGGGCGGGTCCGGCGGATCTCGTCGGATCGGTCGGGTCGGTCGGACCGGTCGGACCGGTCGGACCGGTCGGACCGGTCGGGTCGGTCGGGTCGGTTTGGTCAGAGCGCGAGGGTCTGCCAGCCCCGGGTGATCTGCTCGTGGACGGCCGTCGGGTCCGGGGCCGTCGGCTGGGCCGCCGCCAGTGCCGCCAGCAGGCCGGTGCCGTCCGCCGGGCGCTGGGCCGGGTCGACGGCCAGGGCGCGGCGGACCACGGCGGCGAGCGTCGGGTCGAGGGCCTCGACCGCCGCCAGGGCGGCCGGCTCGGGCCCGGTGTCCACGATCCGGCGGATCACCGCGCCCGTGTTGGTCGCGGCGAACGGGCTCGCGCCGTGCGCCGCGCAGACCACGCAGCACGCCCAGGCCCACACGTCGGCCGCCGCACCGACCCGCTCGTCGCCGAACTGCTCCGGCGCCATGTACGTCAGGGTGCCCGGACCGCCGCCGGTGGCGGTCAGCCGGGTGCCGTCCACGATCGCCGCGATGCCGAAGTCCAACAGGCGCGGACCGGCCGTGGTCAGCATGATGTTGGCGGGCTTGAGGTCCCGGTGGACCAGCCCGAGCCGGTGCACCCCGGACAGCGCCACGGCCAGCGCCAGCGCGAGGGCGCGCAAGGCCTCGGCCGAGCGGATCGGCCCCTGCTCGCGCAGATGGGCGTCCAGCGGGCGGCCGTCCAGCAACTCCATGGCCAGGTACGGGCGTCCGGCGTCCACGCCGGTGTCGAGCACCCGGGCGGTGTAGGCGCCGGGGACCATCGACAGCACCTCGGACTCGCGCTGGAAGCGGCGCAACAGGTCGGCGTCGTCGAGGAGTTCGAGGTTGATGGTCTTCAGCGCGACCTGGGTGGCGGAGCCCTGGCGCCGGGCGAGGTAGACCGTGCCCATGCCGCCGGAGCCGATCCGGCCGAGGAGCTGGTAGCCGCCGATCGTCCGGGGCTCATGGGCGCTGAGCGGGCTGCCGATGGGCGGGGTCGACACCATCGGCGGGGCGGGCGGGGTGGGCGGGGTGAACTGCGTGGGCACGTACGGCGGTTGCGACGGGGCGGCGGGCGGCTGCGACGGCGCGACCGGTTGCTGCGGGGTGTGCGGGGCCTGCGGGCTGGCGGTGGGCGCGTACGGGTTCTGCGCGGCCAGGAAGGCCTGGAACGCTTCGGCGGCCTGGGCCGCCTCCGCCCCCGACGCCCCCGGCACCGCCGACGCCCCCGCGCCGACCGGCTTGGGCTTGCGGCTCACGAGCAGGCCGACGAGCTGGTACACCGCGGCGACGACGACCAGGCCGACCGGCAGCAGGAACACGCCGATCAGCGCGCGCAGGGCCACCAGGGCGATCAGTCGGCCCTGGGTCCGGCCGGACGCCCAGGCCTCCCGGGGCAGGCCGGTGGTCAGCAGCTTGCGCTGGGTCAGGTACCAGAGCGCCAGCCACAGCAGCAGGAACCCGACGAACAGGCCGATGTACCAGGTGTCCGCCTCGTGGAGCGGAAGGTGCCATGCGCGGGCGATGTAGCGGGAGTTGAGAAGGTCGTACGGCCGCCCCAGCACGAAGTAGCTGGAGAGGTCCATGAAGTACACCAGGACGACCGGTACGACGGCGGCCACCAGACCCACCGCCAGCTCGCCGACCGTCGCCCCGGTGCCGCCCGGTGCCCCGGCGGCAGCATCAGCCCCCGTGGCCGCCAAGGCCCGTCGGCGGGTGGCGGTCTGAGCGCGCACCAGCACCGGCAGCGACGCCAGCCGCAGCACCAGCGCCGCGACGACCATGATCAGTAGCGCCATTTCGAGCAAGTCCAGCATGCTTCCCCCTGCCTGATCGAGCACACGGAGTATAGGGGGGCGGCCGCGGGGGTCAGTCCGGCCCGTCCAGCAGTGCGCCGAGGTAGCGGTCGATCTCCGCGCGCAGTTCCTCCGGCATCGGCACGTGCCAATGCCCGCTGCCGGCCGTGGCGTTGAACAGCACGCCGTCGCACCAGCGGATCAGCCGGCGGGCGTCCGCCTCCGGGTCGGGGGAGCCGGCGCGGGCGAGGAGATCGGCGGCGCGGTCGGCGAAGCGCGCGCCCAGGCGGTCGTAGACGCCGCGCAGTTCGGGCCGACGGGTGGCTTCCAGGGCGAGTTCCAGGCGGGCCAGGGTGAGCCTGCGGCCGGTGGTGAGCGCCTGGAACAGCGCCTCGGCGCCGACCTCGGCCAGCAGGCCGCGGGCCGAGGCGGCGGAGGCCGGGCGGCCGCCGTCGGCGAAGACCGGGTAGTCGGCGGTCTCCCGCTCGACGATCCGGGTGAGCACCAGTTCCAGCAGGGCGGCCCTGGTCCGGGCCAGGTTGGAGGTCGAGCCGGCGGGCAGGCCGGACGCGTCGTCCACGGCGCGGTGGGTGAGCCCGCGCAGACCGGCGTCGGCGATCAGGTCGATGGCGGCGTCGGCGATCAGGGTCGGGCGCGGGGGCGTCAGCGTCATGGGTCCGATCATGGCCTGTCCGCGCGGGCTCCCCCAACTCACTACAGCCGTAGTTTACGGGTCACTACAGGTGTAGTACGGTGCTGAGGCAGCCCGGTCCACTACACCTGTAGTGAACGGGTCGCGAGCGACCGGACGGATCGCATGGGAAACCGTGCGAGAAGACGAGAAGAGGACCCCCTCATGGGCCAGCACCAGGCGATCGTCATCGGCGGCGGCATCGGCGGCCTCACCGCCGCCCTCGCCCTCCACCGGCAGGGCGTCCCCGTCACCGTCCACGAGCGCGCCGTCGCCCTGGAACCCGTCGGCGCCGGACTCGCCCTCGCCCCCAACGCCCTCCGCGCCCTCGACCGGCTCGGCGTCGGCGCCCGACTGCGCGCCCTCGCCACCGCCCACCCCGCCGTCGGCGTACGCCACCCCTCCGGCCGCTGGCTCGCCCGCACCAGCACCGCCGCCGTCGAAGCCCACTTCGGCGACCCGGTCGCCGCCGTCGCCCGCGCCGACGTCATCTCCACCCTGGCCGACGCCCTCCCCGAAGGCACCGTCCGCACCGACTCCCCGGCCACCGTCGCCGACCCCGGCGACGACCGGCGGCCCGCCGTCGTCCGCACCGCCGACGGCGACCGGACCGCCGCCCTCGTCGTCGCCGCCGACGGCATCCGCTCCGCCACCCGCGGCCTGCTCTTCCCCCACCACCCCGGCCCCCGCTACAGCGGCTTCACCACCTGGCGGGCCATCGTCACCCCCGGCCGCCACCCGGCCGCCGCCGGCGAGGTCTGGGGCCCCGGCCGACTCGCCGGGATCGTCCCGCTGGCCGACGGCCGGGTCTACGTCTACGGCGCCGCCCTCGCCCCGGCGGGTGCCCGGGCCGCCGACGAACACGCCGAACTCCAGCGGCTCTACGGCGACTGGTGCGCGCCCGTCCCCCAGCTGTTCGCCCTCGCCGAGCCCGACCGGATCCTGCGCAACGACGTCTGGGAACTCGCCGACCCGCTGCCCGCCCACCACCGCGGCCGGGTCGCCCTCCTCGGCGACGCCGCCCACGCCATGTGCCCCTTCCTCGGCCAGGGCGCCTGCCAGGCCATCGAGGACGCCCTCGTCCTCGCCTCCCCCCTCACCCCCGCCACCGACCCGGCCGCCACCCTCCCCGGCTACACCGCCGCCCGCCTCCCCCGCACCACCGCCGTCGTGACCGCCTCCCGCCGCGCCGGCGCCCTCGTCGCCCTCCGCTCCCCCGCCGCCACCCTCCTGCGCACCACCGCCCTCACCCTGGCCGGCCTCCTCCCCACCCGCGCCCTCCTCAGCCGCTCCAGCGCCATCTACGACTGGCAGCCACCGACCCTCCGCCCCGGGGCCTGAGGCCGGGTCCCGCCACGCCCCGCCAGACGGCGATCGGGACGATCACAGCCCGGACACCCTCCGGCCCCGGGCTACGCCTCGGTGTCCTTCGGATGCCGGGGCGAGGCATGGAGGACGTGAACCGTGCGGGCCTTCTCGTCCACCACGTATCGCACCCGACCGCCGGCCGTCACCTCGTACTCCCACTGGGGCAGCTCGACGCCCCCGAAGACCCGGGTCGCCAAGCGGCCCCGGAGTCGATGCCGCCGGTCCAGATCCGTCCTCGCGAGCGGATTCGCCCGCAACGCCTCGAAGCACCGGCGGGCGTTACCGGGTACCTCGGCACGCAGCTCGCCCCACCCCTTCGCGGCCTCGCTGGTGCCGAACCGCACCCGCCACTCATCGCCGACCGGCGGCGGCGCGACATCGTCCCCGCGCTTCGGGCTCACGGCTGGACCACCTCGCCGTGGTCGTCACCGGGAAGGGGCCTGGTGAGCTCGGCGGTCAGCTCCGGGTCGGCGAGAATTCTGGCGGTGGCGCGCCAATCCCCTATCACGCGGTGCAGGTTGGCGTGCACGTCGAGCTCCACGACGTCGCGCGTCGCGTCGACGAGGTCGACGACGAACTCCCGCACCTCCTCCGCAGAGAGGTGTCTGACCCACGGGAAGACGGCGGGAAGTGCCAGAAGCACAGCTCGCGCGCCCTCATCGCTGCCGATCAGCGCGGCGAACAGGCGTGCGGTGACATCGGCGGTCTCCTCACGCTGGCGGTCGTGGCGCTCGGTCGTGAGGTAGAGGTCATCGCCGTCCCGTCGTGTGACGTGCACGCGCTGGACACGCCCCACGGTGTCCGCGACGCGCTTGGAGTTCTTCGACAGGTCGGAGAAGGACACGGTGGGAGTCGACATGCCTCGACGCTAATTCGGAATACGTTCCGAAGTCAATCGCCTTTGCTGCACCCGAGTGACCGGCCAGGCCCGACGGGATGTCGGTGGTGGCGGGGAGGATGGGGGCATGGGTGACTCCAGCAGGGCCATTGCCGACTACTGGGACGCGGCCGCTGCGGCCTTCGATGAGGAGGCGGATCACGGGTTGCGGGCCGGACCGACGCGGGCGGCGTGGGCGGGGCGGGTGCGGGGGTGGTTGCCGGCGGGGGCGGTGGATGTGCTCGATGTCGGCTGTGGGACGGGGTCGTTGGCGGAGCTGGTGGCGGCGGGCGGGCATCGGGTGACGGGGGTGGACCTGGCGCCGCGGATGGTCGCGCGGGCGCGGGCGAAGCTGGCGGCGGCCGGGCTGGCGGGGCGGTTCCTGGTGGGGGACGCGGGCGCGCCGCCGGTGCGGGAGGGCGGCTTCGACGTGGTGCTGTCGCGCCATCTGGTCTGGACGCTGCCCGACCCGGAGCGGGCGCTGCGCGCCTGGGTGCGGCTGCTGCGGCCCGGCGGGCGGCTGGTGCTGGTCGAGGGGCGGTGGCGCGAGGCGGGCGAGCCGTCGGCGCCGTACGTCGCCGGGGCGGGGCACCTGCCGTGGGGCGGGGGTGTCGGGGCGGAGCAACTCGCGGCGGCGGTACGGCCGTTGGTGGCGGCATTGCGCGTGGAGCCGCTCAGCGGGGACGCGGCGCTGTGGGGCGGCCCGGTGGCCGACGAACGCTACGCGCTGGTCGCCGAGGTGTAGCGAAGGACTACGAACCGCTGCCGAAGGTCCCGTTGAGCGGGTCGCCGAGGAAGCAGGCGGGGCAGCGGAGGCGGGTGTAGATCGCCACCGTGCCCATGCAGACGTCCTCGCGGCCGTCGAGCGGGGAGAGGGAGCCGGCCGGGCCGCCGCACTCCAGGCAGCGGCGATGGGGGCGGGCGTTGACCGAGCAGGCCCGGCAGATCAGATGGGTGGGGTGCTCGGCGTGCACGACGACGGGCTGGGGGCCGCCGTGGAGCAGGTGGTCGCACCAGGTGCAGGACTCGTCCCGCTGCGAGGCGAGCATCCGCTCCCGGGTCTCCCGCTGCCACTTGGCCGCGTTCTGCAGCGGCACCTTGACCGGCGGGCCCCAGCCGGCGGCGGCGAGCCACTGGGCGCCCTCCGCCCCGGCGGCCCGCAGCTGGTCGTCGACGGCGATGTCCCTGGGGGTCTTGCGGCTCATCGGGCCCCTCCTCCGGTGCGGCGTCCCGATGGGTTAACGCGGCCGGGAGGTGGTGGTCACGCGAACGACCCGGCCGTCAGCCCGAACGACCCGACCGTCAGCCCAGCGGTTCGGTGTCGCCGTGGGCGACGAGGAGCTTGCGCAGCAGGGTGTCGAGCTGGGCGCGCTCGTCGGCGTCGAGGGCGGTGAGGATGCGTTCCTCGTTGCGGATGTGGCCGGGCAGGGCGGCGTCGATGAGCTCCTTGCCGGCCGGGGTGAGGCGGACCAGGACGGCGCGGCGGTCGGTCGGGCAGGGGTTGCGTTCGACCAGGCCCTTGGCGGAGAGCTTGTCGACGCGGTTGGTGATGGCGCCGGAGGTGACCATGGCGGACTTGAGCAGGGCGCGGGCGTTGAGCTCGTAGGGTTCGCCGGAGCGGCGGAGGGTGGCGAGGACGTCGAACTCGGAGGAGTCCAGGCCGCAGGTGAGGAAGTAGTCGCGCAGGGCGTTGTCGACCCGGACGTTGAGCCGCCGCAGCCGGCCGATCAGGGCCATCGCCTCCAGCGGCAGGTCGGGGCGGTTCCTGGCCCACTGCTCGGCGATGTCGTCGACGGTGTCGCGCTGCTGCATGGCCTGTCATCTCCCTCGTGGCTGCTGGTCAACCGGTCCGCCGGTCCACGGCCTGCCGGTCCACCGGTCGGTCGCAGATATCTTAACATTCATATACTTGACGTTCGCCGATCCCGGGCGTAGAAATATCTCAACGTTCAGATAATCAACGTTGAGGGGATTGGGATCACCATGGACCGCAAGCGCGCAGGGATCGCCGCCACCGCCGCACTCGCCCCGGCCGCCTGGGGCACCACCTACCTGGTCACCACCCAGCTGCTGCCCGAAGGCCGCCCGCTGCTGCTCGCCGCACTGCGGGCGCTGCCCGCCGGACTGCTCCTGCTGCTGATCGGCCGCAAGCTGCCCAAGGGCCGCTGGTGGGGGCGCGCGGCGGTGCTCGGGATGCTCAACATCGGACTGTTCTTCCCGCTCACCTTCGTCGGCGCCTACCGCCTGCCCGGCGGCGTCGCGGCCACCATCGGGGCGATCCAGCCGCTGCTGGTCGCCGGGTTCTCGATCGGCGTGCTCCGGGTCCGGCCCGGGCGCCGGGCGCTGCTCGCCGGGCTGGCCGGAGTCGGCGGCGTGGCCCTGCTGGTGCTCAAGAGCGGGGCGACCCTGGACGGCGTCGGGATCGCCGCCATGGTCACCGCGATCGGGCTGATGGCCATGGGCACCGTCCTCACCCGCCGCTGGGGCCGCCCGGAGGGCGCCACCATGGTCGACCTCACCGCGTGGCAGCTGCTCGCCGGCTCGCTGTTCCTGGTCCCGCTCGCGGCGCTCGTCGAGGGCGCGCCGCCGGCCCTGAGCGCCTCCAACCTGGCGGGCTTCGCCTACCTCGGGCTGCTCAGCACCGCGCTCGGGTACGTGCTGTGGTTCCGCGGCATCGAGCGGCTGGGCGCCGGACCGGTGTCGTTCCTGGGGCTGATCAACCCGGTGGTGGCCACGGTCGGCGGCCTGGTCGTGCTCGGCCAGACGCTCACCGCGTGGCAGGTGCTGGGACTGCTGCTGGCACTCGGCGCCATGCTGGTCGGCCAGGCCCCGGCCCGGCGCACCGCCCCGGCCGCCCCCACAGCGGCCGCCGTACCCGCACCCCAGCCGGCGACCGCCCGCTGACGGCCCCCGCCGCCGCCCCGCCGCCGCCTCCGCCCCGCCCCGGTCACCGACCCGGGCGGGGCGGAGCCGTTGGGGGGCTCAGCCGGTGGCGCGGACGTAGATGTCGGCGGCGCCCGGCAGCCCGCCCGGGATGGTGGCGACGTAGATCCGGCGGGCGCTGGGGACGTGGGTGGGGACGGCGGACGGGGTCGCGGTGGGTGTCCAGGTCGGGGTCGGGCTCAGGGTCGGGGTCGGGCTCAGGGTCGGGGTCGGGGTCGGGGTCGGGGTCGGGGTCGGGCTCAAGGTCGGGGTCGGGCTCGGGCTCGGGCTCGGGTCGGGCACGCCGTCCTCCGGCTCACCGTCACCGGTCACGCTCGTGGAGCCGCCCGCCCCGCCGTCCACGGTGGGCTCGCCGGCGTCGTCGTCGGCGTCCGGGTCGGCATCGGTCGGGGTCGGGGTCGGGGCCGCGGCCAGAGTCGGGGTCGGGGTCGGCTCCGCCGCGATGGCCGGCGGCGCAGAGGTCGCCCCGGACCCTGGTTCCGTGACCTCCGGGGTGGCGACGGACGGCGAGGCCGACGCCCCGGACCCGGCCACCCCGGCTGCCCCGGCCGCCCCCTCCGGCAGCTCCGGGGCCTCGGCCGGCTCGTCGCCCCCGAGGGCGGCGGCGAGGTCCGGTGGTAGCGGGGCGGCGGGCCCGGGCTCGGGGAGGTCGTAGGTGCGCAGGAAGTCGCCGAGGCCGGGTTCCCGGCCGCCGCCGAGCCGGTAGTGGAGGTAGGCGATGGGCGCGCCGTCGGAGGTGCGGGTGTAGACCGCGCCGACCGGGACGTAGTAGCGGCCGGCGCCGGGGTGCTGGGAGGGGTGGAGGCCGGCCAGGCGTTCGGCGCGGTCCCGGTCGGTCTCCCGCCCGGCCCGGCCGACGGTGAGCGCGTTGACGCCGCGCACCACCAGGGCGGCGCCGGCCGACACGCACAGCACCAGGCCGACGGCGACGGTTCGCCGCAGCACGGGTCGGCCGTGCAGGGCCGGCCAGGAGTCGGTGACCATCCGCTCGGGTGGAATGCCGTCCACGGTTCGCTCGCTCCCCCGCTTCGATCAGGACGTCCGGCCGGCACATTCGGCCGGGACGTCACTCTCTGCTCAAAGTGGGACGCTAGCGGAGAGTTCCTCAGCCCAGGTAGGCGGGGGCGACGGCCGCCTTGGTGACCAGCCGGGCGGCGCCGGAGCCGTCGGCCGGGACGGTCCACAGGTCGGCGCCGTAGTCCCCGGGGAGGGCGTAGAGCAGCGTCCCGTCGTCGGACCAGAGCGCCTGGTCGTCGATGTTGCGCTGCTCGGCGGTGGCGGTCTCCGTCCCGGTCGCCAGGTCGAGGACGTACAGCCGCCAGGGGGCGTCGGGCGACAGGCCGGGAACGCGCTTCTTGTACGCGACGCGGGTGCCGTCGGGGGAGAGCGAGGGGCACTCGACGTTGTCGTGCACGGTGGTGAGGGTGCGGGCGGCGAGGTCGCCGCGGACCAGGTGGGTCTGCCCGGCGCTGGCCAGGGTGGCGTAGAAGGTGTTGTCGTCGGCGAAGGTCACGCCCCAGATGTTGATGTCGTGCGCCTGGTACGGGTGGCCGTCCTTGATGACCGCGAAGTCCTCCAGGTTCTCCCGGAGGTTCCAGTCCCGGACGTCGACGATCGAGCTGCGGGTCGAGAAGTCGCTGCCCGCGTAGGAGTCTCCGCTGACGAAGACCGTCCAGGCGGCGAGGTGTCCGGACGGGGAGACCCGGGCGCGGGTGGGGATGCCGGCGGCGGGGAAGGAGCGCCGTTCGTGCAGGTGGTCGTCCAGGACGACGGCGCGGTAGGTGTCGTCCAGCGCGCCGTGCTGGGCCTGGAGGCAGATGCCGGTGCCGGCGGCGGCGTGGAAGCGCAGGCACTGGGTGCCGGATGAGGTGCGCGGGCCGTCGGGGTGGTCGGCGGGGACGGTGGTGATCTCGTCCCGGTGCGGGCCCCAGGCCATGTTGCGGAAGAGCAACTGGCGGCCCTTCGAGGGCACTTGGAGCGAGACCGGGCCGGGTTCGACGGCCGGCCCGCCCGCCTGGGTGCGGTCGCGCTCGGCGGTGCGGTCGGCGGCGTACAGGACGGCGCCGGTGCCGACCGCACCGAGTACCAGGACGGCGAGCAGCAGCACGATCACCCGGCTGCGGTTGTTCTGCAGGTTCACGGTCTCTCCTCGACGACGCTCACGAACTCTCCTCCGCGGCAACCGATTCCGCAGCCACCGGCTCCGGCGCCCGCAGCACCATCGCCGCGCCGGCCACGCACAGCGCCAGCGCACCCGCCGACCAGGCCAGCGCGCCCGGCCCGCCGACCGCGCTCCACAGCGCGCCGAACAGCAGCGAGCAGGCGAACCGGGCCAGCGCCTGCCCGGTGCCGACCAGGGCGAGCCCGGCGCCGCGCTGCTCGGCGGGCACCGCGTCGGCCGCGGCCGCGGCGAGCACGCCGTCGGTGGCGGCGTAGAAGGACCCGTGCAGCACCAGCACGCAGATCACCGCGGGCAGCCCGCGCAGCGGCGAGAGCAGCAGCCCGTACGCGAGCAGCAGGACGCCGTGTCCGAGCAGGAAGAGCCGACGGCGTCCGATCCGGTCGGCGAGCGAGCCCAGCGGGACGGCGAGCAGCAGGAAGGCGGCCGCGGTGCCGAGCGGCAGCAGCGGGAACAGGTTGACGGACAGGCCGAGTCGGCGCTGGATCAGCAGGTAGAGGAAGGAGTCGCTGACGGTGGTCAGCCCGAGCAGCACGGCGCACAGGGTGAGCCGGCGCAGTCCGGGCAGTCGCAGCAGGGTGAGGCTGCTACGCAGTGTGGGCACGGAGCCTGACGGGTCGTCACCGACCTGCCGGTTGGGCACGAACAGCAGCAGGATCAGCACGCCCAGCGCGGCGACACAGGCGCTGACGGTGAACACCGCGTCGTAGCCGTGCCGTTCGCCGCCGTCGGCGAGCAGCGGGCCGCCGGCCAGCCGCAGCACCAGGAAGGCGGTGAGCGGGCCGAGCAGCGCGCCGGCCGTGTCCATCGCCCGGTGCACGCCGAACGCCCGTCCGCGGTGGGCGGGTTCGGTGGCCAGCGAGATCATGGCGTCCCGGGGCGCGGTGCGCAGGCCCTTGCCGGTGCGGTCGGCGGCGATGACGGCGCCGATCAGCGGCACGGTGTGGACGAGCAGCAGCAGCGGCCGGCAGAGCGCGGAGAGCCCGTAGCCGATGGCCGCGACGGTCTTGTGCCGGGCGGCGCCGTCGCGGCCTCGGCGGTCGGCGAGGTGGCCGCCGGCGAGCCGGACCAGGGCGCTGAAGCCGTTCTGGATGCCGTCGAGCAGGCCGAAGCCGAGCGGGGAGAGGCCGAGTCCGGTGAGCAGGTAGAGCGGCAGCACGGCGTTGACCATCTCGGAGGAGATGTCGGTGACCATGCTGACGGCGCCGAGGGCGAGGACCGCCCCCGGCACTGAGCGCAGGGCGGCGCCCCGCCGCACCTGGCCGGTGGCCGGTGCGACGGGGGCCTTCGAGCTGCGGGAGTCCGCGACGTACACGGGCGTCAGTTCCAGATGCCGGTGATGTCGGAGGCGTTGGCGGAGTTGCCGGCGTGGGCGTTGACGCCGGCCAGGTCCTCCAGGGTGTGCAGCACGTCGTAGTGGTTGTAGGTGGTGGCGGTGGAGCTGCCGGGGGCGACGTGGGCGCCGTAGACCACGGTCGGGATGCGGTTGCCGGCCAGCCTGTTGTCCTCGTCGAAGGTCACCACCAGCAGGCTGTTGTTGCTCTTGGCCCACTGCGCGTACGCGTCGAGGTTGCTCCGCAGCCAGGAGTCGCCGGTGCCGACCGAACAGTCGTGCATGTCGTCGCAGAGGTCGGGGATGACGAAGGAGACCTTGGGCAGGGTGGTGAAGTCGGTCGGGAAGGCGTCCATCCCGTAGGCGCTGGAGGTGGGGACGTTGCCGAAGCCGAACCACGGGTTGTGCTTCTGGGCGTAGTTGCCGCTGCTGCAGTCGGTGGCGCCGACGCCGGGCAGGCCCTCGTTGTAGCTGGCCCAGGTCTGGTTGGCGGCGAGCAGCTCGGAGGCCAGGTTGGGCTGCTGGAGCGCGCCGACGTCCACGCAGCTGTCGTCGGTGACGCCCTGGGCGCTGCCGGAGAACAGCATGTAGTAGTTGGGCTGGCTGGGGTGGGTGAGCGCGAAGGACTGGGTCAGCGTCGCGCCGCCGGCGGCCAGCGTGCCGTTGATGTACGGCGCCTTGGAGCTGCCGATGACCTGCGAGTACGCGTGGTTCTCCAGCATGACGACGATGACGTGGTCGGGGCTGGGCAGGCCGGCCGCGGTGTCGGCGGCGGCACTGCCGCCCGCGGCCCACAGGCCGAGCGAGCCGGCGACCAGGCCGAGGCCGGTGGCGAGGGCGGTGATCGGGCGGAGCCTGCGGCGACGGGCGGGGCGCGGGCCCGCGGCGGGGGTGGGGGTGCCGGGGGTGCGGAGTCGTGCGAAGGCCATGGGGTCCTCCGGGTGTCGGGGCTTCCGGGGCGGGAGCGCCGAGAACAGTAGGATCGCCGCGTGACGTGTACGGCACAAGGAAAATGAAGAACAGAAGAACAGCTGCGAGGCCGTCCCCGTACGTACCGACCACGGACGGCCCGCGGACGGCGGCGGACGGCGGCGGACGGCGGCGGACGGCGGCGGACGTCACATGCGCCGCGATTGACCCGTTTCGGCCTTGCGTGGTGGGATCACGGGGGCCCGGGAGCGCAGGGCCCGGGAACGGCAAGGAGTGCGGGAACGTGATCGGACTGGTCGCCCTCTACGGGCCCGGCCGCCCGCTGGCCGGCGAACTGCACGACCTCTGGCCGGAGGCCACCCACGTCTACCGGGCCTCGCACGGCAACTGCTTCCAGGGGCCGGAGGCGATGCGGTTCGCGCTCACCGAGCACCGCCAGGTGATCGCCGTCGGCTCGCTGGGCTCCGTCGTCGGACTGCTGAGCGATGACCGGGTCGCGGTCCCGCGCGGGGCCGAGGTGCTCTGCCTGGACCCGGGGCGGCGCTGGGTGATCCCGCTGACCCACGCCGACTCCGCCGAGGAGCTGGCCCGGGAGGTGGCGGCCGCCCTCGGGGTCACCCCGGTGTTCACCGGCCCGCCGCCGGACCCGGAGGCCCCGCTCGACCTGCTCGTCCCGCACGCCACCCGCCTCTACCGCCCCGGCGCCCGCGAGGTGGACCGGGCGGTGGCGGACGGCCGCCCGGTCCGGCTGGTCGGCGAGGTGCCGTACCCGCTGCCCGCACTGCCGCCCACCATCCGGCCGGACGCCCCCGAGGACGCCCCCGCGCTGCGGATCACCGACCGGGAGGACCCCGGCGGCAGCGACCTCCTGGTCATCCCGCGCACCCTGGTGGTCGGCATCGGCGCCGGCAGCGGCACCGAACCGGCCGACGCCATGCGGCTGTTGACGGACGTCCTGAAGGAGACCGGCTACCTGCGCTCGGCGATCGCCCGGATCGCCACCGTGGCCGGCAAGGCCGACCACCCGGCGGTGCGCTGGGCCGCGCGCTGCCTGCACGTGCCGGTGGACGAGCACCCGGCGGAGGAGCTGGCGCGGCGCACCGTGCCGAACCCGTCCGAGGCCGTCGGCGCGGCGGTCGGCACCGCGAGCGTCGCCGAGGCGGCGGCACTGGCCAGTGCGGACGGCGGTGAACTCGTCGTCGCCAAGCGGAAGTCGGCGACGGCCACGGTGGCGATCGCCCGCGCCGCGGTGCGCGGACGGCTGGCGCTGGTCGGCCTCGGGCCGGGCGCCCACGACCTGCTGGTGCCGCGCGCACTGGCCGAACTGCGGCGCGCCTCGGTGGTGGTGGGCCGGCCGGAGGCCGTCGAGGCGGTGGCCGCGCTGCTCCGGCCGGGGACGCGCCGGGTCGCGGTGCCGGAGCCCGGGACGGTGCGGAACACCCGTGGCGAGGTGCTGGACTGGGCCGGGGTGGCCACGGACCGTGCCGGACGGGTCGTCGACCACACCGGGGCGGCCGTCACCCTGGCCGCGCACGGGCACGCCGTCGCCCTGGTGGCCCTCGGCGACGGCTCGGGGCTCACCGTGCCGCCCGGCGCGTACGACGTCCTGCGGGTGCCCGGCCTGCCCGTCCCGCCCGAGGAGTCCGGCCCGCCCGAGGAGCCCGGCCCGTCCGAGGAGTCCGGCCCGTCCGAGGAGCCCGCTCGGACCGGCGAACCCTGCGAGCCCGCACAGACCGGCGAGGGAGCGACCGCATGACCACCCACGAACCCGACCTGCGCCACCACGGCGACGCCGAGGTGCGCGCCGACGGACGCGAGCTGGTCGACCTCGCCGTCAACGTCCGCACCGGCACTCCCCCGGCCTGGTTGCGCGAACACCTCGCCGCCACCCTCGGCACGCTGGCCGCCTACCCCGACCAGGGCGCCGCCCGCGCCGCGGTGGCCGCCCGGCACCGGCGCCCGGTCGAGGAGGTGCTGCTCACCTCCGGAGCGGCCGAGGCCTTCGTGCTGCTCGCCCGTGTTCTGACGGCTCATCACATCATCGTGGTGCACCCGCAGTTCACCGAGCCGGAGGCGGCCCTGCGGGACGCCGGACACCGGGTGCACCGGGTACTACTCTCCCCCGACGACGGATTCCGGCTGGGCACCGTCCCGGACGAGGCGGACCTGGTCGTCCTCGGCAACCCGACCAACCCGACCTCCGTCCTGCACCCCGCCGAGGCCGTCGCCGCACTCGCCCGACCCGGGCGCACCCTGGTGGTGGACGAGGCGTTCATGGACACCGTGCCGGGCGAACGGGAGTCCCTCGCCGCCATCCGGGACCTGCCCGGACAGGTCGTCGTGCTGCGCAGCCTCACCAAGACCTGGGGTCTGGCGGGCCTGCGGATCGGCTACGCCCTCGGACCGGCACCGCTGATCGCCGCCCTCGGCGCCGCCCAGCCGCTCTGGCCGGTCTCCACCCCGGCGCTGGCCGCCGCCGAGGCCTGCAGTGGCCCGTCGGCACTGGCCGAGGCGGACCGGGCAGCCGCCGAACTCGCCCTGTGGCGCGACTACTTGCTGAAGGGGCTGGCCGCCTTCCCGACGCTGCGGGTGTACGGCGAACCGGCCGCCTCCTTCGTCCTGGTCCGACTGCCGGGCGCGGCGGCGGTCCGCGAGCGGCTGCGCGAGCACGGCTTCGCCGTCCGACGCGGGGACACCTTCCCCGGCCTCGGCGAGGACTGGCTGCGGATCGCCGTCCGGGACGAGGAGACCACCGACCGCTTCCTCAATGCCCTGGAGAAGGTGCTGAGTTCGGCGCCGGCTCCAGCCTGACCGGGTCGCCGGTACGGATCGACCCCGGCGCCAGCACCTGGGCGTACACCCCCGCGCAGGGCAGCGCCGGCATGCCCTCCAACGGGACCAGCCGGTTGCGTTCGGCGGGCCCGCGCAGCGCCTCCGTCCGGCGGGGCAGGCCGCCGTGCCGCAGGGTGGGGACGGCGCAGCGCGGGGTGGGGGCCACGATGCGCAGTCGCAGATCCGCCCCGACGGTCAACTCCCGTCCCACCCAGGCGTTCTCGACGAAACCCTCGCCCTCGGTGTGGATCACCAGGTTGGGCCGGTAGCGCTCGGCCTCGACCTCGGCCTCGGCACCGACACCGACCCCGACGCCGACCCCGACACCGACCCCGACGCCGACGCCGACGGCGCGCAGCGTGGAGCTGCTGATCAGGTGCAGCGGGGCGAAGTCGAAGAACCCGCCCTCCGTCGCGGCCCGCCCCAACTCGCTGACCGTCACCGGGACTTCCGCCTCGATCCCGCGCGCCAGCACCTCCTCCGGCACGGCTCGCTCGACCGTCGCGCCGGGCGGGCGCTCGGCGATCAGGACGAGTTCGCGGCCGAAGGCCTCGGACAGTTCCGCCTCACCGGCGGCCCGCCCGTCCGGGCCGGTGACGGACACCCGACCGTCCGCCGCGGTCGTCGCCGAGTAGCCGAGCAGTCCGGCCCACCGGTGGGGGTTCTTGGCACTGGCCACCCGCCCGCTCGCCACGTCCAGCAGGGCCCGCCCGCGGTCCCCGGCCAGGCCCCGCGCGGACACCTCGACCGCCGAAAGCTCCTCCCCCAGCAGCGACTTGACCGGGTAGCGGCGCAGCCGTTCGATCCTGCCGATCAGCACGCCGGCTCCTCCTCCGCCCATTCCCGCAGCGCCGCGAAGTGCAGCTCCCGCAGCCCCGCCCGGGGGTCCACCCAGAGCGGCAGCGCCTCGGCCGGGTGGTTCGCCGCGATCCACTCGATGTCCTGCGGTCCGAGTTCGTCGTCCAGCCAGACGAACGGCCGCCCGTCCGCCCAGGCCACCAGATCCCTGGTCTTCCAGTGCAGCCCGTCCGGGTCCTCGCCGAACAGGTTCGTCCAGGGGATGTACGGGAGTTCGGGCAGCCCGATGCGCGGACCGATGAGGGCGTTCGCCTCGGCCATCCAGGTGGTGGCCCACACCAGTTCGTACGGCAGCGCCAGCAACTCCGGCCCGTGCGACGGATTCAGCCACACCCGCAGCGGCGCGACCTCCTCCCGCGGTTGCGGCGCGTGCCGGGCCACCCAGGACTCGGGCAGCAGCCGGTGGGTGCCGTAGCCGTCGGGGCAGTCGGTGTCGGGCGCGGCGTACGGGTTGAGCGGTCCGTCCACGTCGATCAGGAGCAGCGGGCGGCCGGTCATGCGGCGGCCGCCCACTCCAGCAGGGTCGCGAAGTCCCCGGCGCGCATGCCCTTCCGGGGGTTGACGTGCAGGGTGAGCGCCGGGCCGGGGTGGTGGGCGGCGATCCACGCGGTGTCCTGCGGCCCGAGCTCGTCGTCCACCCAGACGAACGGCCGCCCGTCCGCCCAGGCCACCACGTCCCTGGTCTTCCAGTGCAGCCCGTCCGGATCCTCCCCGAAGAGGTCCGTCCAGGGGATGTACGGGAGTTCGGGAAGCCCGAGATGGGGGCCGATCAGCGCGTTCGCCTCGGCCATCCAGGTGGTGGCCCACACCAGTTCGTACGGCAGCGCCAGCAACTCCGGTCCGTGCGAGGGGTTCAGCCACACCCGCAGCGGCTTCGCCTCCTCCCCCTCGGCGGCCCGCCGGCTCTGCCGCTCGGCCCACCAGCTGGGCATCAGGTCATGGGTGCGGTAGCCGTCCGGCTGCCGGAACCTGGGCGCGGCGAAGGGGTTGAGGGGTCCGTCCACGTCGAGGAGGAGCAGCGGCTGTCGGGTCATGCCGTGAATTGTCCGGTGGCCAAACGGAATTGACCAGCGATTTGCCCGACCCGCGGCGACCGACCCACAACGCCTGAGCCACAACGCCCGCAGGCCCTGCCCCGGTGTGCGGGGAAGGGCCTGCGGGCGTGTGGGAGGCGGGGATCAGACCTGGCCGGCCTTCTCCAGGGCCTCGCAGCAGGTGTTGATCAGCAGGCGGGTGACGACGTAGGGGTCGACGTTGGCGTTCGGGCGACGGTCCTCGATGTAGCCCTTCTGCTCCACCTCGACCTGCCACGGGATGCGGACCGACGCGCCGCGGTTGGAGACGCCGTAGCTGTAGACGTTCCACGGGGCGGTCTCGTGCTTGCCGGTCAGGCGGGACTCGATGTCGGCGCCGTACTGGGTGACGTGCTCCAGCACCTTCTCCTGCGAGGTGCCGAGCGACTCGCAGGCGGTGATGATGGCGTCGTAGCCCTCGCGCATCGCCCTGGTGGAGAAGTTGGTGTGGGCGCCCGCGCCGTTCCAGTCACCCCGGGCCGGCTTGGCGTCCAGGGTGGCGTCGATGCCGAACTCCTCGGCGGTGCGGTAGAGCAGGTAGCGGGCGATCCACAGGTCGTCGGAGACGGTCAGCGCGTCGACCGGGCCGATCTGGAACTCCCACTGGCCGGGCATGACCTCGGCGTTGATGCCGCAGATGGCCAGGCCGGCGTCGATGCAGCGGTCCAGGTGCAGCTCGACGATCTCGCGGCCGAAGACCTCCTCGGCGCCGACGCCGCAGTAGTAGCCGCCCTGCGGGGCCGGGAAGCCGCCCTCCGGGAAGCCGAGCGGGCGGGAGCCCTTGAAGAAGGTGTACTCCTGCTCGATGCCGAAGATCGACTCCTGCGCGGTGTACTTCTCCTCGACCTCGCGCAGCAGGGCGCGGGTGTTGGACTCGTGCGGGGTACCGTTCGTCTCCAGGACCTCGCACAGGACGAGGATGTTGTCACCACCGCGGATCGGGTCCTTGCAGACCTTCACCGGCTCCAGCACGCGGTCCGAGGCGTGGCCCTCGGCCTGGTTGGTCGAGGAACCGTCGAAGCCCCAGGTCGGGATCTTGTCGGCGTTGGGCAGGACGCGAGTCTTGGAACGGAGCTTCGCGGTCGGCTTGGTGCCGTCGATCCAGATGTACTCGGCCTTGATTGCCACGGCTGGTCCCTCGCATTGCTGGGTGGTGGGTGCCCGCGTAGCGTCGCAAGCCGCCGTTTCCCGGTTGTTCCTCTCATGTAACGCGCATGTGAACCAACCGTCCGCGTTGGCACGGTCACGGTACGGGAGTGCCGGGCGCGGCACTCCCGCACCGTGGAGTGCCCAGCGGCGGAATGCCCAGCCGCGGAGTGCCTAGCCCCGGCGGGCGTGCGTGGCCCGGCGGCGCCGGGTGGCCCACAGCGCGGCGGCACCGCCCGCGACCAGGGCGGCCGCGCCGGCGGCGAGCGGGGCGGTGGCGCTGCTGCCGCCGGTGGTGGCGAGCCGCTCCGGCTTGTCCACCGCCGCCTGCGGCACCGCCGCGCGCGAGCTGGTGGTGTCGGCGACCGGCTGGGCGGCGGGGGCGCTGGTGGGCGCGGCGCTCGGGGTGCCGGTGGGGCCGGAGGTGGCGGCCGGGCCGGTGGGCTTCTCGCAGCTCACCGAGGCGACGGTGATCTTCCCGGTGACCTTGGCGACGTTCAGGTTGAGCGGGTTCACCTCCACCTGCACCTCCAGGGCGGAGGCGGCGGCGGTGGTCGTGGTGGTGGTCTTCTTGGAGAGCTCCACCGACACGCTGCCGACCAGCGGCACGTCCACCTTGGTGGGGCCGTACAGCCCGACGGTGACGGGCTTGCCCAGCACGGTCAGCTTGGCGGGCGCGACCACGTCCGCGGTCGGCTGCCCGTCGACCGGGCAGGTGGCCTCGGCGCTCATCGCCTCCAGCCCGAGCAGCGCGGTGGCGGGCAGCCCGGGGGCGTGCACATCGGCGTTGACCAGCTTGACGGAGGCGGCGGCGCCCTTGGCGTCGACCCGGGTGACGGACTTGCCGATGTCGGCCTTGACCAGCTCGACCGGTCCGGCCTGGTCGACGCCCGCCACCTTGGCGGTCAGGACGGACCCCTCGCGCTGGGCCGGGGATTCCACCTTGTTCAGCGCGATGTCCACCGGGACGTCCACCGTCTTGTTCAACAGGCTGACATCCAGGGCGAGTTCGGCCGTGACGGCACGCGCCTTCCCCGGCGATGAGGCCGGAGCCGGAGCCGCCGACGGCGCGGCCTGGACGGGCCCGGCGGTGAGCGCGGTGCTCGCCAGCACCACGGCGGCTGCGGAAACGATTCGGCGCGACGAAAGGGGCGAACGGGAAGACAGACGGGACGACGGAGACAAGGCGGTACCCCCACACAGATGAAACGATGAGCCGCCAGTCTTCTCGAACGATCCGTCACATGAGCAACACGGAACGTCATTTCACCCGTAGGAGTGAGATTGACGTTCCACGCTGACCCGGATCTGCTACGGGAGCCAACTGCCCTACGGCAGCCGCCAGTCCACCGGCTGCGCCCCCTGCCGCACCAGCAGCTCGTTCGCCCGGCTGAACGGCCGCGAGCCGAAGAACCCGCTGCTCGCCGAGTACGGGCTCGGATGCGCCGACTCGATCGCCGGGACGTCCCCCAGCAGCGGCCGCAGGTTACGGGCGTCGCGCCCCCACAGGATCGCCACCAGCGGACCGCCGCGCGCCACCAGCGCCCGGATCGCCTGCTCGGTGACCTCCTCCCAGCCCTTGCCCCGGTGCGCGGCGGGCTTGCGCGGCGCGGTGGTCAGGGCCCGGTTGAGCAGCAGCACGCCCTGGTTCGTCCACGGCGTGAGGTCCCCGTTGGAGGGCTGCGGCAGGCCGAGGTCGGTGCCGTACTCCTGGAAGATGTTGATCAGGCTCGCCGGGATCGGACGCACCTCGGGCCCGACCGAGAAGCTCAGCCCGACGGCGTGCCCGGGGGTGGGGTACGGGTCCTGCCCGACGATCAGCACCCGCACGTCGGCGAGGGGCTGCTGGAACGCCCTCAGCACGTTCGGGCCGGAGGGCAGGTACGTACGGCCGGCGGCCAGTTCGGCGCGCAGGAAGTCGCCCATGGCGGCGACCCGTCCGGCGACGGGTTCCAGGGCGGTGGCCCAGCCGGGCTCGACGATCTCGTTCAGTGGACGCGGTGCCATGGGCGTCACCCTATCGGCCGATACCGACAGGGCGTCACCGCCGATGACCACCGCGAACGACCGCCCCACCGACCGCGAACGACCGCCCCGACGGCCCCCGGCGGCCCCGCCGCCCCCGCCGGCCGATCAGCCCACCGGCCGCCCGCGCAGCACCACCAGCAGCGGGTCCGCGAGCACCCGGACGTCCGCCCGCGGATCCTCCCGGTACACCACGAAGTCGGCCGGCGCCCCCTCCGCCAGCCCCGGCCGCCCGAGCCACTCCCGCGCTCCCCAACTCGCCGCCGACAGCGCCTCGGCCGGGCTCAGCCCCGCCTTCACCAGCTCCGCCACCTCGTCCGCGACCAGCCCGTGGGCGAGCGAGCCGCCCGCGTCGGTGCCGACGAACACCGGGATGCCCGCGTCGTGCGCGGCGCCGACGGTGGCGTAGCGGCGCTCGTGCAGCCGCCGCATGTGCGCCGCCCAGGCCGGGAACTTGGCCTCCCCGCCGGTCGCCAGCTCGGGGAAGGTGGCGATGTTGACCAGCGTCGGCACGATGGCCACCCCGCGCTCGGCGAAGGCCGGGATCAGCTCCTCGGTCAGCCCGGTGGCGTGCTCGACGCAGTCGATCCCGGCGGCCAGCAGGTCCGGCAGCGACTCGGCCGCGAAGCAGTGCGCGGTGACCCGGGCGCCCTCCTCGTGCGCCGCCGCGATCGCCTCGGCCAGTGCGTCGCCGGGCCAGCAGGCGGCGAGGTCGCCGCGGTCGCGGTCGATCCAGTCGCCGACCAGCTTCACCCAGCCGTCGCCGCGCCGGGCCTCGGCCCGCACGTACGCGGCGAGGTCGCCGGGCTCGATCTCGTGGGCGTAGTTGCGGATGTAGCGGCGGGTGCGGGCGATGTGCCGGCCGGCCCGGATGATCCGGGGCAGGTCCTCGCGCTCGTCGATCCAGCGGGTGTCGGCGGCCGAGCCGGCGTCGCGGATCAGCAGGGTGCCGGCGTCACGGTCGGTGATCGCCTGCTTCTCGCTGGTCTCGGCGTCCACGGCGCCGTGGGCGTCCAGGCCGACGTGGCAGTGCGCGTCGACCAGGCCTGGCAGCACCCAGCCGGTGACCGTCCGGACGTCCCCGGCGGTCGGCGGGCGGGTGAAGCTCACCCGGCCGTCCACCACCCAGAGTTCGTCCCGGACCTCCTCCGGACCGACCAGCACCCGACCCCGGACGTGCAGCACCGCGCCTTCGCTCATGGCGGCACTCTACCGACGGGCGGGTTCCCTGTAAGACCGACCGGCAAATGGTGGGTGGAGGAAGGAGCGGCGTCCGGGCCGAGTCTGGCAAGGCGGAGGAGGGAGTAGCAGCGGAGCTGCGGCGACCGACGACAACGCAGTCCAGGCGACAGCCCGGGCGTCGCGACGCCGCCCACCATTTGCCGGTCGGTCTAAGGAGGACGAATGCGGCAGACTCGTTGCCGCACCCACCACCCGTCCGCGTGCGAAAGGCCCCGACACCGTGAGTCCCTTCCTCGACCTCCCCCCGCTCAGCGCCGCCGGGTTCGCCGCGATCGAGGACCAGGTGGCCGCGCTGCTGCACACCGACGCCGACGTCATCGTCACCCAGGGTGAGGCCCTGCTCCCGCTGGAGGCCGCGATCCGCGGCGCCGCGCACCCGGGCTCCACCGCGCTCAACATCGTCACCGGTCCGTACGGGCAGACCTTCGGCAACTGGCTGCGCTCCTGCGGGGCGAAGGTCGTCGACCTCGCGGTGCCCTTCGACAGCGCGGTCACCGCCGCGCAGGTCGCCGAGGCCCTCGACCGCCACCCGGAGATCGACTTCGTCTCCCTGGTGCACGCCGAGGCCGCCACCGGCAACACCAACCCGGTCACCGAGATCGCCGCCGTGGTGCGCGAGCACGGCGCCCTGCTGATGCTCGACGCGGTCGCCTCGGTCGCCGCCGAGCCGCTGCTCACCGACGAGTGGGGCATCGACCTGTGCGTGATCGGCGGCCAGAAGGCGATGGGCGGCCCGGCCGGGGTCTCCGCCGTCTCCGTCTCGGAGCGCGCCTGGGAGCGGATCGCCGCCAACCCGGCCGCCCCGCGCCGCTCCTACCTCTCCCTGCTGGACTGGAAGGAGCGCTGGACGGACGCCGGACGCACCGTACTCCCGCACGCCCCGGCCCAGTTGGAGATGCTCGCGCTCGGCGCCTGCCTGGACCGGATCACCGCCGACGGCCTGCCCGCCGTGATCGCCCGCCACCGCGCCGCCTCCGCCGCCACCCGGGCCGGCGCCCGGGCGCTCGGCACGCTCAGCCCGTACGTCCACCAGGACGCCCACGCGGCCCCGGTCGCCACCACCCTGCGCACCGCGGCCGGCCTGCACGCCGCCGAGCTGGCCGCCGCCCTCGACCCGGCGCTGCCGGTCCAGGCCGGTGGCGGGGCGCTGGCCGCGGAGATGCTGCGGGTCAACCACTACGGCCGGGCGGCCTCGCTGGAGACCGTCCGCGCCTGCCTGAGCGCCCTCGCCGACGCGACCGGGGCCGACGCCGCCCCTGCCCTGGCCGCCGCCGAGGCCGCCTGGGCGGCGACCGCCGGAGCGTAGGTCCGACGGCCCACCCCCGCCGACGACCCACCCCCGACGACGCTTGGCCCGCCGACGCTTGGCCCGCCCGATGCTTGGCCCGCCGACGCCTGGCCCCGCCGCGCCACCGGCCGGCGGGGCCAAGTGCCCTCCGTAAAACGGAAATCGCGTCCTATAACGCCCTCCCGGATCATCTCGGGCACTACGCCTGCAACCTTTCTCCACACTCACGACATCAACGTGATGTGGACTCACATCGCTCTCGCATACCGAACCCCGCCGACGACGCGGCCCCCCGCCCCGCCCGGAGCACGCCGCTCCGGCTGGCCCGCCACGGTGCGACCTTCCTCGGTGTGAGCGTCGTGTCCGGTGTCCTGCTGGCGGGCCTCGTCCTGCCCGTCGCCGGCGGCTTCGGGCTGACCGCCAAGGCCACGGCGGAGAGCTTCGACGACATTCCCGCCGATTTCAAGACGCCGCCGCTCACCCAGGCCACCCAGATCTTCGACGCCAAGGGCGGGCTGATCGCCAAGGTCTACGAGCGCGACCGCACCGTCATCACGGCGGACCAGATGTCGCCGTTCATGCGGAAGGCCCAGGTCGACATCGAGGACGCCCGGTTCTACGAGCACGGCGCCGTCGACCTCAAGGGCATCGTGCGCGCGCTCGGCAAGAACGCGGAGAGCGGCACCACCGCCCAGGGCGCGTCCACGCTGACCCAGCAGTACGTGAAGAACGTCAACGTGGAGAAGGCCGGCGACGACAAGGACGCGGTCAAGGAGGCCCAGCGCAAGACCCTGGGCCGCAAGATCCAGGAACTCAAGGTCGCGATCAAGCTGGAGGAGGACCTGCCCAAGGAGCAGATCCTCACCAACTACCTCAACATCACCTTCTACGGGAACGGCGCCTACGGCGTGGAGGCCGCGTCCCAGCGCTACTTCAGCAAGAGCAACAAGGACCTGACCATCGCCGAGGCCGCCACCCTGGCCGGGCTGGTCCAGAACCCGTCGCAGTACGACCCCAAGCTGCACCCGGCGGCCGCCCAGAAGCGCCGGGACACCGTCATCGACAAGATGCTGGAGAACAAGCACATCACCGCCGACCAGGCGAAGGAGGCGAAGGCCGCCCCGCTGGGTCTGAAGTACAAGGACCCGCAGAACGGCTGCATCACCGCCAAGGCGGGCATGGGCTTCTTCTGCGACTACGTACGCCACGTGGTCAAGCAGGACCCGGCCTTCGGCAAGAGCAGCGAGGACCGCAAGGCCTTCTGGGACAAGGGCGGCCTGAACATCTACACCACCCTGGACCCGGACAAGCAGGCCGCCGCCCAGAACGCGGTGAGCAGCAACGTGAGGGTCACCGACACCGTCTCCGCCGCCGCGAGCATGGTCGAGCCCGGCACCGGCAAGATCCTCGCCATGGCCCAGACCCGCCCGTACGGTCTGGTGACGGAGAAGAACCAGACCGTGGTCAACCTCAATGTCGACCTGGCGATGGGCGGCGGCACCGGCTTCCAGCCCGGTTCCACGTTCAAGCCGATCGTCGCGGCCGCGGCCCTGGAGGCCGGTCTGCCGCCGATCCAGGAGTACTCGGCCCCGAACTCGATGCCGTACCCGAACATGAAGACCTGCGAGGGGACGTGGCGCAACGACGCCCGGCCCAAGACGGTGGTGCCCAACGAGTCCGCGAGCGAGAAGGGCCCGTACCAGCTGAAGATGGCGATGGCCCTCTCCGTCAACACCTACTTCGTGCAGATGGAGCAGGAGATCGGCCTCTGCGCGGTCAAGCAGATGGCCAACAAGTTCGGCATCACCGCCAAGGCCAGCGGCAAGCCGCTGGAGGAGGTGCCCGCGATGGCCCTGGGCGTCGAGGAGATGAGCCCGCTGACCATGGCGAACGTCTACGCGACCTTCGCCGCCGGGGGCACCCACTGCGACCCGCTCGCGATCAGCCGGATCACCACCGTGGACGGCAAGGACGTGCCCGTCCCGGCCGCCCACTGCGAGAAGGCGTTCTCCGAGGACACGGCGCGGGCGATGAACACCGTCCTGAACGGCGTGACCGAGAACAGCGGCACCGGCGCGGCGCTCCACCTGAAGGACAACCGGCAGATCGCCGGCAAGACCGGCACCTCGGACCACAAGAAGGCCGCCTGGTTCAGCGGCTACACCCCCCAACTCGCCACCTCCGTCTGGCTGGGCGGCCCGGCCGGCGGCGTCGAGATGCGCAACATCACCATCAACGGCACGCCCCACACCGAGGTGTTCGGTGCCGACGGCCCCGGCCCGATCTGGCGGGACGCCATGGACGACGCCCTGAAGGGCACGCCCAAGCAGTCCCTGCCGATGGCCGACATCCCCGACCCGACGCCCAAGCCCGACCCGAACAACACCGCGACGGGCAGCGGCAGCAACCCGCCGACCAACGCCCCGTCCGACCAGCAGCACTGACGCACAGCACTTCGCCCCGTCGAGCCGGTGCTCGACGGGGCGAAGTGGCGCTCGGCGTAGGGCGGTTGCTCAGTGGCCGCCCGCGTCCACCACCTCGACGCCGCGGATGTTGCGCTCGATCTCCTCGGCCGGCAGCGCCACCGCCAGCGCCCAGTAGTAGACGACCAGCGAGAACAGCACCACCACCGCGATGTCCCACCACAGCGGCAGGTTCCCCTGGGCGCCCACGCCGAAGGTGCCCTGCCAGGAGATGACCCCCATCCCGACCAGGTAGACCGGCAGCCACTGCCCGGCCTTGAAGTCCATCCGCGGCGCGTTCGGCACCCCCTTCGAGGCGGCGTAGGCGGAGTACCCGCCGAGCAGCAGGTACCCGATGATGATCGCCAGGCCCAGCCGCCACAGGGTGTCCCAGCCGGACCAGTAGATGACCAGGCTCGCCACCGCGAAGGCGATCGGCGAGAGGACCGAGCCGCCGGGCAGGTGGTACGAACGCTCCATCCCCGGCAGCCGCTTGCGCAGCACGCCGAAGGCCAGCGGGGCGCCCGCGTACATCAGCACCACGGCCGAGGTGATGAAGCCGACCAGCCGCTGCCAGCTCGGGAACGGCAGGAAGCAGAGCACCCCGGCGACCCAGGCGATGATCAGCCCCAGCCAGGGCACCGCGTTGCGGTCGGTGTACTGCAGCGCGGGCGGCGCGTAGCCGTTGCGGCTCAGGCCGTAGGTGACGCGGGAGCTGGAGGTGATGTAGACCAGCCCGGTGCCGGCTGGGGAGATCACCGCGTCGATGAACAGGACGGTGGCCAGCCAGCCCAGCCCGATCAGGGTCGCCAGACCGGCGAACGGCCCGCTGATGCCCGGGTAGGTGAGCTTGCTCCAGCCACCGGCGACGGTCTCCGGCGGCAGCGCGCCGATGAACACCACCTGGAGCATCAGGTAGACGACCGTCCCGATCACCACCGAGCCGAGCACCGCCCGGGGGATGTCCCGCCGGGGGTTGCGGCTCTCCCCCGCCCACTGGATGGCCTGCTCGAAGCCGAGCAGCGCGAAGATCACCCCGCTGGTGCTGATCGCCGCCAGCACGCCCTTGGCGCCGTCCGGCGCGAAGCCGTGGACGTCGAAGTTGGAGCCGTGGAACTCGGTGAGGCCGAAGGCGAAGATGGTCAGGACCGGAATGGCGACCTTCCACACGGTGGCCGCGCTGTTGGTGTGGGCGAGCAGCCGGACGCCGAGGAAGTTGATCGCCACGAACACCCCGAGCAGGACGGCCGCGACGACGAAGCCGGAGCCGGTCAGGGTCAGGTCCTTGTTCAGCAGGCCGTCCGCCCAGCTCCAGTGCTGGGCGTAGTTGATCATCGCCTGCACCTCGATCGGCGCGATCGTCGCGGCCTGCAGCCAGGTGAACCAGCCGAAGGACATCCCCGCGAAGCCACCGAAGGCGTAGTGCGGGTAGCGGGCGGTGCCGCCCGCCACCGGGAACAGCCCGCCCAGCTCGGCGTGGATCAGCGCCAGCAGGATGATCGCCACCGCACCGATGCCCCAGGACACGATGGCGGCCGGGCCCGCCGCCACCGCCGCCTTCTGCGCCCCGAACAGCCAGCCCGAGCCGATGATCGCGCCGACCGAGGCCCAGAGCAGCCCGGCGAGGCCCACCTCCCGCTTGAGCCCGCTGTGCCCTGCGGTGGGCGGACTCGTATTCGTACTGTGAGCCATGCGCGGCCACCTCTCGTGTCAGGGGAAATCCACCCCGACAGTGCCGCAGCCCCGCCTGCTCACCGCCCCCCGAAACACCCCCTGACCTGCACCCTCACCCAAATGGTCGGCAGAGGTGGGACCACACGGGCCCGCCCCGGGAACCCCCGGGACGGGCCCGTCGACGGTTGGGCTCAGACCACGCCGAACCTGTCGGACGATCCAGATGTCCGAGCCGCTCCACCATGACCTCCCGGCCACCGATGACTCGCCGCGGGCAGCCCTCACCACAGTTCCCGCAGCGTTCACCCGCCCGGCACGCGGAACTCACCGGGGGCAGGCAAGCTCCCGCCCAGCGGGTGAAGTTGGCTATACAACTTCACCCCGAGGAGCCCGCCTAGGAGGACACCCGTGACCGAGCAACCGCCGCCCTACTGGCTGCGCGACAACTGCCCCTGCGCCGACTGCCGGGACCCGCGCAACGGGCAGAAGCTGTTCCGGATCGACGACCTGCCGCCGGACCTCACCATCGCCGCGAGCAAGGAGATCGACGGCAACCTGGAGGTGCTCTGGTCGGACGGCCACCGCTCCCGTTACCCCCTCGCATGGCTGCACGAGGAGGCCGAGAGCGACGGGCGGACGGAAGAGGACAAGCGGCTCTGGGCGGCCGCCGACTTCGCCCGTGGCATCCCCGAAGCCGAGTGGGAGGCCTACCTCACCGACCCTGCCGAGCAGGCGGCGGTGCTGGGAGCCGTCCGCCGCAGCGGCTTCGCGGTGCTGCGCGGGGTGCCGGCCGTGGAGCGCCAGGTGCTGCGGGTGGCCGAGAGCTTCGGGTACGTGCGGGTCACCAACTACGGCGAGCTGTTCGACGTCCGGGTCGAGCCGGATCCGAACAACCTCGCGTTCACGGACAAGGCCATCGCCCCGCACACCGACAACCCGTACCGGGACCCGGTCCCCACCCTCCAGTTGCTGCACTGCCTGGCGAACTCGGCGACCGGCGGCGACTCCGGCCTCGTCGACGGATTCAAGGCGGCGGCCCTGCTGCGGGACGAGTCCCCCATGGCCTTCGCGACCCTCACCCGCACCCCCGTCCCCTTCGTCTTCCGCGACCGCCGCACCGAACTGCGCGCCGACCGCCCGCTGATCGACGTGGACCCACAGGGAAGGATCCGCGAGGTCAGGTTCAACAACCGCTCGATCGGCACCCTGCGGGGAACCGACCGTGAGGCCTTCTACGCCGCCTACCGCCGCTTCGCCGCGATCACCCTTCGCCCCGAGTTGCGGCTCACCTTCCGCCTGGACCCCGGCGACTGCCTGATCTTCGACAACACCCGTCTGCTGCACGCCCGTACCGCCTTCGAGCAGGACGGCCGACGCCACCTCCAGGGCTGCTACGCGGACCTCGACTCACTGGCGAGCACCCTCGCGGTGCTGCACCGCCGCACCGCCGCCCTGGACGAGCTGGCCGAGCTGTTCGCGGGCGAGGGCGCCGGGGAGTACCTGGGCGAGGCGGTCACCATGGCCGAGCACATGCTGCAGGCCGCGGCCGCCGCCGAGGCGGCCGGGGCGCCGGACCACCTGGTCGCCGCCGCCCTGCTGCACGACGTCGGCCACTTCCGAGGTCCGCTGCACGGGCGTGATCTGATGGAAGGTCAGGACAACCGGCACAGCCACAGCGGCGCCGACTGGCTGGCCCGCTGGTTCGGCCCGGAGGTCACCGAGCCGGTCCGGCTGCACGTCGCCGCCAAGCGCTACCTGTGCGCCGTCGAGCCCGGCTACCGCGCCGGCCTCTCCGAGGCCTCCGAGTACACCCTCACCGTCCAGGGCGGCCCGATGGACGCCGACGAGGCCGCCGCGTTCGCCGAACTCCCGGGTGCCGTCGACGCGGTGGCCGTCCGCCGGTGGGACGAGCAGGCCAAGGAGCCCGACGCGAAGACGCCGGACTTCGAGCACTACCGCCCGCTGCTCGCCTCCCTCATGCGCTGAGGAGCGGAGCGCGCCCGGGAGCGGCGAACCTCAGTCCAGCTCCCGGGCGTGCCGCGAAAGCGCCGACGTGGCCAGCGAGTTGTGCACGCTGAAGGCCACCGTCCCGGGCAGGTAGCGGTCCTGGGACCACTCCACCGGGGTGCCGGTCGGGTCGGTCGTCCGCCGCCGCTCGCGCAGCAGCGGGCCGCCCCGGCGGCAGCCGAGCAGCCGGGCGTCCTCCGCGTTGGCGGCGACGATGTCGATGGTGTGGTCGGCATCGGTGAACAGGATGCCGTGCTCGCGCAGCACCTCGGTGTGCGAGACCACGTCCGGCGGCAGCTCGGCGACGATCTCGCCGACCCGCGGCGGGTAGACGGTGCGCTCGACCATCACCGGAGTGCCGGACAGGGTGCGCAGCCGGACGGTGACGTACACCTCGGCGCCCGGCTCCAGGCGCAGTTGCTCGCGCTCGGCGGCGTCGGCCGGGCGGCGCACCAGGGAGTCCAGGATGCCGCCGGGCTCCTCGCCCATCGAGTACGCCCAGTGGGTGAAGCTGAGCAGTTCGGAGAAGCTCTGCACCCGGGCTCCGCCGAGCACCACCCGCCGGGTACCGCGGCGGGAGGTGACCAGCCCGTCCGAGCGCAGCACGGCGAGTGCCTGGCGGACGGTGCCGCGGGAGACCCCGTACTGCTCGGCCAGCGCGCCCTCGGCGGGCAGCCGGCCCGCCTCGCCGAACGCGCCGGTGGTGATGGCCTCGCGCAGGTCGGCGGCCACCTTGCGGTACAGGGCTCCGGCCTCGCGCTCCACGGGGCGCCCGGGCTCTACTGCCACGTCACTCAATTGTCCCTCCAGGGGCGGTGTCCTGCGCAGCCGTGCCGGCGCGGACAGCCCGACCCTATCCCGCTGCGCGGTTCGAGCATCGCACCGAACGGATCACGCTCCGATGGCCGGATTCCACCGTTCCCGCAGCCGACCCCGGCGCTGGGCCGTCCGTTCACCTTCCCGTCACCGGACTCCGGGTTACTTACCCCCGTCAGCGAAGTTGGCTAGTCAACTCGGACGGTTCCGAACTCACCTCGGACGGCTCCGAACCGCCGCTCGCCTGATCCCCCCGATCAAGACACCCGTTTGCAGTTCCCCCTTCTCAGGAGACTGACCCGTGTCCGTGCACCGCGCCCGCACCGCCGCCCTCGCGGCCGTCCTGACCGCCGCCGCGCTCTCCCTCACCGCCTGCGGTTCCGCCGGCTCGTCGTCCGCCAAGGCCGGCAGCAACGACCTCGCGGGCGGCAAGAGCGCCAAGACCGCCACCTCGGTCGCCGACTTCGGCGGCATGGACGCCCTGGTCGCCGCCGCCAAGAAGGAAGGCAAGCTGCACGTCATCACGCTGCCGCGCGACTGGGCGAACTACGGCAAGCTGATGGACGGCTTCAAGGCGAAGTACGGCATCGACATCGAGGACGAGAACCCGGACGGCTCCAGCCAGGACGAGATCAACGCGATCACCTCCCGCAAGGGCCAGGACCGCGCCCCCGACGTGGTCGACCTGGGTGCCGCGTTCGCCACCTCCGGCGGCAAGCAGGGCCTGTTCGCCCCCTACAAGGTCGCCGACTTCGACAAGATCCCGGCCTCCATGAAGGACGCCAACGGTCTGAGCTACAACGACTACGGCGGCTACGTCTCGATCGCCTGCGACGCCAAGAAGGTGGCGGCCTGCCCGAAGACCTTCGCGGACCTGCTCAAGCCCGAGTACAAGGGCATGGTCGCGCTCAACGGCAACCCGACCAAGGCGAACGCCGCGTACAGCGCCGTCATGGCCGCCGCCCTGGCCAACGGCGGTTCGCTGGACAACATCCAGCCCGGCATCGACTTCTTCGGCAAATTGAAGCAGGCCGGGAACTTCAACCCGGTCGAGGTCACCCCGGCGACCATCGAGAAGGGCGAGACCCCGATCAGCGTCGACTGGTCCTACCTGAACGCCGGCTACACCGACAAGTTCAAGGACAAGGGCATCGACTGGCAGGTCAGCATCCCGTCCGACGGCATCTACGCCGCCTTCTACAACCAGGCCATCAACAAGGACGCGCCGCACCCGGCCGCCGCCCGCCTGTGGGAGGAGTACCTCTACAGCGCGGAGGGCCAGAACGGCTACCTGGGCGGTTACGCCACCCCGGCCCTGTTCGACGCCATGAAGGCCGCGGGCACCCTGGACGCGGCCGCCGCCGCCAAGCTCCCGGCCATCGAGAAGCCCTTCACCACCTTCCCCACCGACGACCAGACCACCGCGGCCAAGAAGGTCGTGACGGAGAACTGGGCCAAGGCGATCTCGGGCTGATCTGACTGATGACTACGGCTCCCACCCCGGTGCCGGCCGACGCCTCCGCCGCCCAGAGCGGCGGGGGCACCCCCGGCCCCGCCACCGCCTCCCCCACCATCGCCACGGCCGCCCCGGCCAAGGCCCCCCGCCGGGCCGGCGGCAGCCGCGCCTGGCTCGCCGCCCTCCCCCTGATCCTCTTCTTCGTGATCGGCTTCGGCCTGCCGGCCGTCGCGATCGCCATCGGCGCGTTCACGACCTCCTCGGACGCCCCCGACGGCGGTGGCACCTTCACCACCGACAACCTCACCGGCTCCCTCCAGGGCGCCTACTGGACGGCCCTGTGGGGCAGCGTGAAGCTCTCCCTGCTGACCGCGCTGATCGCCACCGTGGTCGGCCTGCCGCTGGCCCAGGCCGTGGCGACCTCCCGGTTCCGCGCCTTCCGCGAGGCCGTGATGTCCGCCTCCGGCGTGCTCGCCAACTTCGGCGGCGTGCCGCTGGCCTTCATGTTCGTCGCCACCCTCGGCAACGCCGGCGAGGTCACCAGGAAGTTCGGCCTGACCAAGCACGGCTGGAACCTCTACACCTTCACCGGCCTGTCCGTGGTGTACCTGTACTTCCTCGTCCCGCTGATGGTCATCACCATCACGCCGGCCCTGGAGGGCCTCAAGACCCAGTGGCGCGAGGCCGCGTACAACAACGGCGCCACCGGACTCCAGTACTGGCGGCACGTGGCCCTGCCGGTCCTGCTGCCCTCGCTGCTCGGCGGCTTCGTGCTGCTGTTCGGCGCCTCGTTCGCCGCGTACGCCACCGCCGAGGCCATGGTGGGCAGTTCGGTGCCGCTGATCTCGATGCAGATCGGCGACGCGCTGTCCGGCAACGTCCTGGTCGGCCAGGGCAACCTCGCCCTCGCCCTCGGCCTCGACATGATCGTGGTCGCCTGCCTGGTGATGGCCGTGTACCTGCCCCTTCAGCGCCGGAGTGCCAAGTGGCTCGCCTGATCGATCGCATCCGTTTCGGCCGCGGCCTGGTCCTGCTGATCTGCGGGATCTACTTCGCGGTGCCGATGGCCGCCTCGCTGTGGTTCAGCGTCGACGACAACAAGGGCGGCACCACCTTCCGCGCCTACACCGAGCTGCTGAACGCCCCCGGCTTCACCGACAGCCTGGTGCTCAGCCTGGAACTGGCCGCCGTCACCGTGGTGGTGCTGCTGCTCCTGCTCGTCCCGGCGGTGCTCGCCGCCCGGCTCGGCGCGCCGAAGCTGCGCCCGGTGATCGAGGTCATGTGCTCGATGCCGCTGGTCGTCCCGGTCGTCGCCCTCACCACCGGCATCATCGGGGTGCTGCGCTGGGGCCCGGACTACCTCCAGGACACCCCGCTGTTCCAGACCATCGTGGCCATCCAGGACCCGAACTTCCCGATCGTCCTGATCGTCGCGTACGTGCTGATGGCCCTGCCCTTCGCCTACCGGGCCATCGACGGCGGACTGCGCGGCGTGGACGTCGTCACCCTGGTCGAGGCCGCCCGCAACTGCGGGGCCGGCTGGCTGCGCGCGGTGTTCACCGTCGTCCTGCCGAACCTGCGCAGCTCGCTGCTGAACGCCGCCGTCCTCACCGTCGCCCTGGTGCTCGGCGAGTTCACCACCGCCTCCATCCTCGGCTTCACCCCCTTCTCGGTGTGGATCAACTCCAACGGCAAGAGCGACGGCCAGATGTCCGTCGCGGTGTCGATGCTCAGCCTGCTGATCGTCTGGCTCGTCCTGCTGCTGATGTCCGCCGTCGGCCGCGGCCGCAAGGCCGCCCGGTCCTGAACCACCCCACGTTCTCCAGGAGTTACCAGCCATGACCACGGCCACCGCCACCGCCACCGCCTCCCGGGCCGCGACCGCCACCGGCGGCGCCACCGTCGAGTTCCGCTCGCTGCGCCGCGCGTTCGGCGCCACCACCGCCCTCGACGGCCTGGACCTCACCGTCCGGCCCGGTGAACTGCTCGCCCTGCTCGGCCCGTCCGGCTGCGGCAAGACCACCGCGCTGCGCATCCTGGCCGGCTTCGAGCAGCACGACTCCGGCGAGGTGCTGGTCGACGGCCAGGACATCACCTCGATCCCCGCCCACAAGCGCGACGCGGGCATGGTGTTCCAGTCGTACAGCCTCTTCCCGCACCTGACGGCGCTGGACAACGTCGCCTTCGGACTGCGGATGCGCGGCACCGGCAAGGCCGAGCGCCGCAAGCGCGCCGGGGAGCTGCTGGAGCTGGTCGGCCTGCCGCACCGCGCCGAGCACTACCCGCACCAGATGTCCGGCGGCCAGCAGCAGCGCATCGCGCTGGCCCGCGCGCTCGCCCTCCAGCCGCGCGTGCTGCTGCTCGACGAGCCGCTGTCCGCGCTGGACGCCAAGGTCCGCCTCCAACTGCGCGAGGAGATCCGCCGGCTCCAGCAGGAGCTGGGCATCACCACCCTGTTCGTCACCCACGACCAGGAGGAGGCGCTGTCCATGGCCGACCGGGTCGCGGTGCTGCGGGCCGGGAAGCTGGAGCAGTGCGCCACCCCGTCCGAGCTGTACGGCCGGCCGGCCACCGCCTTCGTCGCCGAGTTCGTCGGCACCATGAGCCGCATCCCGTGCACCCGCACCCCGGAGGGCGTCGAGGTACTCGGCCGCCGGCACGCGGTGGACGGCGAGGCCCCGGCCGACGGCGAGCTGCAGGTGCTGGTCCGCCCGGAGAACGTCGACCTCACCCCGGCCGAGAACGGCCCGGCCCTGGTGGTCACCGCGTCCTTCCTGGGCGCCGTCACCCGGCTCACCGTCCGCCTGGACGACGGCACCGAGGTCAAGGCCGACCTGCCCACCGAGGCCGCCGCCGCCCTCCCGGCCGGCTCGCGCGCCGAGCTCACGCTGCCGGAGCGCCCGGTCCTGGTGGACCGCCGCGCCGCCTGAGCAGCCCGTCTGGGATCCTGTACCGCCGCCGGACCCACCGCTGGATCCGCCGAAGAATCACTGAAGAATCACCGAAGGTACCGCCATGCCTGAAACCGTCCCGTCCGAACCCGACCTGCCGGACTCCGTCCTGCCCGCCGACGCCCTGCCCGCCGCGGTCCTGCCCGCCGCGGTCCTCTTCGACATGGACGGCACCCTGGTCGACACCGAGCAGCTCTGGTGGAAGGCCGCCGCCGAACTCGCCGAGGAGCTGGACCACCCGCTCACCGACCAGGACGCCCCCGAGGTGCTCGGCCAAGCCGTCGAGCACACCGCCGCCCACCTGCACCGGGTCAGCGGCACCGGTCGCCCCGAGGCCGAACTCGCCGCCCGGCTGGGCGAGTCCTTCGCCGCCAAGGTCGCCGCCGAGACGGTGCCCCGCCCCGGCGCGCTCGCCCTGCTGGCCGCCCTGCGCGAGGCCCGGGTGCCCACCGCGCTGGTCTCCGCCTCCCCGCGCCTGGTGGTGGACCTCGTCCTCTCGTCCATCGGCCGCGACTGGTTCGCCGTCACCCTGGCCGCCGAGGACACCCCCCGCACCAAGCCCGCGCCGGACCCGTACCTGGCCGCCGCCGAACGGCTCGGCCTCGACCCGGCCGCCTGCGTCGCCGTCGAGGACACCCCGACCGGGGTCGCCTCCGCCGCCGCGGCCGGCTGCGCGGTGCTCGCCGTGCCGTCCACCGCCGTCCCGATGCCCGAGGGCGACCGGATCACCCCGCTGGACAGCCTGGAGCGGGTCGACCTCGCGCTGCTCGGGAAGCTCTGCACCGCCCCGGCCGGTTGACGGCGACATGCCCTACGTTCTGCTCACCCTCGCCATCCTGAGCGAGGTCTGCGCCACCAGCTGCCTCAAACTCACCGAGGGGTTCACCCGCCTCTGGCCCAGCGTCGGGGTGGGGATCGGCTACGCGCTGTCCTTCTACCTGCTCGGCCGCGCGCTCAAGCACATCCCGGTCTCGGTCGCCTACGCGGTCTGGTCCGGGGCCGGCACCGCGGCCGTCGCCGGGATCGGCGTGGTCGCCTTCGGCGAGTCACTGGGGAAGCTGCAGATCCTGGGGATCGCGCTGATCATCGTCGGGGTGGTCGTGCTCAACCTCAAGGGCGGTCACTGACGATCCGTCAGTTCACTTGCCCCGGCCGGGGCGGAGTGTCGGAAACCCCGGCGCCCCGCCCCGGCCCGTTCGCTACCGTGTTCCCATGACCGATCCCAGGCCCCACCACTACCGTTTCGCGCACCGCTCGCTCTCCCACCAACTCCTGGAACTGGGACCGCTGGTGACCACCCCGTCCCCCGACGGCCACCAGCTGCTGCCCGAGCTCGTCCGACTCTGGGACAGCGTCGGCGAGACCGTCCCGCCCGAGGACCGGCTGCCCAGCCACGGCCTCGACTGCCGCCACCTCGAAGCCGACGGCCACCGCCTGCTCCTGGTCACCCTGCCCACCCCGGTCGGCTCCACCGAGGCCTACTTCGCCGCCGTCATCCTCCCCAGGGGCGCCAAGACCGTCCGCTACCTCACCCTGGAACACGCGATCAACCCCTTCGACGGCACCCCCGGCACCGTCCTCGGCGAGTGGACCAGCCAGGGCCACCTCAACCACGGCCAGGGGCCCTCCCCGGTCGACGAACTCTTCGTCGCCGCCGTCATCGAGCTGACCGCCCCCAAGAAGCGCCCCTTCTGGCGCCGCTGACCCCACCCCGCCCCGGACGCGTGACCCATCTCACGCCACCTCGCCGAAACCCCGTCGCCCGTCCTTCCGTCCTGTTCTTCGCACCTTTTCTGATGAACGGACAGTACGGGGGGCGACGCCGTGGGTGATGACGCAGCGAAAGCCGGCGGTCCGGAGTTCAAGATCCGGCCGGGTGAACTGAAGGACGCCGCACCGACCTTCGAGAACCAGAGCAAGGCCCTCAAGGAAGCGCTCGACAAGCTCAAGCAGAGCCTCACCGCGGCCGGCAGCCCCTGGGGCGGCGACAAACAGGGCAACGAGTTCGCGGCGGCCTACAACACCCCGCACGACCATGTGCTCTCCGCGCTCGACGTCCTGGTCAAGGGCCTCGGCAGCATCGGCGAGGGGCTGAAGGCCCACGCCGACAACCACACCGGCGCCGACAACCACGCCAAGAACCTGCTGCCGTGACCCGCCGCAGCTCCGACGAAGGGTCGGCCGGTGGGTGAGTCCACGGTCGCCAAGGCCGTCCAGAAGCTCACCGGCATGTGGTGGCCCGATGCCGACCCCGACAAGCTCCGTACGGTCGCCGACGCCTGGGAGGCGATGGCCACCGCCCTCGACAACGTCACCGTCCCCACCAACCAGGCCGCCGCCGCCATCGTCGCCAACAACCACGGCCCCGCCATCGACGCCTTCGGCACGTTCTGGGGCCGGTACTACGGCGGCAAGGACGGCGCCGGCAAGGGCAAGGGCTGGCTCCCCGAAACCGCCGACGCCTGCCGCGCCCTGGCCAAGGCGCTGCGCGACTTCGCCCACGAGGTCGACAAGGCGATCAAGAAGCTGGAGGAGGAGGCCGCGATCGTCGGCGGCACCCTGGTCGTCGGCACCGCCCTGGCCTTCTTCACCGCCGGCATCTCCGAAGCCGCCGCCGGAGGCGCCGCCGCCGCCATCGTCGCCACCGCGGCCGGCCTGGGCGTGACCGTCTCCGAGGCCATCGCCACCATCGCCGCCACGGTGCTGGTCGGCGCCGCCTTCGGCGCCGTCGAGGCCATCACCGTGGACCTCGCCGTCGCCCAGCCCATCCGCGTCGAGTTCTTCGACGACGGCGGCTACAGCCTCACCGAGGCGGTCGACTCCGCCGAGACGGGCGGCATCATGGGCGGCGCCGGGTCCGGCCTCGGCGCCGGCGCCCGCGTCGTCACCAACGCCGCCGAGGGCGCCGAGAACGCCTCCGTCGCCCTCGCCGGCCTGGCCAAGGTCGCGGGCGCCGCCGACACCATGCCCGGCCGCATGATCACCGGAGCGGGCCTCAGCTACGGCTACGACGCCGCCTTCAAGACCGGCCCGATCATGCCCCTCGACCTCGTCCTCGGCGCCGTCGGCGGCGCGGCTGCGCCCGGGAGCACTCCGAAGCGCCGCCCCGGCTTCACCGGGGCCGAGGCGAACGGCTGGCCGGGCGGCAAGAAGGGTTCCCCTCCGGAACCTTGGATATCGGACTCCGGTTCTCGCTACGCGTCGCCTCCGCAGAACGCTCCGGACGGGAGGGCCGTGGCAGTCTACGAGAAGTACCGAACCAGGACGGACGATGTGATCGAGGTCGCCAAGGAGACCGGCGTCGACCCCCGGATCGTCCAGGTCGCCAAGGACAACCTCATGATCAACCGCCATGATGTCCAGGTGGGGCCCGGCGAGGGCAATATGGTGAAGGACGTCCATTTCTCGCCGGATGCGGCTATTTCCACCCCGTGGAACGGTGCCGTGGGTGGATTCATCAAACGGGACGCCATTCCCGCCCTTCGAGGCACAATCGCTCACGAATATGTCGAGGCAAAACTTATGGAAGCCGGCCTTCCGTACCTTTCCAGTCACCCGGACGCCTGGAAGAGCGACGGCAGTTTCGCCATCAACCCCCAGCATTTCGGCGCGCACAATCTGGCACCGAGGAGCTTTCATCCGGGGGAGGTATCGGCAGAAGGATCGCTCGACCACTGGTGGCGTTACGGGCTCACGCCGCCCACGGAAGCCGTCCTCCCGGACCTCTCGAACCTTGATATCGTGGTCGAGGCCCTTAAGCCACAACTTCGCGCAAAAGGATATGATATCAAGTGAGCATGAATTCTGTTCAGTTGATGGTCGACCGCCTCAAGGGAATCCATTGGACGGCCCACAAGGAAGCGCTCGAAAGGTCCTTCTCTCGCGCAGCACTCATGAAGGAGTACATGCGTCGTACCGCGCTCTGGCTCGACGTCTACGGCGACACCATGTATTGGCCCATCTTCGATCTGGCGGCCATTGTGGCGCCAGAGGTACGGGCCGACCCGGCGGTGATCGCGGATGTCGAGGAATTCGTCGAAGCCGCCTCGAACAGGTGGTACGCCGCTGAAACCTCAGTAGCCGCCATCCAGTGGGCAGCCCTGTCCAACACCCCCGGACTGAACCTCCCCCCGCTGCCTGACCCCTTTGAACCCCTGATCCGGGTTTACGAACGCGGTGGCCTCTTCTCGTTCGCCAATGGCTTCGTCGACTTCGACACGACCATGGTGCCGTGCCGCGACTGGCGCGACCACCTGTCGCCTATCCCCGTCGTCGAACTCGACGATGCCGCCCTCGACGCCCTCGACGAACGAAGCTGGGCCGAACTCCGCGCCCTGGCCGCCCGCACCAACTCCTCAACCGACAGCGGCTGACCGCCACACGCATGACCACAACCCTGCTGGAACGCCTGGCCGCCATCGACTGGACCCACCGGGCAGGCCACGACGCGCACGCGGCCTCCCGGTCCCGACTGATGGTCGAGTACCTCCGCCGAGCCTCATTCTGGGCCGAGGTGCTGGGCGGTCCACCGAGGTGGCCCTACTTCGACATCGCGGGGACCCTGGCCCCGGAAGTCCTGGTGGCCCCGGCGACGGCCGAGCGGCTTGAGAAGTACATCGAGGAGAACGTCGACGGCGCCTCGGCCGAATTCGTCTGCCGCGCGGCCGTCCGGCGGGCGACGCTGCGGGACAACACCGGGGGTGCAACTTCCGGACCTTCCGGACCCTTTCGAGCCCCTCATCGTCTTGTACGAGCGAGGCGGAGAGGTCCTCTACGACGACAGCCGGGCCTTCAACTTCGGCATCCACCGGGTACAGATCAAGCTCTGGCACGAACACCTCTCCCCGGAACCTGCGACGGCCCTCGACCCGGCCACCCTGGACGCCCTGGACAACGAGGAAGTGCATTGAATTCCGTGGGCGGCTCCGGCCTGGCCGGAGCCGCCCACGCTCCGAACTAGCCGAGCTCGCCGGCCTTGATGCTCTGCCAGGCCCCGGCGGTGAACCGGAGGTTGGGGCCGGTCTTGTCCTTCGTCACCGTCGATTGGCGCAGCGCGGCGACCCCCGGCGTCGTGCTCGTCGACCTCGGCGCCGCCCGACCCGACGTCGTCGTCAAGCTCACCCACGTCATCCGCGAGGGCGTCCGCGCCCGGCGGACGCGGCACCCGTGGGTGCCCGCCGTCGGCGAGACCGTCACGATGACGCCTGCCGAGTGGCAGATCACCACCCCGGGGGCACCCCTCGCCCCCGGCCCTCCGCCTTCGCCCTCCTCGGCGCCGCCCTCGCCGTCCCGACGAGCGCCGGCCTCGCCGAACTCGCCGTCCACCCCCTCCGCCACGACCACCCCGGCGCGGCGAACCTCCTCTTCCTCCTGATCACCTGCACCGTCATGGTCGCCCTGATCCACGCCACCTGCGCCACCGCCTGTCGGCGCCGACGACGATGACCAGGAAGTCGGACCGGCCGACTTCCTACTCCCACCGGGAGTTCGTGGCGCCGCCTGCGCCGCCAGCGACGATGACCGGGCACCCCGCCCGAGGGCCGTCGGGATCCGGGCGTACGCTTCCAGCCCGTCGTACCGGGAAGCGGGGGAAGCCATGGCAGGGGAAACGAGTAGACGCGGGGCGGTCGCGCTGACGGTCGGGCTGGTGGCGGCGGTGCCGGCCGGGACGGTGGGGTTGGTGGCGGTGAGCACGTACGTGGGCTTCGGCAGCGCGGTGTTGCTCGGGCTGGTGATCGGGGTTGCCTGGGTCGTGGGGGTGGTCCGGCTGCTCGGGGCGGGGGCGGGCTGCTGGATGGCGGTGTTCGGCGCGGTTCTGTGGCTGCTGGCGCTGGGGTCGGTGGACTCCGCCCGGGATTCGGTGATCCTCAGTACCTCCGGGGTGACCACCACCGCCCGGGTCACGGCGGCGCGCGACTTCCCCCAGGGCAAGCACCCGGACTCGACGTACGACCTCGTGGACGGGAACGGCGTGCCGATCCCGGACGGCACGGTGTTCGCGGGTCTGCGTTCGCACGCGGTCGGCGACCGGCTCACCGTCCGCTACGACCCCAGGGGCGTCGCGGAGGCGCGCCTGCCGGAGAACGTGGACTTCCCGAGGGACGTGGCCATCGCGCTCGGCGTCAACGCCCTCCTGATGGCCGGTACCGCCGGTCTCGGTGTGGCGGTGGTCCGCAACGGCCGCCCGCGCCGGGTGCCGTTCCGCCGAGGGGGCGAGATCGGGAGAACGGGCCCTCTGACCACCGGGCGCTGAGCCACTCGCGGCTACTCCCGCACGACCCGCGCCCGCAGGTAGTTGCGCCGCCCGAAGTTGGGCTCGTCGACCGCCGTCAGGTCCTCGACCTGGAACCGGTAGAGCGCCGCCGCCCCGCCGCCGGTGAGGTACTGCCGCCGGGTGTCCTCGTCCTGGGCGAAGGCCGGGTAGCGCCCCTGGTAGGCCGCGAGGGCGGCCTCCGCCTGCCGCCCCCAGGCCTCGCTCGCGCTGCCGGTCAGCTGGAGTCCGCGCAGTTGTTCGCCGAAGGCGGGCGGCGGCAGGAAGACGGTGGCTGCGGCCCGGGCCTCCTCGGCGAGGTGGTGGCTGTGCCGGGTGGAGCGCTCGCTGACGAAGTACAGGACGAGGTCCTCGTCGTAGGCGAAGAAGGCCAGGTTGGCGTGCGGCCCGTGTTCGTGGCCGGCGGTGGCGAGGGTGAGCACCATGGCTTCGGCGAGCAGGCCTTCGACGCCCTTGTGCAGCAGGTCGCCCGGCCAGTCCCCCTGCGTGATGTCGAGTCGGTACGGCATTCGGCACTCCCTCCGCTGGCGCCCGGTGCCTTCGCGCCCCGGGCACGACTGAGCCGGGCGGGCGCCCCCATCAAGGGCACCGCGCCCGGCTCACATGCTCCACCCGCCGTCCGAAACCGGACAAGGGGCGGACCGCTCGGGAATCGGGACTACCGCACCCGGTACTACCGCGCCCGGTGCGAGGCGTACCCGCGGGTCGCCACCGGCAGCGCGCCGGGCCCGAGCAGCGGGCGCAGCGCGCCTGAGCGCATCTTGTCGACCAGCGGCCCGCAGCGTCCGGCCAGCGGTGCCAGCAGCAGGGCGGCCACGATGCCGACCAGGGCGCCGACCGCCACGTCGTGCGGGTAGTGCACGCCGACCCAGACCCGGGAGGCGGCCATCAGCGCGGCGAAGACGGTGGCGACGACGCCGAGTCGGCGGCTGACGAACCAGAGCGAGATCGCGGCGGCGAAGGCGATCACCGAGTGGTTGCTGGGGAAGGACCAGTCCCCGGCGGTCGGGCAGGTCTCCAGCGAGACGCTGCCGGGGATCTGGGCGCACGGCCGCAGCTCCTCGACCATGCCCTTGAGCACGGAGTTGACGCCGTACGCGACGACCACGATCACCGGCGAGGCCAGCACCCGGGCCATCACCACGGAGTCGGCGCCGCGCGCCCGCCACCAGGCGTAGAGCATGAAGACCGCGAACAGCCCGAGGCCGATCGCCGACCAGACCTTGATCACGTCGTCCAGCCAGTGCGGGGCCGACTGCGCCCACCCGTTGACCCGGGTGTAGAGGCTGCCGTCGATCCCGCTGCCGTCGTAGACGGCCAGAGCCCGAGAGGACATCACACGTCACCTCCGTGACGGCGCGCCTTACGGGCGCGGAACAGTTCAAGAACAATGGGGAGCACGGAGACAACTACTACCAGACCGATGATCGGCAGCAGATACTGGTCGATCCCGGGAATCGAGGATCCGAGCCCGTACCCGGCCAGCACCACGCCGACCGTCCAGACCACGCCGCCCACGACCTGCCAGAGGGTGAACGAGCGGACCGGCACTTCGAGTACGCCGCAGAGCGGATTCAGCACCGTACGGACCACCGGGATGAACCGGGCCAGCACGATCGCCTTGCCGTGCCCGTACTTGGCCAGCAGTTCCTCGGCCCGCGCCACGCCCTCCAGCAGGCTCTTGCGCTCGGTGCGGGAGAGCAGCGCCCGCCCGCCGCGGCGGCCGATCAGGTAGCCGACCTGCGCCCCGGCCAGGGCCCCGACCAGCGCGGCGGGCAGCACCTGCCACAGGTGCAGCTGCGGGCCCTTGGTGGCGCCGGGCACGCAGAGCAGGCCCGCGGTGAACAGCAGCGAGTCACCGGGCAGGAAGAAGCCCACCAGCAGGCCGGTCTCGGCGAACAGCACGACGGCGATGCCGAGCGCGCCGAAGGCGGCGAGCAGCGAGGACGCGTCCAGCGGGTTCACCGCGAGGTGGGAGCCCCCGGCGAGGTGGGACCCCACGGCGAGCTGGGACACCGGATCGGCAAGGAACTGGAGCAAGGCTTGCGGACCTCCCGTACGTTGGGGGGCGGTCCCGCCGCGGTTCGCCGCGGAACGCACCTCGACCGTCTACAGTGGCGTAGACGGTCTACATGACTGTAGACGATAGCTGGAGGAAGCGCCGCCATGTCCGACGTACCGTCCGCCCGCCGGCCCGCCGGGGAGCTGGAGGCCGAGGTGCTGGCCGCCCTCTGGTCGGCCCGGCAACCGATGACGCCGCAGGACGTCCAGACGGCGCTCGGCGGGGACCTCGCCCGCACCACCATCGCGACGATCCTGGCCCGGCTGCACGACAAGGGGACGGTCGAGCGCACCCGGGCCGGCCGCGCCTACGCCTACACCCCGACCGTCCAGGACACCGCGGGCCTCGCCGCCCGCCGGATGCACACCGAGCTGGGCCGCGAGGCCGACCGCTCCACCGTGCTCGCCCGCTTCGTCTCCGACCTCTCCGCCGAGGACGAGCAACTGCTGCGCGCCCTGCTCGGCGACGGAGGTGACGGAGCCCACGGGACCCCTGGAGGCCACGGGACCCACGGAGTCCATGGAGCCCACGGAGCCCACGGAGGCGACGGCCGGCCGGGATCGGCGGGCGCACCGTGATGCTCGCCGTCTGGGCGCCGCTGCTGCTGCCCTTCCTGACCGTCCCGCTGGCCCGCCGCCTCGCCGAGGCGCTGACCCCCCGCGCCGCCGCCTGGCTGCTGGCCGGCACCGCCACCGTCCTGGCCGCCGGCACCCTCTGCTCGCTCGGACTGCTCGCCACCGCCGGACTGCTCCAGCTGCCCCCGGTCGCCGCCCTCGGCCACCTCTCGCTGCCCTGGCTCACCGCCGCCGCGCCCAGCGCCCCGCTCGCCGCCGCGGCGGCCGGCCTTGCCCTGGCCGCGCTCGCCGCACTGGCGGTCCGCACCGCCCGCCGCCGCCGGCGGGAACTACGCACCGCCCGGGCCGCCCTGCCGGCCCCGGTCCTTCACTACGAAACCGGCAGCGAAAGCCAGGGCCTCGGCCACGACCCCGGCCCCGCCCTCGGCCACGGCCACAGCCCCGCCGAGACGGCCGGCGACCAGCATCCGGACATGCGCCCCTGGCCCGCCTCCGTGCGCGGGGCGCGCGCCACCCGGAGCGCGCGGGGCACTGTACGGCTCCTGCCGGGCTCCGCCCCCACCCGGCTCCGCCGGGCCCTGGAGCGGCTCCGGCACCCCGCCGACCACCCGCTCACCGTGCTGGACGACGACCGCGCCGACGCCTTCGCCCTCCCCGGCCGCCTGCGCCGCCCCGGCCGGGCCGGGGAGCCGGGCCGGATCGTGGTCACCTCCGGGATGCTGCGCGCCCTCAGCGGCCCCGAGCGCTCCGCCCTGCTCGCCCACGAGCGCGCCCACCTCACCGGTCGGCACCACGTCTTCCTCGCCCTCGCCGAGCACGCCGCCGACCTCCACCCGGCGCTCCGCCCCCTGCGCGCGCCCCTCGGGTACCACCTGGAGCGCTGGGCCGACGAGGTGGCCGCCGCCCGGGTCGGCGACCGCGCCGTGACCGCCCGCGCGGTCGGCCGGGCCGCCCTCGCCGCGAGCCGCTCGCCCTGGCCGGCCCGCCCCACGCTGGTCGCCGCCGCCCACTCCGGCCCGGTCCCGCGCCGGGTCGCCGCCCTGCTCCAGCCCCGCCCGGCCACCACCCCGGCCACCCGGCTGCGGGCCGTCGCCCTCGCCCTGGCCGTCTGCCTGGCCCTGACCACCGGCGCCACCCTGGAGGCCACCGCCGACCTCCACCACACCGTCGAGGCCGCCCAGCACGAGCCCGGCACGGAACGCTGAAATCCGCCCCGCCGGGCCTCGCCGCAGACCCACCGGACACACCGCGCACCGCCACCGGACCGTTTCCGTACCGACCGGTATGCGGACTTGGCAGACCCCATCCCCACACGCCCACCGCACCCGTACGCTTTCGTCAGCGCGTCGACCCCGGCGCGTCCTCGAACGGCGGCGAGGAGCAACGCGAGTGCGGCAGACCGGACGGCAGTCCCGACGACCAGAGCGCCGCACCCCGCCGACCGCGGCGGAACTGGCCAAGGTTCACGAGCGCACCCTCGACGCCGCCGCCGCCCGCGAACTCACCCTCCCCGAGACCGGCGGACCCGGCGGACCCGGCGGACCGGCCGGCCCGGGCCGCCCCGACCGGCTCGAACCCCGCCCCGAGATCGGCGACTCCTGGGCCCGGCTGCGCCGCCTCGGCCTCGACCCCGACAGCGGCGCCGCCACCGTCCTGCTCGGCCCCGCCGAACTGGAGCAGCGCCGCCGGGCCAGCGGGCTCGACAACGTCATGCCGGTGCTGCGCGAGACCCTCCTCGAACCGGTCGCCCAGGCCCCGCTGATCCTCGCCATCGCCGACGCCGAGGGCCACGTGCTCTGGCAGGAGGGCGAGCGCGGGCTGCGCCGCAGCGCCGACCGGATCGGCTTCGTCACCGGCGCCCGCTGGACCGAGGAGACCGTCGGCACCAACGGCATCGGCGTCGCGCTGCGCGCCCAGCGCCCGATGCACGTCCACTCCGCCGAGCACTACCTGCGCAGCCACCACACCTGGACCTGCGTGGCCGCGCCCGTGCACGACCCGGCCACCGGCCGACTGGTCGGCGCGATCAACCTCAGCGGCCCGGCCCACAACGTCCGCCCGTACCTGCTGCAGCTCACCGCCACCGCCGCCCGGCTCGCCGAGACCGAACTGCGCGCCCACCGGCTGGAGGCGCTGAACCAGCTGCGCACCCTCGCCGCCCCGCTGCTCGCCCGGGTCGGCGGCCCGGCCCTGGTGGTGGACGCGGCCGGCTGGACCGCCGCCTCCGCCGGGCTGCCGCCGCCCAGCCGGCTGCGCGTCCCCAGCGAGGGCTGGGCCCCGGCCGCCGTGCACTGGGTGCCGGGGCTCGGCGAGTGCGTGCTGGAGCCGCTCGCGGACGGCTGGCTGGTGCGCCCGGTCCGCCCGGCCGGGGGCGACGAGCCGGACGGCTCCGGCACGCTGAGCGCCGAACGGGCCGAGGGCGCCCGGATCCTGCTCGACCTGCGGCGGCCGGACCGCCCCGAACTGTCCGTCCGGGGCGCCGCCGACAGCTGGTCGCACCCGGTCAGCCCGCGCCACGCCGAACTGCTGCTGCTGCTCGCCACCACCCGCGGCGGCAGCACCGCGGCGCAGCTCGCCGAGGCGCTGTTCGGCGACGCCGGGCGGACGGTGACGGTCCGTGCCGAACTGTCCCGGCTGCGCCGCTACCTGGGCGGCCTGCTGGCCCACCGGCCGTACCGCTTCGCCGACTCGGTGCTGGTCACCGTGGAGGGGCCGGAGGACCCGTACGACCTGCTGCCCTCCTCCGTCGCCCCCGCCGTCCGACGGCTGCGGGCCGAGCTGGCGGCGGGCCGGGCCCGGCTGCCGGGCGCCGCGGCGCCGGTGCCTCAGCCGCCCGCGAGCAGCGCGAGCAACTGGTCGTCGGTGGGCCCGCAGTCGCGCTCCGCCTCGGCCGAGACCAGCGTGTAGGTGCGGTCCAGCCAGGACTGCACCCGGGGCCTGGAGGCCTCCAACAGGGCGCTGCCGTGCGGGGATTCGAGCGCCAGGTGCAGCGTCGAGCCGTGGCAGGGGCAGTAGGCCGGCCACAGCTTGACGTCGCCCTGGCCGCTCAGCGTGTGCAGTCCGTCGCGCAGCAGGTCGCGGGAGAACACCCAGTCCGCCTCGTCCGGACGCCCCACGTGGAAGGTCAACAGCACCTCGTACGGGCGGGCGGCGTCGAAGCGGAACCGGGTGCGCACCTCGCCGACCACTTCATCGCCCAGCGAGATCCGCAGCACCAGGACCTCCTCCACCGCCGCCGGAGCGGCGGTGGAGCCGCCCCCATCGCCGCCCGTGGGGGTGGCGGCGAGGGGGGCACTGGAGGCTGCGGACAGCGGGTCGGGCGGCATGACGGTCTCTCCGGGAACGGCGCGGGATGCCATCAGCCTGCGCCACCGGCGGCCGGGCGGGCAAGGGTTGCAAGGGGGTTGCAATAATCCCCGACCGGCCCCGCGACCCCTTACCAGACTTATCAGACTGACCGTCAACTTCCTTTCTCCGTACGGGTGTCCGTAAGATCTATGGCTGCTGTCCGCCCTTCGGCCACCCGCTGGTACGCTCTCCCCTCCCGACGCGGGCCCGCCGCGGGACCGGCCCCCGGACGGCCGGATCCGGGCCCGGCGGTGGTGCGTGGGACAATACGGCGACGCGACGGCGACTTCGGGGAGGGAGGGGTCCGGTGGCTGTGCGTGGGGAGACCACGCGGGACGTGCAGCACGAGCCCGCACGGCAGGGTCGGCACGGCCGACCACGCCCGTTCGGCGGCCGGTTCCGGCTGCCCACCCTGCGTTTCTCCGGCGCCGCGATGGCGATGTCCACCGTCGTCGGCATCAGCATCGCCACCACCCTCCTGCTGAACGAGCAACAGGGCATCGGCCGACGGGCCGGCGTCGCCCGGGTCGGCACCAGCCCGCCGCCCAGCCCGAGCGGCACCGACCAGGCCGATGCCGCCACCGACCGGACCCAGGACACCCCCGCGCCCTCCGGCCGTCCGCACACCCCGAAGCCCTCGGGGCACGCCTCGACCCACCCGTCCGGTCCGGCGAACGCCGCGGCCACACCCCCGGCCGGCCTGCGTGCCGGGACGGCGGCCCCGGTCGTGCCGTCGACCGGCGGGCAGGCCTCCGCCGGGCACGACCCGCGGTCCGCGGGCGACTCCCCCGCCACCGACTCCCCCGTGGGCGGTTCCCCCGTGGGCGCCGCCGGGACGGACGGCCGGGCGGACGCCGGGGCCTCCCCCTCCGCCCAGCCGTCCCCGCCCGCCACGCCGCCCACCGGGCAGCCCGGCGCCGGACAGTCCCCGCACCCGCCCGGGCTCCAGCCGACCACCCCGGCCCGCCCGGGGCCCGGTCCGGTCGGCGCCGCCGGCGCCGACGCCCCCGACGCCGGCACCCCGGAGAGCACCGGCAGCCCCGGGAGCACCGACGCCCCCGTTAGCACCGACGCCCCCGTTAGCACCGACGCCCCCAAGAGTTCGGCCACCGGCCGGAACGGCGCCGACAACGCCGACGCCACCACCCCGGAGGCCGACCGGACCCTCACCGGCACCGGCCTGACCACCACCGTCGGCCGCGACGGCATCCGGCACGCCCTGGACCTCTCGGTGGCCGAGCCGGTCACCGCCCTGCAAGCGGAATTCCGACTCGCCGCAGGCGAGTTGGCCCCTGGCAGCGGCGCCGCCTGGACCGATCTGCCGGGCGCCGTGGTGACCACCCAGCAGGAGCGCGGCACCCTGGTCTACCGCTTCACCACCCCGCCCGGCACCGACGTCAAGCCCGGTCGCTACGGCTTCGTGGTGCGCGGCAGCCGCCCGGCCGAACCGTCCGGCCCGATCGGATCGGTGCGCAAGCCGGCTCCGCCGGAGGGCTGGAACGCCGCCGCCTTCGGCATCGAGCACCCCCGGGCGGTCGCCGCACTGGGCGGCTTCGGTCCGCTGTCGCCGCAGCCCGCCCAGCAGTTGGCCCACCAGTCCCACTGAATGTCCCCCTGAACGTCCGGCTGAACGCCCTGGCGAACGCCCCACTGAACGCCCATCGCCTCATCCGATCGTCAGACGATCAGGCAGCTCATGGGCTCATCCCCGCACCCTCGTTCGTTACTGTGGGCAGCACCCGGCCCGACGCCCCACCGGCCCCGGCCCGGGCCGTCGTTCCGCACCCGAGGAGGAGTCCTTGTCCACCGTCCTGACCCAAGGCGGCAACGCACCGCTGACCGCCGCGCGGGTGACCGTCGAGGTCACCGCGCCCAAGGCGCTGGACGTCTCCGGCCTGCTGCTGACCGACGCCGGCAAGGTCCGCTCGGACGCCGACTTCGTCTTCTTCAACGCCCCGCACGGGCCCGGTGTCAGCCTCCGCCCGGCCTCCGCCGGCGCACCGGACGCGATCACCGTCGACACCGCGGCCGTCCCCGCCGACATCAGCAAGATCGTAGTCACCGCCAGCCCGGCCGACCAGTCCGCCACCTTCGCCGGGATCGAGCCCACCGCCACCGTCCGGGACGCCGACACCGGCGCCGTCCTGGTCACCTTCACCCCGCCCCGGCTGGGCCTGGAGACCGCGCTCATCGTGGTCGAGGTCTACCGGCGGGGCGGCGCCTGGAAGGTGCGCGCGGTCGGCCAGGGCTACGCGGACGGCCTGGCGGGCATCGCGACCGACTTCGGCGTCAGCGTCGACGACTCCCCGGCGCCGCCCCCGCAGCCGACCGCCCCCGCGCAGTCTGCCGCCGCCACCGCGCACCCGGCCGCCGACCCGTCCGCGCCGAGCGCGCCGACCGTCCAGATGCACTCCCCCGCCGCGCCGCCGCTGCCGCCCGTCCCCCCGGTCCCGCCGGTCCCGCCGGTCGACCCCCGGATCGCCCTCGCCACCGTCCCCTCGATGCCCGCCGCACCCCCGGCCGCGCCGACCCCCGCCCCCGCCGAGCGCCCCAAGGTCACCCTGGACAAGGGGCGGGTCAACCTGGTCAAGGGCAGCTCCGTCTCCCTGGTGAAGAACGGCCGCCCCTTCCTCTCCTCGGTCCGGATGGCCCTCGGCTGGGAGTCCGCCGCCCGCGGCCGGGACATCGACCTGGACGCCTCCTGCCTCGCCTTCGACTCCAAGCACCAGCGCCTGGAGACGGCCTGGTTCATGAAGCTGACCGTCTTCGACGGCGCGGTCGCCCACTCCGGCGACAACCTGGTCGGCGGGGACGGCGGCGACGACGAGGCGATCACCGTCCACCTGGAGGGTCTCCCAGCCGAGGTCCACGCGCTGGTGTTCGTGGTGAACTCCTTCTCCGGCCAGAAGTTCACCGACCTGCGGAACGCCTACTGCCGCCTGGTGGACGTCCGCACCGAGGAGGAGCTGGTCCGCTTCGACCTCACCCACTCCGAGGCGCGCACCGGCGTGGTGATGTGCAAGCTGGTCCGCCGCCCCACCGGCGAGTGGGAGATGACGGCGCTCGGCGAGTTCGTCGACGGCAAGACCGCCCGGGCGATGATCGAACCGTCCGCCGCCCTCCTCTGACGCCGGGCACACCGCCGGGCACAACGCCGAACGCGACACCCGACGCAACGCCGAACGCGACACCCGACGCAGCCCCGAGCACACACCGAACACCATCCCGAACGTCAAAGCCACGCCCACGATTTCACCCCCCTGGGGCATCAAGTCGTCCACGGATCGACTCGATTGACTCTCAGGGGGGTGAACCGCACTCTCCACCGCGTCCTGCACCCGTACGCCCGTGCACCCGTTGAGGAGAGACCGTGCCCCGATTCCCGTCCCGCCTCGCCGTCGCCGGCACCGCTGTCGCCCTCACCCTCGGCCTGACCGCCCCCACTGCCGTCCACGCCGCCGCCAAGCCCGCCACCCGCGCCGGCGCCCTGAAGTGGGCCGCCCTCGGCGACTCCTACACCGCGGGCGTCATCGAGGCCACCGGCGACCTCACCGAGCCGCAGGACGGCTGCGCCCGCACCACCGGCTCCTACCCCGAGCTGATCCGCCGCGACCTCGGCTCCCTGGTCGACCTGCACAACGTCAGCTGCAGCGGCGCCACCAGCCCGGACGTCCACGTGAACAAGCAGAGCCCGCTCGGCCGCCCGCTCCCCCCGCTCGGCAGCGACCCCAACGCCCCCTACCCGCCCGTCCCGCCGCAGATCGACGCCGTCGACCCGGCGAGCGACGTGGTCACCGTGGGCATCGGCGGCAACGACCTCGGCTTCGGCCAGATCCTCAAGGACTGCATCGAACTCGGCGCCGCCCACTTCGGCCAGGGCACGCCCTGCAAGGACAAGTACGCCGCCCAACTTCCCGGCCGCCTCAACCAGTTGCGCACCGACTACGGCGCCATGCTCACCGCCATCCAGGCGAAGGCCCCGGCCGCCAGGGTCATCACCGTCGGCTACCCGCACCTGGTCCCCGAGGACACCGCCCGCTGCCAGTACGGCAACCTGCTGCAGTTCGCCACCTTCACCCCCGGCGACCTCGCCTGGGCCCGCACCGGCATCCTGGAGCCGCTCAACCTGGCCATCGAGCAGGTGTCCTCGGCCCACCAGGACACCTACGTCGACCTCTACCCCGGCTCCGCCGGGCACAGCGTCTGCGACGCCGACCACTGGCTGGACGGCGTGCTGACCAGCGTCGTACCGCTCAAGTACGCCCTGGTGCACCCGAACGCCAAGGGCCAGTCCTTCGCCGCCGCCCAGGTCGAGAGCACCGCCCTCGGCGGCTGACCGAAAACCACTGGCGCGTCCCGCCGCCGAGGATCATCCTGGCCCGATGCTCATCCGCGAAGCCACCCCCGAGGACTGGCCGGCCATCTGGCCGTTCTTCCACACCGTCATCGCCGCCGGCGAGACGTTCACGTTCCCGCTCGACCTGGACTTCGAGCAGGGCCAGGCCTGGTGGCTGCTCACCGCCCCGCACCGCACGGTGGTCGCCGTCGACGAGGCCACCGGCGCGGTGCTCGGCACCGCCAAGATGAACCGCAACCAGCAGGGCAACGGCTCGCACATCGCCAGTGCCAGCTACCTGGTCGACCCGGCGCACCACGGCAAGGGCATCGGGCGGGCCCTGGTCGAGTACACCCTCGACTGGGCCCGCCGAACCGGCTTCCGCGCCATGCAGTTCAACGCGGTGGTCGCCAACAACCACCACGCCGTCCGGCTCTACCGGTCACTGGGCTTCGAGGTCGTCGGCACCGTCCCCGAGGCGTTCCACCACCCGGTCGACGGCTACGTCGGCCTGTACGTCATGTACCGCCCGCTGTAAGGGAGTTCGCCGTCAGGGACACTACTCCTCGATCGCCCCGCCGACCCGCCGCAGGTGCTGCCGAAAGCTGTACGACGGGTCGGCGGCCCGCCCCTCCAGGTACTCCTCGAACCGGGTCTGCTTCCGCAGGGTGTCCCCGGCGACGATCCGCTCCGCCTGCGCCCGCTCGGTCCGGGCGATCCCGGCGGCCGCCGCCAGCACCTCGCCGGCCCGGTCGGCCGGCACGAACAGCACCCCGTCGGCGTCGGCGAACACCACGTCCCCGACGCCCACCAGGTGCGGCCCGAACCGCGCCGACTCCAGCGCCTCCGGCTCCCGCCCGTCCAGCCGCAGCGGCCCCACCGGCAGCGCACCGTAGCTGAACACCGGCAGCCCGATCTCCACCAGCTCCGGCGTGTCCCGGTGCAGCCCCCACACCACGATCCCGGCCACCCCGGCGGCCCGCGCCTCCAGCACCGCGAGGTCCCCGATGCAGGCCTCGTCGGTCCGCCCGCCGTTGTCGATCACCAGCACGTCCCCGTCCAGCGCGGCCCCGTACGCCTCCAGGAACACGTCCACACTCCCGTAGTGCCGCACCGGCAGCACCCGCCCCGCGACCCGCCCCCCGGCCACCACCGCCCCCACCCCCGCCGGCGCCGCCCGCACCCCCACCCCGAGCCGCACACACGCATCCGCCACCAACGGCGTGGACAGCCCCGCGAACTCCTTCAGCATCCCCAACTCCTCCCATCAAAAGCCCAGTTGACCGGCACCGGGATCCTATGCCAGTCGACCGCGAGAAGTCGCAGGCCAGCGCCCCGCAGTCGGGAGTTTGAAGACAGGCCCTAGGAAACGGAACGGCCCGCACCCCCCGTCAGGGGTGCGGGCCGTTCCAACCTGCCGCCGCGGTCAGCTACGGGTGGCCATGGCGCGCAGGAAGAAGGTGAGGTTGGCCGGGCGCTCGGCGAGACGGCGCATGAAGTAGCCGTACCACTCCTGGCCGTACGGGAGGTAGACCCGCATGGTGTTGCCCTCCTCCGCGAGGCGCAGCTGCTCCTCGGGGCGGATGCCGAACAGCATCTGGTACTCGAAGGAGTCCCGGGTGCGGTTGTTCCACTGGGCCAGCTGGCCGGCGATCTTGATCATGTTGGGGTCGTGCGAGGCGATCATCGGGTAGCCCTCGCCGGCCATCAGGATCTTCAGCGCGCGGACGTACGCGAGGTCGACCTCGTGCTTGCCCTGGAAGGCGACCGACTCGGGCTCCTTGTAGGCGCCCTTGCACAGCCGCACCCGGGAGCCGGCGCCGGAGAACTCGCGGCAGTCGGCCTCGGTGCGGCGCAGGTAGGCCTGGAGGACGACACCCAGCCAGGGGTAGTCCGCTCGCAGCTCGCGCGCGATGGCGAGGGTGGAGTCGGTGGTGGTGTGGTCCTCCATGTCGAGGGTCACCGTGGTGCCCGCGTCGGCGGCGGCCTCGCAGATGCGGCGGGCGTTCTCCAGCGCGATCTTCTCGCCGTCCACCGGCAGGAACTGGCCGACGGCCGACAGCTTCACGGACACCTCGGCGCCGGCCGCCAGGCCGGTCTCCTTGAGGGCCTTGAGCAGGTGCTCGTACGCCTCGGCGGTGCCGGCCGCCTGGGCGGCGTCCTTGGTGTCCTCGCCGAGGTGGTCGAGGGTGACCTTGCGGCCGGTCGCGACCAGGTCGTCGGTCGCGGTGACGGCGTCGTCGAGGACGTCACCGGCGACGAAGCGCTCGACTATCGCGTGGGTCGGGGGGAACTTCTCGACCACGGTGCGGACCTGGGGGGACCGGGAGGCCGCGAGAAGGGCGGAACGGAGCATCGTGACTCCAGGAGCTGGTGTTTCCAAGGGTGGCAGAAAGAGCCGGGGCGGCGGTACGGGGGTGGAGCCGCCGCCCCGGCGGGGCGATGCCCGGCTGCGGGGCCGGGCATCGCGGGTGACCGTTGGCTACTGGCGCAGAGCGGTCGAGAACGGGCTGGTCAGCCCATGTGCGGGTAGCGGTAGTCGGTCGGCGGGACGAAGGTCTCCTTGACCGAGCGGGTCGAGGTCCAGCGCGTCAGGTTCTGCTTGGCGCCGGCCTTGTCGTTGGTGCCGGAGGCCCGGCCGCCACCGAAGGGCTGCTGGCCGACGACGGCGCCGGTCGGCTTGTCGTTGATGTAGAAGTTGCCGGCGGCGAAGCGCAGCTTGTGCATCGCGTCCTGGGCCGCCGCGCGGTCCTGGGCGATGATCGCGCCGGTCAGGCCGTAGGCCGACGCGGACTCCATCTGGGCCAGCATCTCGTCGTACTTCTCGTCCTCGTAGACGTACACGGCGAGGATCGGGCCGAAGTACTCGTCGCGGAAGTACTCGGAGGCCGGGTCCTGGCAGACCAGGACGGTCGGGCGGACGAAGTAGCCGACCGAGTCGTCGTAGGTGCCGCCGGCGAGGACCTCGACGGAGTCGTCGGCCCGGGCGCGGTCGATGGCGGCCTTGTTCTTGGCGAAGGCGCGCTCGTCGATGACGGCCGACATGAAGTTGGACAGGTCGGTGACGTCGCCCATGGTGAGGCCGTCGACCTCGGCGGCGAACTCGTCCTTGAGACCGGCCCAGATCGAGGCGGGGACGTAGGCCCGGGAGAGCGCCGAGCACTTCTGGCCCTGGAACTCGAAGGCGCCGCGGGTCATCGCGGTCTTCAGCACGGCCGGGTCGGCGGACGGGTGGGCGACCAGGAAGTCCTTGCCGCCGGTCTCGCCGACGATCCGCGGGTAGGTGCGGTAGCCGGCGATGTTCTCGCCCACGGAACGCCACAGGTGCTGGAAGGTGGCGGTGGAGCCGGTGAAGTGGATGCCGGCCAGCGCCGGGTGCTTGAGCGCGACGGCGGAGACGTCCAGGCCGTCGCCGGTCACCATGTTGATGACGCCCTTGGGCAGGCCGGCCTCCTCCAGCAGCTGCATCAGCAGGTGCGCGGAGAACTGCTGGGTCGGGGAGGGCTTCCACAGCACCACGTTGCCCATCAGCGCGGGCGCGGTCGGCAGGTTGCCGGCGATCGCGGTGAAGTTGAACGGGGTGATCGCGTAGACGAAGCCCTCCAGCGGGCGGTGGTCGCTGCGGTTCCACACGCCGTCCGAGGAGATCGGCTGCTCGGCCATGATCTGGCGGGCGAAGTGCACGTTGAAGCGCAGGAAGTCGACCAGCTCGCAGGGGGTGTCGATCTCGGCCTGCTGGGCGGTCTTGGACTGGCCGAGCATGGTGGCGGCGGCCAGGGTCTCGCGCCAGGGGCCGGCCAGCAGGTCGGCGGCCTTGAGGAAGATCGCGGCGCGGGAGTCGAAGGAGAGCGCCTGCCAGGCCGGGGCAGCGGCCAGGGCAGTGTCGATGGCCTCCTGCGCGTCGGCCTGGGTGGCGTTGCGCAGGGTGCCGAGCCGAGCCGCGTGATTGTGCGGCTGGACGACGTGGAACTCGGTGCCGCCGCCCATCCGGCGCTCACCGTTGATCGTCATGGTCAGCTGGACCGGCTCCTGGCCGCCCAGCTCCTTCAGCTTGGCCTCCAGGCGAGCCCGTTCCGGGCTGCCGGGGGCGTAGCTGTGGACCGGCTCGTTCACCGGCGCGGGGACCTGGGTCACAGCGTCCATAGAGCGCACGCTCTCCTTCGTCAAGTGCGGGGGGATTGCCTGCGCGGGTCACACGCGGGCCACAGCACGAACGCTATTCCTGCCCGCCCGGCCACTTGATTGGCCGGGCGGCTAAATTCCCCCGTACGGCGTTGTCCGGCCCGACGAAAGGGGTCACGCCGCGGTCACGACCACCCGTCAGGCGGCCCGACCGGAACGCCGCGCCGACCCCGCAGACCCCGCCGACCCCGCAGACCCCACCGGCACCACCCGCCGCTCCCAGTCGATCCGGTACCCGTGCACCGGCCGGAGCATCTTCTCCGGGCTCATGACCGTCCGCATCATGATCGGCGCGACCAGCCGGAACACCAGCCGCCCGACCGGCCCGGAGGACTTCTGGTTGTTGGTGCGCTCGGCATCGGCGGCGATCTTCTCCACCCGGGGCCGGCGCAGCGCCTCGTACGCGGCGAAGGCCTCGGTGTGGTCGGGCAGGTCGCGCAGGCAGCGGGCGAGTTCGACGGCGCTCTCGACGGCCAGCGAGACGCCCTGGCCCGAGCTGTTGGACGGCGCGTGCACCGCGTCGCCGACCAGCACCATCCGGCCGCGGTACCAGTGCGGGACGGACGGCATGATCTCCAGCCGGGGGAAGGTCTCGACGGTCCCGGCGTCGGCGACCCGCAGCACCTCGCGGGCGGGCAGGTCGTCGGCGTGCAGTTCGCGGCAGCGGCGCAGCCACTCCTCCTGGCCGAGCGCGCGTACCTGCTCGGTGGTGAGCTGCTCGGGCTGCGGGATGTTGCTGAACCAGGCGGTGCCGCCGCCGTCGGCGAGGCCCCAGTAGCCGAAGAAGGCCCGGGCGCCGTTGGCGAAGTGCACGGTCTCTCCGCGTCCGGCCCGGCCGGGGAGCCGGTACGGGCTGTAGCCGCCGACGCCGAGCAGGCCGGTGTACTTGGCGGCGGGCGCGGCCGGGTCGATCAGGGTGCGGACGGTGGAGCCGGTGCCGTCGGTGCCGATCAGCAGGTCGCCGGTGGCGGTGCTGCCGTCGGCGAAGTGCGCGGTGATGCCGTCGGCGCCCTCCTCGGCGGCCACCAGCCGCTTGCCGTAGCGGACTTGGAGGCCGGTCTCGCCCAGTCGCCGCTGCAGCACTTCGTACATCTCGGCGCGCCGCATCAGCCGCCCGCGCGGCAGGTCGGCGAGGCCGGCGAACTCGGCCAGCACGCCGCCCTTGCCATCCTCGATCACCATCGGGCCGACCGGCTGGCCGACCCGGCCGAGCTCGGCCTCCAGTCCGACGGCGGCCAGCGCGCCGAGCCCGTTGGGGGCGATCATGAAGGTTCCGCCGATGCCCTCGGCGGAGGTCTCGTAGGCCTCGAAGACCTCCGCCTCGATGCCGGCCTTGCGCAGCGCCAGCGCCATCACCGGGCCGGCGATGCCGCCGCCGATGACCAGGGCCTTCTTCGCGGACGTAGCGGACGTAGCGGACGTGGCGGACGTGGCGGACGTACGGGTGGTGCTCATTCCAGGCTCCTCATGAACTCCTGCAGGGTCCGGTTGAACTCCGGCTCCCCGATCTGCGCGATGAGGTTCTCGGTGTAGCGGCGCTCGGCCTCCAGCAGCGCCAGGGCGTACTCCTCCTCGACGACGAACATCGGGTGGACGTCCGTCTCGACGGCCTTGCGCAGCAGGGCGCGCGAGGTGTCGATCCGCGCGTCCAGCGCCTCCAGCCGCCGGCCGAGCAGGGCGGCCGACTCCTCGGTCGGCAGCACCACGAGCAGGCAGAGCGCGACCCCGAAGGCCGGGTACTCCTCCTGCGGTTCGGCGAGCCATTCGCGCATCCAGTCGAGGAGTTCCGTCCGGCCCTCGGGCGTGAGGGCGTAGACGGTGCGCTCCGGTCGCTGGGTGTCGCGGACGGTCTCCTGTTCGGCGACGAACCCGGCCTTCCGCAGCTGCTCCACGACCATGTAGAGCGAGCTGCGGTTGTACTTGATGTTGCGGTCCTTGCCGTGCTCCTTGAGCCGGCGCCCCATCTCGTAGGGGTGCATCGGCTCGGCTCCGAGCTCGGCCAGGACCGCGAGGGCCAGGGGGTTGGAGACCTTGCGTCGCTTCGCCATGAGAACGTTCCTCATCACTTGGTCAGTACTGACTATCCATTCTCGGATAGTCAGAGTCAACTATTCAGGAGTAACCATCGCCGGACGGCCCACAACTCTGTCCGCCCGGCTAAAATCAACCACACCCCGTTGTCCGCCCGGATGAACCGAACGCCCGGGACGAACCGGGCCGCTCGAACGAACCGGGCCGCTCGAACGAACCGGGCCGCTCGAACGAACCGGGCCGCTCGAACGAACCGAACGCTCGGACGCACCGGACCGCCCGGACGCACCGGATGGAGGAGGCCCGGAATGACCACCCCCGGCCTCCCGCTCCGCCGGCTGCTGATGTCGCTCGGCGAGCCCCTGGTCGAACTCCAGGCCGCCCCCCAGGGTCTGGACGTCCCCGTGCGCGACGTCGCGATCCTCGACCCGGAGGACCCCCCGACCGCCGCCCCCGGCGAACTCGTCCTCGCCATCGGCGCCCGAGGCCGCGCCGCCCTCCCCGCCCTGCGCGCGGCGGGCCGGGCCGGCGCCGCCGCCGTCGCGGTCAAGCTGGACGCCCCCGGCCAGGCCGACGCCCTGCGCGAGGCCGCCACCGACGCGGGCGTCGCCCTGCTCTCGGTGCGCCGGGAGACCCGCTGGGAGCACCTGGACTCGCTCGCCCGGGCGATCATCGCCGGCCCCGACGCCCCGGACTCCCCCGGCGCCCCCGAGCCCAACGCCGGCGACCTCTTCTCGCTCGCCCAGACCGTCGCCGTGCTCACCAACGGCATCGTCTCGATCGAGGACACCTCCAGCCGGGTCCTCGCCTACTCCCGCTCCTCCGACTCCGACGAGGTCGACGACCTGCGCCGACTGTCCATCCTCGGCTGGCAGGGCCCGGAGCCGTACCTCTCCAAGCTCCGCGAGTGGGGCATCTTCCAGCACCTGCGCAGCTCGGACGCCCCGATCGCGGTCGAGCCGCACCCCGAGCTGGGCCTGCGCCGGCGCCTCGCGGTCGGCATCCGGGCCGGGGCGCAGCCGCTGGGCACCATCTGGGTGCAGGAGGGCGCTCAGCCGCTGGCGCCGCACGCCGAACAGGCCCTGGTCGGCGCCGCCCGGGTCGCGGCCGCCCAACTGGTGCGCCGCCGCCGCGAGTTGTCCGCCGACGTCCGGCTCACCCAGACCCTGCTGACCGGACTGCTGGAGGGCTCCACCGGCCCCCAGTCGCTGGCCACCCACCTCGGGCTGGACCTGCGCCGCCCGGCCACCGTGCTCGCCTACGCCGCCCGCACCACCGAGGCGCTGCACCGCTCCGACGTCACCGGCCTGATCTCGGTGCACACCGCGGCGCGGCACCGCACCGCGCTGCTCGCCCCGATCGAGTCCCGGGTCTACGTGCTGCTGCCGGAGCTGCCGGCCGGCCTGCCGATGACCACCGTGCGCGACTGGGCCGCCGAGGTGGTCACCGCGGCCCGGGAGCACCTCGGCATCCCGCTACGGGCCGCGATCGGCTCGACCGTCGAGGGCCTGTCCCAGGTGCCGGACTCCCGTGCCCAGGCCGACCGCATCCTGGACGCGATGGGCCGCGGCGGGGTGGACCTCGACGTCGCGGCGCTGATCGACGTCCAGGCCGAGGTGCTGGTCAGCGAGATGCTGGCGCTGCTCCAGGAGCGCGGCGGCCTGCGCGACCCCCGGCTCACCGCGCTCACGGCGTACGACCGCCGGCACGGCACCCGGCTCGCCGAGTCGGTGCTCGCCTGGCTGGACGCCCTGGGCGAGGTCCGGGTCGCCGCCGACGCCCTGCACATCCACCCCAACACCCTGCGCTACCGGGTGCGCCGCGCCGAGCAGTTGACCGGCATCGACCTCGCCCAGCCGCAGCAGCGACTGCTGGCGATGCTGCAACTGCGGCTGCCCGCGGACGAGTGACCCGCGGGCAGCCGCCGTACCTGACGTGACGTCAGGCGCCGTACCCCTGGCCACGCTTGTGCTCGTTCAGCCGGCGCCACGGCCCGCTGACGGCCAGCTGGATGCCGGGGGTCTGGATGTTGGCGAACAGGGTCCTGCCGTCGTCCGAGAAGGTCACCCCGGTGAACTCGCTGAACTCGGGCTTCTCGGCGCTGCCGATGTTCAGCTCGTTGCGGGCGATCGGGTAGACCAGCCCGTCCTCGGTGGCGCCGAACAGGTGCGAGACACCCTCGCCGTCCTCGGCGATCACGATGCCGCCGTACGGCGAGACGGTGATGTTGTCCGGGCCGTCGTAGTTGTCGTGGTCGCCCCAGACGTCCTGGTTGACCCCCAGCAGCACCTTCAGCGTGATGGTGCGCCGCGCCGGGTTGTAGAACCACACCTGGCCGTCGTGCTGCAGCGGGCTCTCCGAACGGGCGTAGCTGGAGACGAAGTAGAAGCCGCCGTCCCCCCACCACATGCCCTCCAGCTTGCGGGCCCGGGTGACCTCGCCCTCCTTGAACTGCTTGCGCACCGAGACGGTCCGGGCGTCGCGGTCCGGCACCTTGACCCAGTCGGCGCCGTAGACGGTGCCGACCTCGGTGGCGCGGGAGAGGTCGTCGACGAACCCGCCCCGGGCGTCGAAGACCTTGAAGGCCTCCAGCACACCGGCGTCGGCGGCGAGCTTGCGCAGCTGGAAGCGGCCGTGCTTGAAGCCGGCCGGCGGGGTCCAGCGGAACAGCAGGCCGTTCGGGTTGGAGGCGTCCTCGGTCAGGTAGACGTGGCCGCGCTTCGGGTCCACCACCACGGCCTCGTGGGCGTACCGGCCGAAGGCCTTCACCGGCTGCGGGTCCCGGTTGTAGTCGTCGTCGAAGGGGTCGACCTCGAAGATGTAGCCGTGGTCCTTGGTGAAGCCGTTCTTCCCGGCCTTGTCCTCGGTCTCCTCGCCGGACAGCCAGGTACCCCACGGGGTCACGCCGCCCGCGCAGTTGGTGGAGGTACCGGCGATGCCGACCCACTGCTCCACCGAGCCGTCCCGCTTGGCGTGCACGATGGTGCAGCCGCCGGCCGCGCCCGGGTCGTAGACGTGCCCCTCGGTCAGCGGCACCGGGTACGGCCAGTTGGCCCGGGCGCCGGACAGCTCGTGGTTGACCACCATCAGGTTGCCGCCGCGCTCGTCCTCGAAGGCGGAGGTGCCGTCGTGGTTGCTCGGGGTGAACTCGCCGGTGCGCAGCCGGGTCCGGCCCGCCCGGTTGAGCACCTGGTACGAGAAGCCCTTGGGCAGCGCCAGCAGCCCGGCCGGGTCCGGCACCAGCGGGCCGTAGCCGATCGCGGCGCCGCCCGCCGCGTTGGTCCCGGCAGCGCCGGCGGCACCGGCGGCGGCCGCGACCGGGCCCTCCCCGCCGACCGGCGCGGCGATCGCACCGGGGGCGCTGGCCAGCGCCTCGGCACCGCCGGCGATCAGCACGCCGGCCCCGACGAGGGTGGAACGGTTGACGAAGTCCCGGCGGGACAGCGACATGGCAGCAACTCCTGAGGGGTGTACGGGCGTCGAGGCGGGTCGTCGACGCCCAGCAGAGACTCCGCCGCAGGGGTGAACCCGGCATGACGCCCGCCTCACCACGAGGCGACCATTTGCCAACCGATGACTGTTCCATGACCCGCGCTTTACCCGGAGTCGGTCAGCCGCGCCCGGTCAGCCGCCCCGCCCGCCAGTGCTCCCAGGCCGACAGCCACAGCTGCTCCACCAGCCGGTGCTCCTCCCAGCCACCGGCCCCGGCCGCCCCCGGCCGCCCCCGCCACAGCTGCTCCCAGGCCCGCTGCGCCGGCAGGCTCGCCACCTCGCTGGCGAACACCGTGTACCGGACGACCTCCTCGACCGCCGCCTCCCCCTCCGCCGTGCCGACCAGCCAATGCGTCTGCTGGGACAGCCGGTTGAGGTGGTTGACCATCGACGTCACCGCCGCCGCGGCCTCCTCCCGGCTCTCCGTGGCGAGCCGCATCTGCTGGCGCACCGCCGCCTCCCAGCGCACCGCGCAGACGTCACCGCGCAGCCCGCGCGGCAGCCTCGGCGTCCGCCCCACCCGCACCTGCGCCTCGATCGCGGCGGCTTCCGCGATGCTCTGGGCGATCAGCTCCCGGTGTGCCTCCAGCCCGGTGACGGGCGGTAGTTCGCGCTCCTCGACCGGCACGTAGCGGGAGCGCCGGGAGGCCAGGTCACGCAGCAGCTCGGTGCGTCCGTGCAGGTAGCGCTCGAAGTCCCCGATCCCGCCCAGCTCCACCCCGCCGGGGGGCAGCCCGCGCCCGCACACCGTGACGGCCTGGTCGCCGACCCGCAGCCGCCCGGCCCACACCGGCCCGGCCGCCCCGACCGCGTCCGCCCCGGCCGCGTCCGCACCGACGACGGCCACCGGCCAGTCCTCGTGCACCTCCACCGCGCACGGCTCGCCGTCCACCGTGATCCACTCGCGCAGCGCCCGCACCCGGCCCGGCCCGTCGCCCTCGTCGACGCCCAACTGCTCGTAGACCCGGTCCCGTTCGTCCTCGACCACGTCCTCCAGCTCGGGCAGCACCTCGCAGCTGTCGGCCCCCGGCCGGTAGGTGCGCACCGTCACGTACGGCCCGACCGCGGTGCGCCAGTCACCGCACTGCACCTCGACCCAGCGCAGCTCACCGCCACAGGTCTCGAAGGCCGCCAGCGCCTCGCCCCGCCCCTCCGGGCCGGCCACGCCGTACACCGGGAAGTCCACCGCGGCGAGGGTCCGGCGGGAGAACTCCTCCTGGTCGGCGAAACGGTCCTGCCCGGACGGCCGCTCCGGCCCCGACCGCTCGGCGTCCCACTCCTGGGGCCTTCCGCCGCTCTCCCGCACCATCCTCTGCCGCACCCCCGAGTCCTCGCGCCCGCACCGCTGACGCCACCTTACGTGCCCGGAGCTGCCGGGTCATCAGCTCGACTGCCGTACGGGAGCGGTGGCCGTGTCAGTCGGCCAGGTTGTCAGCCGCCCTCCCTACGCTGGGCCGCATGACCGCACAGAACAATACGGAGCAGGCCGCCTTCCCCGCCCGGATCAGCATCGTCACCCTCGGCGTCACCGACCTCGAACGCAGTGCCCGCTTCTACCAGGACCTCGGCTGGAAGCGCTCCGCCGCCTCCAGCCCGGAGATCGTCTGGTTCCGCACCGCCGACTCGGTGCTGGGCCTCTTCCCCACCGAGGAGCTGGCCGCCGACGCGGGCGTGCCCGCCACCGGGGAGCCCTCCTTCCGCGGCGTCACCCTCGCCGTGAACCTGGAGTCCCCCGCCCTGGTGGACGCCGCCCTGCGCACGGCCGTCGAGGCCGGCGCCGTGGTGGTCAAGCCGCCGGTCCCGACCAGCTGGGGCGGCTATTCCGGCTACTTCGAGGACCCGGACGGGCACCTGTGGGAGCTGGCCCACAACCCGTTCTTCCCCTTCACCGAGGACGGCTCGCTGGACCTCCCGTAGCGCGGTGTCCCGCGGATCCCCGCCGGATCCGCCGGACACCGCCGGGCGGCTCAGCCCTTGGACCGCGCCTTGAAGGCCGCCTTGCGCGCCTCCTTGGCCAGCGCCCGGTCCGTGTGCAGCTCCCCGATCGCCTCCAGGACGTCCGCCGTGTACGGGTGGTCGACCCGCCACAGCTCACCGAACCAGGACGCCGGATCGCCCTTCACCGGCAGGTCGGTGATCAGCTCGCGCAGCAGCGCCGCGTCGCCACCACTGTCCAGCAGCTGGGCGGCGAAGGTGTCGACCACCGTCCACAGCGCCATCGCCCGGTCCGGCACCGGCACGTCCGACCGGCCCAGCGCCGACAGCCAGGCCCGCGCCGAACCGCCCAGCTCCGGGTCGTCCAGCACCTCCCGGACGGCCGGCTCGGCGCCGGCCCCCAGCAGGTTCAGCGCCGAGACGCACAGCATCCGGCGCAGCGGCCCGTACGCGTCGTCGCCGCGCGCCGCCGCCAGCAGCTCCCGCGCCGCCTGCTCCGGCTCCCGGTCGGCCACCCAGACCCGCAACTCCTCCTCCGGCAGCACGTTGGCCGATTCGCACACCCCGCGCAGCAGCTCGGCGGCGTCCCCCTGGGCCAGCTCGCCGACCAGCGGCGCGTCGTAGCCGTCCTCCAGCAGCCACTGCCGGATGCCGTACTGGCCGAGCGGGGTGAGCCGGACCAGCCCGAAGCGGGCCGACTCCTCGTCGTCCAGCGGCGCCTCCCCGACGACGGCGGGCTCCTCGCCCTCCTCCTCGTCGAACAGCTCCGGGTCGATCGGCCGGTACTCCAGCAGGCCCAGCTCGGCGAGGTCGCCCAGCATCGGGTCCAGGGAGACCATCACGTCGGTGATGTCGCCGAGCAGCTCCTCGCTCGGCTCCTCGCCCTCCGGCACCACCAGCAGCGCGGCCAGCACGCCCAGCGGCACGGTCTCATTGCCCGGCTCGGCGAAGGCGGTGGTCTCGTACAGCACCTGGAGCGCCTCGTCGAGCAGTTCGGCGGCGGCGTCCCGGGCCTCCTCGACCTCGCTCAGGGCGTCCTCGTCCTCCTCCTCGGCCTGCCCCTCGCCCTCCTCCTCGTCCTCCGGCAGCGAGTCGGCCTCCACCGCCAGCTCCCGGACGATCCCGGCGGCGGTCAGCCACAGCTCCAGGACGGTCTCCGGGTCCCCCTCCTCGGCGGGCTCCAGGTCCGGGCCGGGCACCGCGACGTGCTCGCCGTCCTTGGTCGTGCCCAGCTCCACCAGGTCCAGGTCACAGGCCAGCGACCAGGCCCGCAGCGCCTCGATCTCGGCCTCCTCCGGCACCTCGCCCTCGGCCGGGGCCAGCCCCAGCAGCCGGGCGACCGGCGCCCGGTCCTCCTGGACCAGGTCTCCGAACTCGTCCACCACCCGGTGCGGGGCCGCCCAGCGGGCCAGCGCCAGCGCGTAGCCGAACATCGGCACCGCCTTCGCCTGCTCGGCCAGCTCCCGCTCGGCGGGCAGCTTCACCGGCGGTACCAGCACCGCCGCGTCGTCCAGGTCCTCGTCGTCCAGACCGTGCGCGGCGAACGCCCCGTAAAGGTCCTGGAGCTCCAGGTCCGCGGGCAGGACCGCCTCGGCCGCACCCTCTCCCGCCGAAGCCCCGGCGTTCTTCCGACGTCGTCCGGCCATCGTCGTGTGCTCTCCCTCAGCCAGCGGTCCGCTCGAACAGCTCCGCGTGTCGATCTACCACCTCAGCGTATAGGCCGGGCACCCCCGATGCCCGGCCTCGAGGGGCGCGCACAGGGGCGCGCGCCGCTTCCGCGCGCCCACCCCTTATCCTTCGCATTGGTACCGCGCACAACCCCGCGCGGGCCACGGGCAATGAAGCCCCTTCTCTCAGCTCACCCGCTCCACCAGGGAGCCCCGCACCGCGGCCACCACCACAGCGCCTCCGGAGGGGCGCGCCGGCACACCCCGCCGACCCCGGTGGTGCCCGGCCACAGGAGATCCCTGCCATGGCGGACCTCTCCCCCGCCGGCTCCGCGCTGCGCACCGCGCAGCTCGACGGACGCCGACTGTCGGAGGCCCTGCTTCCCCTGGAGCTCGCGCCCCGCGCCCAGCTCCAGCTCGCCGCGATCAGCCGCTGGAACGCGCTGCGCGGCATCCGCGTCGGCCTGGTCGCCGGCGCCCTGCTGCTGATGCTGATCGGTGCCAACCTGGCGACGCCGATCTACCCGATGATCCAGCAGCGCCTCGGCCTCGGCCCGCTCGACACCACGATCCTCTTCACGATCTACGTCTTCGCGCTGGTCCCGGTCCTGGCCGTGGTCGGCCACTGGTCCGACCACCTCGGCCGACGCGCCCTGATCCTGCCCGCCGTGGCGCTGGCCGCCGCCGGGGACGTCGTGTTCGCCACCTCCACCAGCTTCTGGCAGCTCGCCGCGGGCCGGGCGATCCAGGGCATAGCCGTCGGCCTCTCCACCGGCGCCGCCGGAGCCGCCCTCGGTGACCTCCTTCCCGACCACCCGACCCTGGCCGCCAAGCTCACCCTGGCCTGCTCCGCGGGCGGCGTCGCGCTCGGCCCGGTCGTCGGCGCCCTGCTGGCCGGCGGCTCCGACCCGCTGCTGACGCCCTTCCTGCTGCACGCCGTGGCCCTGCTGGCACTCTGCCTGCCCCTCGCCCTGGTCCACCCCCGGATGCCCGGCCGCAACCGCCCGCCGGCCTCCCCGCCGCGCATCACCACCCCCGCCCACCTGCGCCCCCAGCGCCTGCGGCTGCCGCGCACCGGCCGCCGCGAGTTCCTGCTCGCCGCCTCCGCCGGGTTCATCTCCTACGCGGTCTTCGGCGTCTATCTCAGCCTGGCCCCGGCCTTCTCCGCCAAGCTGCTGCACACCCCCTCCCACCTGACCGGCGCCGTGGTCGCGGCCCTGCTGCTCGGCTCCTCCGCGATCGCCCAGCTGCTCGTCCCGCCGACCGCCGACCGAACGGTCATCGCCCTCGGCATGACCGGCCTGGCCACCGGCCTCGCCCTGGTCGTCGCCGCCGGCTACACCGGCACCCCCGCCCTGCTGTTCATCGGCAGCGTCCTCGGCGGAGCCTGCCAGGGCGTCGCCTTCCGCTCCCTGTTCACGACGGCGGTCGCCGCGATGAACCCGGAACGCCGCGGCTCCGAACTGAGCGCCCTCTGGGTCATCGTCTACCTCGGCAGCTCCCTCCCCATCGTCATCGTCGGCGCCCTGGTCAAGACCTACGGCCTCCTCCCCGCCATCAGCGGCTTCGCCACCGTCGCCGCCGCCCTCTGCGCCGCCCTGGCCCTCGCCGTCGCCCGCAAGCCCAGGACCGCCTGACCCCACCCACGCGAACGCCGCTGCCCAGGACCCCCACGAAGGAGTCCTGGGCAGCGGCGTTCTCGCCTAGGAACTCCAGGGCTTCCAGGCGTCAGTGACGATCTCGACATCGAACGGCTTCGGCAATCGAACGGACTCCCCGAACTTCCACTCGCCCAACACCTCGTACGTCCCCTCGCCTCGGTTCGGCTCACCGAACAAGGTGACACCGGGCTGACGCGGGTCACGGTCCACCAGCAGGTAGTACGGCACCCCTGTCCGCGCGTACCCGTTCCACTTGGTGGGCTTGACCTGGCGACCGAACATGGGCCGCCGGTCGTGACCGGCGTTGGACGAGGAGGTCACCTCGACTACCAGCGCCAGATCGTTCGGGTGAAGGTGTAGGACGTCCTCCGCACGCTTCTCCGCGTCGATTTCTTTCTGCACGACGACCATGTCGGGGACATAGCCATCCCCGATCTCGACCAGGTCCAGGTTGATGGCCTGTACGGCTCGCCACCGGAAGTCGTCGTCCGTGAACCATGCACGCTCGAAGCCCCGCTGGACATCCGACAGGATTCCCCCATGGGCATAAACCGGCGCCGGTGACACGACGATCTCCCCTCCGATCACCTCGACCCGGGTGCCGTCGTCCGGAAGCCGGAGATACTCGCCTAGTTCTCCCCGAACCCACATGGCGTACGGCGAGTCAGGCAAGAGCAACTGCGCGAACGCAACCACCGACATGACTTCGCTCCCTCCGAGGTCGCGGCACCAGCCTGGCCGCCCGCTCGCAGATATACCACTGCCGCACAACCATTTCCCTCGAAGGAGCGGTTTGCGCGGCATCAGGTTGACGAAAGGAATCTCCCGATACGACGAGGCTCAGCCTACTTACCGAGCCCCGTCCAGGTGCTGCCAGCCGGCATGCCACGCCTGCTCGAAACCGCCGCCCCTCAGCTCACAGTTCGCCCCGCCTTTGGTGGCCCCCATAGGGCCCCGGCCTTGGTCAGGCACTGAGCGCAATGTCCAGGTACGCCTGCACCGGCTCGAACAGCCCGTACGGCACGTACTCGGGGATCTCGGCAAGGGTCACCCACGCGAGCTGGTCCAGCTCCTCCGTGTCGACCACCTCGGCGGTGCCGCTGACGGCCTCGCAAGCCGTGTACGACATCAGCCGACCGGTCTTCGGATGCACCCGCTCACCCAGGAGCTTGACGGCGGCCACACCCAGTCCGGTCTCCTCCGCCGTCTCACGGACAGCCGCCTCCTCGGGCGACTCGCCGGCCTCGATCTCACCGGCCGGGAACTGCCAGGAGAGCTGGCCCTCGCTCACCCGCCGCCTCACCATCAGCACGCGGCCTTCGTGGACCACGATCGCGGCGGCAATGCCCGGGCGTTCCTCCGCAGTCTGCTGTGTCATGTCTGCTCCTCCAGGAGGGCCAGGATGGGTGGGAAATCGTATCGACGTCGATAAAGCGGATCACCGAGTTTCGAGAAACCCACATCACGTCGACGTTCTCGACGGCGTCGCCGTTGGTTGCCTCGACAGCTACCTACTCGCACAGCACGCCCTTCACGGGGTGGAGGCGGCTACCAACGGACGACACAGTCGACCCGGTTTCGTCCAGCGTCTCCCGAACGTATCGTCGTCGCGCCGACAGACCAGCAGCACGACGCCCCGCCGGTCGAAGACGGTCAGGTCAGGAAGGCGGCTGCCCGCTGGTCGAGTTCCCGGGCTGCCGAGACTCCGCGGTGTTTGAACTGAGCGAGGCTCTTGCGCATCTCCAGGACGGCACGGCGGGTACGGGCGGACCGCACGCCGGCCATGGCGTCAAGCGCGCGGTTCCAGGTGCCGCAGGCCTGCTCGATACCGCCATGGGTGAGTTCCATCTCGGCCTGGGCCACCAGATCGAGAGCGAGGATGCGAGCGTAGGTCGTGGCCGGCCGGGTGGCTGCCGCCGCCGCGTAGTTCTCGGCCGCGCCCTTGCGGTCGCCGAGCCGGGAGAAGACCTTGGCGCTACGGGAGTTGACCATGGCGCGGGCAGGCCCCCAGGAGCGGGCCCAGAACGGCACATCCTCTCCGTTCGCGGCCTCCAGTAGGTCCTGAGCGCGCTGGATGGCCTGCACTGCGGGGCGACGCTGGTTGATGGCAGCGAGGCCGTGGGCGTGAGTGATGGTGAAGATGGCCTCGGTGCTGGGGTCCACCCGGCCGGTGGCCCGCGACAGCGCGGTCTCTGAGAGAGCGAAGGTCTGAGAGGGGTGGCGGAGCTTCATGCCCTGCTGGGCCAAGGTCCGTAGGACGAAGGCGTCGTGGCCGACGATCCCGGACTCGACGGCGAGGGCGTACGACTGGTGGTAGTAACGCTGGGCGAGGCCTTGTTCGCCTGCGTCGTAGGCCTTCCAACCGGCCAGGTGCACACCGACGGCTGCGGCAGAAAGCATCTGCTGGCGGTCCTCGTGGGTGCGGAAGGTGCCCCGACACAGGGCCGCGACGTCGGACCGCAGGTACTGAATCAGGGCGGAGCGGCCGTGCTGGCCGCCGTGGCGCTCATCGATCTCGGTGAACATGCTGATCATGTCACGGACGGCGGCAACCTCGGCGGCCCCGGCGACGGCACCGCCTCGGACGGCTGCGGTGCGTTCGGCGCTCTCGCGGACGTACTCCAGGGGCAGGTGCATCGCGGCAACGGAGTACGCCGAGGCAGCCAGGAACTTTCGTCGGTCCAAGTCAGCTCTCCACACCCGTGCGAGGACGCCCACCGGGTCGGGGCCGATGGACAGCCCGAGGCCCGGATCGGATTCTTCCACCGACCGTAGCCCGAGTTCGGCTGGGGTGTAGAGCCGTCCCGTCTTGCGGAACAGTGCCTCACAGATGAAAGCGGGAGTATCGCCCTCCGGATCGGCGCCACGCAGCCACTTGTGGACCGTGGACGGGTTCGTCCGCAGGTAGACACCGACCTCGGCCGCCACACGGACGACGCCCCGGGCGAGGGCATCGAAGGTCATGTCGGCGTCAGCAACGGCCGCTTCGAGCTGGTGGTTCGTCACAGGCTGTGCCATGACCACTCCCTTCCTCAGCGCCGGGCGGCGGTAAACACGGTAAAGACAACCGACCCTCCAAGACAGGGACTTGGGCGAAGCAGCGCCTGTTGACTTGGTGTCAGCCGCTCGGGTCGAGAGTCGATACCGGCTCCGAGGAAGCCCTGGGCTGCTGACTCCGACCGCTGCCACCCGGACAGCCCCCGCTGTCCGGATCATGCAGCTCTGGCGACCAGGAGCGGACCGTGACCACCGAGATGCTGATCAGAACGGAACCACTCGCACGCCCTGCGACGGCAAAGCTGCCGTACACGCCGCAGTCCGCCTCTGCGGCGCGTCGGCTGGTCCGCGACGCGCTCGCGGACTGGGAGCTGGGCCACCTGGCCGACGACGCTGAGTTGGTCGTCACGGAGCTGGTCTCCAACGCGGTCAAGACCGGCTGCTTGACCGAGATGCGGGTCGGCATCGCCCCAGTGACCAGCCGCGCCAGCCAGGCCATGCGGATCTCCGTACGGGACGGCTCTTGTGCCCTGCCGGTCCTGATCCGTGCCGCCCACGACGCGGAGTCCGGCCGCGGCTTGGCCCTGGTCGACCGCTTGGCCGTTGCCTGGGGCGTCGACCTGGAGCCGCACGGCAAGACGACGTGGGCGGACATTGCCGTGGACCGGGCGTGAGCGGCCAACGCCGCAGCGCCGACCGCGACCCTGCAGGCCCCGCGCTCACCGCGCTGTGGGCACTCGGCCACGCCGTTGTTCTCGGGCTGCTGTCGGTCCCGATCCAGCACCACGTCGAGGCGGACGCCATGGACTGCACTGGTTCCGCCGCGTCGGTTCCGGACACGCCGCCGCCTGCCTGACCGCAGTACCCCCGCCTCGGCATTCACCGCGCACCGGCCCGAGGCGGGACCGGCGGCTCCGGGTGAACCCCCGCAGCCGGAGCCGCCCGCATTCGCCGGCTCGGCGACCCGCCAGGCCGGAAACCCGTCACGCCGAAGGGAGATTCGCCGTGCCGCAAACCGCCGTTCCGATCTTGGAGGCCCCCCAGCCGCCCCCGCCCCCGCCGCCTCCGCCCCCGGCCCCGCCGATCCCGCAGCCGCCGTACCCGGGCCGTTAGCCCGATCCGGCCCTCGGCCGGGCGCCCTCGCGGCGTCCGGCCGAGGGCCGCCCACCGCCCCACAGACGTTGTGCACCATCCGGAGGAAATCGTGTCCATCTCCCCTGAGCACGACCCCACGCCTTCCCGGCCCGTCACGATCGCACTCAGCGGTCCCGACAACGTCGGCAAGACCAAGCAGATCGGCATCCTGGCTCGCCGCCTCGGCCCCGCCGGCCACGCCACCGGACCGCTGGACGACTACGACCCGCGCTGGGACGCCATCAAGGCCATGGGCATGGGCGCTTGGTGGTTCGAGCGCGGCCCGGTCGAGGAAGTCGCCGATGTCCTCGCCAGCTCTTACCTGGAACGCTCCCGCAGGACCGCCACCGCTCCCGTGCGCCTGATGGACCGGGGCGTCCCGATGCTGGAAGCCTCGCTGGCCGCTACCGTCGCGGTGCGCGAGCGTCTCAGCCCCGACGAGGCCGCCGATCGGGCCCGCAAGCTCCTCGATCCGTACGCCGCCGACGTCCAGGCCGCCGAGGCGGCCGAGTACGGCATCGTGCTCCTTCACGACGACGACCCGGTGATCGGCACTTCCCTCAGCCTCTCCCACGAGCGGCACGTCACCCCGGCCTACACGGACTACCAGCGACACCTCCACCTGCAGATGCACCGGCTCGTCGCCGAGGAAAGGTGGGCGGAGACCATCGTGGTCGGGGAGCGCCGGGTCGTGGCCGTCCAGGACGAGATCCGCCGGCGCCTGCACCCGATCGTCCCGATCGTGCCTCCCCGCGCCCTTCCCGGCCTGCGGGTGGTCGCGCTCGGGGGCATGTCGGAGAGCGGCAAGAGCACGGCGGGCGAGTACCTGCGGGTCAGGCACGGATACGCCCGTCTCAAGATCGGCTACCTGATCGAGGACGCCGCCCAGCGCGCCGGCATCGTCGACCCGTACGAGATTCCGGCCTCGATGCGGGCCGAACTGCTGGTCGACGGCCTCGACCGGTTCTGCGCGTCCCACCACTTCCTCGACCACGTCACCATCGAGTCGCTGCACGACCAGGACGGGACCGCCGAGCTGCGGCGGATGCTCGGCGAGCAGCTGACCGTCGTGTACGTCGACGCGACACCGGAGATCCGCGCCGAACGCGGCACCGCCGGACCCGAGGACGTGGTCGAGCGCGACGCCGTCAAGGCCCGACGCGGCGCGGCCGGGATCATCGGGTTCGCCCACGAGGTCGTCGACAACAACCGCGGCCGCCTGCACCTGGAGCGCCGCCTCGACGGGATCGCCCTGGCCCGCCGATGGCCGCTGCGCAGGCCGGCCACCACGCCGGTGAACACGCTGGGCCTGCCCGTCCACCTGGAGTCCTACCTGTCCGGGCTGCTGGACCGCACCACCGTCCTGGTGCCGCCCGTCATCGACCTCCTCGCCGTGACCGGCAGCGGAGCGCGCGGCAAGTACCAGCACGGCTGGTCCGACCTGGACGTCTTCGTCGTCGCCGAGCAGGACAGCCTCCCCCGGCTCCGACAGGCCCTCGCCGAACTCGAAGCCGAACTCGCTGGCGTCAAGCTCGGCCTGACCGTGCTGACCCAGGACGAGTGCCGCACCGGGGCGGTCACCTCCCGCCTGCTGCACGTCCTCATGCTGATCGGCTCCGGCTCCCTCGTGCCGCTGTGGTGCCGCCCGGGCCTGGCCCTGCCCGCCCCGGACGCGGCCGACGATGTGGCGGCCAGCGTCGAGGCCGGTGTGCAGGCTGCCATCGAGATCCGCCGCCAGCTCCTCAAGGGTGCTCCCGACCTCCGCGCTCTGTTCAAGATCACCGCTCTGCTGGCCAAGGTGATGCTCCGCTTCGAGGGCACCGAACGCGCCTCGGACGACGACGCGCTGGGCGTCTTCCTCGACCGTGAGCCCGCCACCGACACCGCCCTGCGTCGCGAGGCCCGTGAGCACCGCGACAAGGCAGTCGACCTGGCCAACATCGTCCTGAGCCACTGGCTTTCCACCATCGCCCTGCCCACGAGCCGCGCATGAATGCCCAAGCCACTCCGACGCCAACCTTCCGCAAGCTCCTTCCCCCAGCAGCTGCGGACGCCGAGGTCCGGGGCTGGCAGGCCGTCGCCCGCACGCTGCCGGTGCCCCGGCTGCTGGGCCGCAGCCAAGCGGCCGGCAAGCAGGTGGTGGCCTACGAGAACGTGCTCGCCACCGGCCGGTGCAGCATGCTGCTGGGCGACCTCATCGCCACGGCCGACCGCGATCCGAGCGCCCTACCCCGGGTCACCGCGCTGATCGATGCGGTCTGCGACAGCCTGCTCGCCGCCGTCGCCGACAGCGGCCGCACTGAGCCGCTGTCGGCCTGCGTGCCCGGCCTCTACCTGGACCGCATCCGGCCCGGCGGGCGGATCGACGCCTGGTACCTGTCCGGCCACCTCGCCATCCCGGGCCCGCGCGCAGACCAGACGCTGCCTGTGCACGCGCTCACGGGCCACATCTTCGTCGCCAATGGCATCCCGATGCGGCTCGACCTGCCCTCCATCATCTGGAAGACCCGCGAAGCGCTCCACCCCGGCCGCCCCTGGGCCACCGCCCTCACCCAAGGCGACCCAACCGAGCCGAACATCGCCGACCCGCTGTGCTGGCTCGACTTCGAGTACGCCGGACGCAACACGCTCGCAGGTGAGATCGCCATCCTCCTCTGGTACCTCCTCGGCATGGGCGGCTGGCTCGTGCCGACCTACCAGCCCGACGTGTACGCCCGCACCCTGCCGCTGCACCTACCGCCGATCGCCACCCCGCGCCTCGAACACGTCGACCACGACGAGCGCCACCGCCGCCTGGAAGTCCGATACACCTGGCCGGTCGGCGCCGGGCGCCACGCGGCGATCACCCGCCTGCTGAAGTGCGTACGAGCCGACCTCGCCCCGGCCGCCGGCCTCAACCAGGACCAATTCCTCAGCCAGATCCGCCACTTCCTCGCCCTGCGGATGCTGGGCGTCATCCCGCCCAGCCGCCTTACCGGCCACGATCTGCTCCTGCTGCTGGCCAAGCTCGCCGAGACCCAGCAGCCCGAAACCATTGGCGAGACCTTCACCCACACCCAGCTCGCTCCGGCCACCAGCCCCGACGATCGGACCGACGATGACCGCGCTCACGCCGCTTGACCTTCCCATCGTTGCGCTCCCGCTCCAAGGCAGGGTCGCCCTGATCACCGGCGGAGCCACCGGGATCGGCGCCGCGATCAGCCGAGCCCTGGCCGCCGCCGGAGCCTGTGTCGCCGTCAACCACCTCGCGCAGATCGCCCAGGCCCGCACCGTGCTCGACGACGTGCGCCGCGAGGGCCGCACCGGCATCGAGGTCAGCGCCGACCTCATCGACCCCAACGCCGTCGCCGCGCTGACGAGCCAGGTCGAGTCCGAACTCGGTCCGATCGACATCCTCGTCAACAACGCCGGCGCCTACCCCCGCATCCCGTGGAACCAGCTCGGCGAGGACGAGTGGGCCCGCGCCATCGAGTCCAACCTCACTATTCACTACCGCACTTGCCGAGCCATCACCCCAGGCATGGCAAAACGCCGGTGGGGGCGTATCGTCAACATCGGCAGCGTCAATGCCCGCGCCGGGCGCCCCAGCCTCACCGCCTACAGCACCGCCAAGGCCGGACTGCTCGGCCTCACCAGGTCGCTGGCCAGGGAACTTGGACCGGACGGAATCTGCGTGAACACTGTCCTACCCGGGGCCATCCAGGTCGAGGCGGAGAACGACCTGCCCGCCCACCACCGCGCCCGACCCGAAGACCAGATCCGCCGCCAGTGTGTCCAACGCCGGGGTCGTCCCGAGGACGTCGCCGCCGCAGTCGCCTTCCTCGCCGGCCCGAACGCGTCCTTCATCACCGGCCAGTCGTTGCACGTCGACGGCGGATGGCTTCTCCACTGACCGACCCAGCCCACCGACCAGAAAGCAGACCACCATGCAACACCGTGTCCGCGCCGTCCTCCTCACGCCGAACAACACCATGCTGCTCATCAAGCGCATCCGTCCCGGCATCGACCCGTACTGGGTGATCGTCGGTGGCAAGATCGAACCGACCGACGACGGCCCCGAGGACGCCCTACTGCGCGAGGTCCGCGAGGAGATCGCCGGCGAAGCTCAGATCGTCAGCCTCCTCCACACCGCCGAAACCGACGACGAGCGCCAGGACTTCTACCTCGCAACCGTCGAGAAGTGGAGCTTCGAGGACCGCACCGGCCCCGAGTTCAGCCAGGGAGGCCGGGGCGAGTACATCCTCGAAGAGATCCCCCTGACTACCGACGCTCTCGACGCGGTCAACCTCCTGCCCCAGGACTTCGCAGCCGTCCTGCGCGAGGCCGTCGAGCGCGGGGATCTCCTCGCCGCCAGGTAACCGCAAAGCGGTAGATGCGTCAGCACGCTGATTTCCCCAAAAACGCCTAACGCTGCGTCAAGCATCGTGGTACGTTCCGTAATCTAACCGAAAATAGGTGACCCCGGCAGCGCGCCAACGCTCCGGGGTCCGGCAACAGGAGCCAGAACTCCCGATGCGAGTCCATCGTAGCGCCCACGTGCGCAACTTCACCGTGCTGCCCAACGCCCTACTCCAGTACCGGCGGTTGAGCTACACCGCCCGAGGCCTGCTCGCGGACCTCCTCTCCCGCCCCGACGGCTGGCGCGAGGACGGGCGGCACATGGCCGACACCAGCCCGCAGGGGCGCGGCGCGATCCGCAAGGCGTTGAAGGAGTTGACCGACGCCGGGTACTACCGGGTCGAGAAGATCCGCCTGCCCGACGGCACCATCATCACCGAGACCCACGTCTACGACACCCCGCAGCTGACATCACCGGGTGCCACCCGTCCGGCGCCCGGCGGACCGGCAACCGGCCGTGCTGGCAGCCCTGTTGTAAAGGACCAGCAGCAAGAACCCTCCCTCCCCACGAGCCCGGCCGACGAAAGCGACCAGACGCCGCCCGACGGTGAGCCGCTCCCGGAAGCGGTGGCCACCCTGTTCCGCGCGATCAGGCCCGAGCCCCGGCTACGCCTGGGCGAGGCCGAGGCCCGGGAGTTGGCGCCCTTGGTGGCCCAGTGGCTGGCGCGCGGCTGTACCTCAGCCGACCTCGCCCAGGCCCTGCTGCCGGGCCTGCCCACCCCGATGCACTCGGCGGCCGCCGTGCTCCACTACCGTCTGGAGCACAAGATGCCACCCGCCCGGCCCGTTGCACGGCCACCGGCCCGGTACGCCGAGTGCACCAAGTGCCACGACCCCGTGCCACGACCGGGCATCTGCCGGCCGTGCGCCGGCCTGACCATCCGAACCCCCACGGCCCGCAAGGGCGCGGACGTGGCCGCCGCAGGTGCCGCCCGAGTCCGAACTGCCCTGCGCTCCGCAGTAACCGGCAGTCGGCCTGCACACATCGCAGCCTGAGACACGTTCCATCAGCGCCGCGCGCCACCCGACCGGGTGGCGCGCGGGCAGGGCCGGGGCGGGCACCCGCCGGCAGGCGGGTGGGGGGTGGACGGTGGGGAACGGCGGTGGACCTGCCCGCCGAAGCAGCTCACGCGCGGGTGAAACGCCGCTGCCGCGCAAACCTTGCGGTTTGCGCGGCAGCGGAACAACGATCGCCGAGCGACCTCAGACGTTGAAGCCCAGGGCCCGCAGCTGGTCGCGGCCGTCGTCGGTGATCTTGTCCGGGCCCCACGGCGGCATCCAGACCCAGTTGATCCGCAGGTCCTGGACCAGGCCGTCGGTGGCGGTCTTGGCCTGGTCCTCGATGACGTCGGTCAGCGGGCAGGCCGCCGAGGTGAGCGTCATGTCGATGGTGGCCACGTCGGACTCGTCGATGTGGATGCCGTAGATCAGGCCCAGGTTGACGACGTCGATGCCCAGTTCGGGGTCGACGACGTCCATCAGGGCCTCGGTCAGGTCCTCGACGGAGACGGTGCCGGCGGTGGTGCCGACGATGAGGCCGGTCGGCTGCTCCCCGGCGGCGGTGTCCGCAGCGGAGGTGGTTTCGTCAGTCATGGTCATTCCTCCTCTGCGGGATCAGTCGTTCACGGCGGGGTGCTGGGCGAGCGCCTGGGCGGTGGCGTCCTTCCAGGCCATCCAGCTGAGCAGGGCGCACTTGACCCGGGCCGGGTACTTGGAGACGCCGGCGAACGCGACCGCGTCCTCCAGCACCTCCTCGTCGCCCTCGCCCTGGCCCTTGCTCTGCATCAGCTCCAGGAAGGCCTCCTGGACGGCCTGTGCCTCGCCGACGGTCTTGCCGACCACCAGGTCGTTCAGCACCGAGGCGCTGGCCTGGCTGATCGAGCAGCCCTGGGACTCGTACGAGACGTCGGTGACCGTCGCGCCGTCGAGCTTCACCCGCAGGGTGATCTCGTCGCCGCACGTCGGGTTGACGTGGTGCACCTCGGCGTCGCCGTCCCGCAGCCCCTTGCCGTGCGGGTTGCGGTAGTGGTCCAGGATGATGTCCTGGTACATCGAGTCGAGCTTCATGGTCGTCCTGCCCTGTCCCGTCAGCCGAAGAAGTTCCGGACGTGGTGCAGGCCGTCGATCAGCGCGTCGACCTCGCCCGGCGTCGAGTACAGGTAGAACGACGCCCGCGTGGTCGCCGGAATTCCGTACCGCAGGCAGACCGGCCGCGCGCAGTGGTGTCCGACGCGCACGGCGATGCCCTGCTCGTCCAGCACCTGGCCCACGTCGTGCGGGTGGATGTCGCCGAGCGTGAAGGAGATCGCGGCACCGCGGTCGACGGCCGTGCGCGGGCCGATGATCCGCAGGTCGGGGACCTCCAGCAGGCGCTCCACCGCGTACTCGGTGATCGCGTGCTCGTGGGCGGCGATCTTGTCCATGCCGATCGCCGACAGGTAGTCGATGGCCGCGCCGAGCCCGACCGCCTGGGCGATCGGCGGGGTGCCGGCCTCGAACTTGTGCGGCGCCGGGGCGTAGGTGGACGAGCCCATGGTGACGGTCTCGATCATCTCGCCGCCGCCGAGGAACGGCGGGAGGTCCTCCAGCAGCTCCTGACGGCCCCAGAGCACGCCGATGCCGGTCGGGGCCAGCATCTTGTGGCCGGTGAAGGCGACGAAGTCGGCCTCCAGCGCCTGCACGTCCAGCACCATGTGCGGCGCGGCCTGCGAGGCGTCGATGACGACCAGCGCGCCGACCGACTGGGCCTTGCGGACGATCGTCTCGACCGGGTTGACCGTGCCCAGCAGGTTGGAGACCAGGGTGAAGGAGACCACCTTGGTCTTCTCGGTGATCAGCTCGTCGATGTCCGACAGGTCGAGCCGGCCCTCGTCGGTCAGCCCGAACCACTTGAGCTTCGCACCGGTGCGCTGCGAGAGCAGCTGCCACGGGACGATGTTGGAGTGGTGCTCCATCTCCGTGATCACGATCTCGGAGTCGGCGTCGACCTTGTACGGCTCGTCGGCCCAACCGAGCATGTTGGCAACGAGGTTGAGCGACTCGGAGGCGTTCTTGGTGAAGATCACCTCGTTCCGGCTCGGCGCGTTGACGAAGGCCGCGACCTTGTCGCGGGCGCCCTCGTACATCGCCGTGGCCTCCTCGGCGAGCACGTGCACGCCGCGGTGGACGTTGGCGTTGTGCCGCTCGTAGTAGCCGTTCAGTGCTTCGAGCACCTGGCGCGGCTTCTGCGAGGTGGCCGCGTTGTCCAGGTAGACCAGCGGCTTGTCCTCGTGCAGCAGCCGCTGCAGGACCGGGAAGTCCTTGCGGATCGCGTCGGTGTCGAGCAGGCCGCTAAAGGTATGGGTCACTCGGACGCGCCACCCTTCACATATGCCTCGTAGCCCTCGTTCTCCAGCTTGTCGGCCAGCTCGGCGCCGCCGGACTCGACGATGCGGCCGCCCGCGAAGACGTGGACGTAGTCGGGCTTGATGTACCGCAGGATGCGGGTGTAGTGGGTCACCAGCAGGGTGCCGACCTCGCCGGTGGAGCGGACCCGGTTGATGCCCTCGGAGACGATCCGCAGCGCGTCGACGTCCAGGCCGGAGTCGGTCTCGTCGAGGATCGCGATCTTCGGCTTGAGCAGCTCCAGCTGGAGGATCTCGTGGCGCTTCTTCTCACCGCCGGAGAAGCCCTCGTTGACGTTGCGCTCGGCGAACGCCGGGTCCATCTGCAGGGCGGCCATCGCCTCCTTGACCTCCTTGACCCACAGCCGCAGCTTGGGGGCCTCGCCGCGGACGGCGGTGGCGGCGGTGCGCAGGAAGTTGGAGACCGAGACGCCGGGGACCTCGACCGGGTACTGCATGGCCAGGAAGACACCGGCCTTGGCGCGCTCGTCGACGGACATCTCCAGGACGTCCTCGCCGTCCAGCAGCACGGTGCCGCCGGTGACGGTGTACTTGGGGTGGCCGGCCAGCGAGTAGGCCAGGGTGGACTTGCCGGAGCCGTTCGGACCCATGATGGCGTGGGTCTCGCCCTGCTTCACGGTCAGGTCGACGCCCTTCAGGATCTCGCGCGGGCCGTTCTCGGCCTCGACGGAGACGTGCAGGTCGCGGATTTCAAGGGTTGCCATGTGTACTCAGGACTCCTGGTTGACGGAGACGAGCACATCGTCCCCTTCGATCTTTACGGGGTAGACAGCGACCGGCTTGGTGGCGGGCAGGCCGGAGGGCTTGCCGGTGCGCAGGTCGAAGCTGGAACCGTGCAGCCAGCACTCGATCATGCAGTCCTCGACCTCGCCCTCCGAGAGCGAGACGTTCGCGTGCGAGCAGGTGTCGTTGATCGCGAACACCCCCTCGTCGGTGCGGACGATCGAGACCGGCACGCCGTTGAGGTCCACGCGCTTGGGGACGTCCTCCTGGAGGTCGGTCAGCGCGCAGGCACGGAGGAAGCTCATCGGGATCAGACCGCCGCTTCCAGCTCGGCGTCGATCTTCTCCATGAGCTGCTCCTGGACCTCGGCCACGCCGATCTGCTGGAGCAGCTCGGCGAAGAAGCCGCGGACCACCAGGCGGCGCGCCTCGTCGGCGGGGATGCCGCGGGCCATCAGGTAGAACAGCTGCTCGTCGTCGAAGCGGCCGGTCGCCGAGGCGTGGCCGGCGCCGACGATCTCGCCGGTCTCGATCTCCAGGTTCGGGATCGAGTCGACCCGGGCGCCGTCGGTGAGCACCAGGTTCCGGTTGAGCTCGTAGGTGTCGGTGCCGAGCGCGGCGGCGCGGATCAGCACGTCGCCGACCCAGACCGCGTGGGCGTCCTGGCCCTGCAGCGCGCCCTTGTACGCCACGTTCGACCGGCAGTGCGGCGTGTCGTGGTCGATGACCAGGCGGTGCTCCAGGTGCTGGCCGGCGTCGGCGAAGTACAGGCCGAACAGCTCGGCCTCGCCGCCGGGGCCCGCGTAGTTGACCCGCGGGTGCAGGCGGACCAGGTCGCCGCCGAAGGTGACGACCACGGACTTGAACGAGGCGTCCCGGCCGACCAGCGCGCTGTGCTGGGCGGTGTGGACGGCGTCCCGCTCCCAGTCCTGGACGGAGACGAAGGTGAGCTTGGCACCGTCGCCGACCAGCAGCTCGACGTTGGCGGCCCGGGTGCCGGTGCCGGTGTGGTTGATCACCACGACGGCCTCGGCGAACGGCTTGACGTCGATCACCACGTGGGCGAAGCGGGTGCCGCCCTCGCCGTGCACGTCGATCTTCACCGGCTCGGTCAGCACCGCGTCCTTGGGGACGGTGACCACGAGCGCCTGCTCGAAGGCGCTGAAGGCCTGCGCGGCGACCCGGTCGACCGGCTTGCCGGCCTTGCCCAGGCGGGCGTCGTCGCGGCCGACGGTCTCGGCGGTGACGCCGTCCGGCAGGCCCAGCTCGACCTTGTCCTCGCCCTTCGCGGCACCGACGGCCGAGCCGTCGTGCAGGCCGCCGAGGCGGTGCATCGGAGTGAAGCGCCAGTCCTCCTCGCGGCCGGTGGGCACCGGGAAGTCGTTCACGTCGAAGGACGGCTTGACCGCGACGCGGGCGTCGATCGGCTGCTGGACGGTGGTACGGCCGGTGCCGGGGCCGGCGAGCTGCGCGCCGGCGCCGGCGGTGCCGACCTCGATCGAACCGGCGGTGGTGGAGCCGGTGGTGTTCTGAACGTCAGCCATGGCTGTTCGTTGTGCTCTCTTCCTCAGAAATTCCGGATGGACGGCGGTGACGGCCGGTCGTCAGCCGACGGAGCCCTCCATCTGCAGCTCGATCAGCCGGTTCAGCTCCAGCGCGTACTCCATCGGCAGCTCGCGCGCGATCGGCTCGACGAAGCCGCGGACGATCATCGCCATCGCCTCGAACTCGGTCATGCCCCGGCTCATCAGGTAGAAGAGCTGGTCCTCGCTGACCTTGGAGACCGTCGCCTCGTGGCCCATGGACACGTCGTCCTCGCGGACGTCCACGTACGGGTAGGTGTCCGAGCGGGAGATGGTGTCGACCAGCAGGGCGTCGCAGAGCACGTTGGACTTGGCGCCCTTGGAGCCCTCGCCGATCTCGATCAGACCGCGGTAGGAGGTGCGGCCGCCGCCTCGCGCCACCGACTTGGAGACGATGTTGGAGGAGGTGTTCGGCGCCATGTGGACCATCTTGGCGCCGGCGTCCTGGTGCTGGCCCTCGCCCGCGAAGGCGATCGACAGGGTCTCGCCCTTGGCGTGCTCGCCCATCAGGTAGACGGCCGGGTACTTCATGGTGACCTTGGAGCCGATGTTGCCGTCGACCCACTCCATGGTCGCGCCCTCGTACGCCACGGCGCGCTTGGTGACCAGGTTGTAGACGTTGTTCGACCAGTTCTGGATGGTCGTGTAGCGGCAGCGGCCGCCCTTCTTGACGATGATCTCCACGACCGCCGAGTGCAGCGAGTCGGAGGAGTAGATCGGCGCGGTGCAGCCCTCGACGTAGTGGACGTAGGCGTCCTCGTCGACGATGATCAGCGTCCGCTCGAACTGGCCCATGTTCTCGGTGTTGATCCGGAAGTAGGCCTGGAGCGGGATGTCGACGTGCACGCCCTTCGGCACGTAGATGAACGAGCCGCCCGACCACACCGCCGTGTTCAGCGCGGCGAACTTGTTGTCGCCGGCCGGGATGACGGTGCCGAAGTACTCCTTGAAGATCTCCGGGTGCTCGCGCAGCGCGGTGTCGGTGTCCAGGAAGATGACGCCCTGCTCCTCCAGGTCCTCGCGGATCTGGTGGTAGACGACCTCGGACTCGTACTGGGCGGCGACACCGGCGACCAGGCGCTGCTTCTCCGCCTCCGGGATGCCCAGCTTGTCGTAGGTGGCCTTGATGTCCGCGGGCAGGTCCTCCCAGGACTCGGCCTGCTTCTCGGTGGAGCGGACGAAGTACTTGATGTTGTCGAAGTCGATGCCGGTGAGGTCGGAGCCCCAGGTCGGCATGGGCTTCTTGCCGAACAGCTTCAGGCCCTTGAGCCGCAGGTTCAGCATCCACTCGGACTCGTTCTTCTTCGCCGAGATGTCGCGGACGACCTCCTCGCTGAGCCCACGCTTGGCCGCGGCACCGGCGGTGTCCGGGTCGGCCCAGCCGTACTCGTAATTGCCCAGGCCTTCGAGCTCGGGGTGCGAAACGGTGTCAGTCATGCGAGCTTCCTAACGCGCGGACGCTGAATCTTCGGTGGACGCAGAGTTTTCGGTGGATGTACTGGCAGTCGGCACCGCACCGGAACCACGACCCGCCGGAGGCTGGACAGGCGACGATGCGGCACCGGGTGCCGGCACATAGGTGGTGCAGACCCCGTCGCCGTGGGCGATGGTGGCCAGCCGTTGCACATGGGTGCCCAGGAGCTGGGAGAAGACCTCGGTCTCCGCCTCGCAGAGCTGCGGGAACTGCTCGGCGATGTGCGCGACCGGGCAGTGGTGCTGGCAGAGCTGGGCGCCCGCCGGGGCCTTGGCCACGGCCGACGGGACACGCCGCACCGTCGCAGCGTACCCGTCCGCGCTCAGCGCCTGGGCGAGGGCCTCCGGGCGCTCCAGGGCCCCGGCCTGCCGCAGGGTCTCCCGGTACTTCTCGCCCTGCTTGCCGAACCGGGCACGGGCGAAGGCGGCCACCGCCTCCTCGCCCGCCTTGCCGCCGCCCACCGCGTCCGAGATCCAGCGCAGCGCGTCGGCGGCGAGCTGGTCGTACGCCTGGTAGAAGGCGTCCCGTCCGCCGTCGGTGAGGGCGAACACCTTGGCCGGGCGGCCGCGGCCGCGGCTGCCGTAGACCCGCTGCTCGCGGGACTCGACCAGGCCCGCGGCGGCTAGTCCGTCCAGGTGACGGCGGACGGCGGCGGCGGTGAGGCCGAGCCGGTTCGCCAGGTCGGCGGCGGAGGAGGGGCCGTGGTCCAGGATCGACCGGGCGACCCGGTCGCGGGTGGCCCGGTGGCCTTCCAGCAGCACCTCGGCCGCCGTCACGGGCACGTCGCAGTCGGGGGCCGACTCGGCCTCCGGGTGCGTGGTGTGCTCGCGCATGTTTTTCACAACACCAGTGTTGCGTAATTACTTCCGGGAGGACAAGCCGTGATCCAGGCCTCACCCGTGGCATCTGTCACGCAGGTAAGCCTTACCTGGCCTGCGAAAACGATCACCAAGGCCGGTGTCCGGCCTGCCCGTTCGGCCCTCTTAGACTCGCCGGTATGCATTCCGAACCCGCGGTCCAGGTCGCCGGGCTGGTCAAGCGCTACGGCGACAAAGCCGCGGTGGACGGCCTCGACCTCACCATCGCACGCGGCGCGATCACCGCCGTCCTCGGCCCCAACGGCGCCGGCAAGACCACCACCATCGAGACCTGCGAGGGCTACCGCCGCCCCGACGCCGGCACCGTCCGCGTCCTCGGCCTCGACCCGGTCGCCCAGAGCGCCGCCCTGCGGCCCCGGATCGGCGTCATGCTCCAGTCCGGGGGCGTGTACGCGGGCGCGCGCGCCGTCGAGATGCTGCGGCACACCGCCAAGCTGCACGCCCACCCGCTGGACGTGGACGCCCTGGTCGAACGCCTCGGCCTCGGCTCCTGCGGCCGCACCACCTACCGCCGGCTCTCCGGCGGCCAGCAGCAGCGGCTCGCCCTGGCGATGGCCGTGGTCGGCCGCCCCGAACTGGTCTTCCTGGACGAGCCCACCGCCGGCCTCGACCCGCAGGCCCGCCGCGCCACCTGGGAGCTGGTCCGCGACCTGCGCCGGGACGGCGTCACCGTGGTGGTCACCACCCACCACATGGACGAGGCCGAACAGCTCGCCGACCACGTCGCCGTCGTCGACCGCGGCAAGGTCATCGCGAACGGCACCACCGAGGAGCTCTGCCGCGGCGGCGCCGAGGACGCCCTGCGCTTCGACGGCCCGCCCGGACTCGACCTCGGCCCGCTGCTCAAGGAGCTGCCCGCGGGCGCCACCGCCACCGAGACCGCCCCCGGCAGCTACCGCGTCGAGGCGGCCGTCGACCCCAGCCGGCTGCTGGCCACCGTCACCGGCTGGTGCGCGGCCTCCGGCATCCTGCCGGAGCGGCTGTCCGTGCAGCGCCGCAGCCTCGAAGACGTCTTTCTCGACCTGACCGGACGGGAGCTCCGCTCGTGACCCCTGTGGACTACGCACCGAAGCCCGGTGCCGCCCCCGTCGGCCGGATGCTGCTCGCCCAGACCGCCTTCGAGACCAAGATGCTGCTGCGCAACGGTGAGCAGCTGCTGCTCACCGTGGTCATCCCGACCGTGCTGCTGGTGCTGTTCTCCGCCGTCGACATGGTCGCCGTGGACGGGCCCGGCAAGCGGGTCGACTTCCTGGCGCCCGGCCTGCTCGCGCTGGCCGTGATGTCCACCGCCTTCACCGGGCAGGCCATCGCCACCGGCTTCGAACGCCGCTACGGCGTGCTCAAGCGGCTCGGCGCCAGCCCGCTGCCGCGCTGGACGCTGCTGACCGCCAAGACCGGCTGCGTGCTGGTCACCGAGGTGCTCCAGGTCGCGCTGCTGTCGGTGATCGCCCTGGCCCTGGGCTGGTCGCCGCACGGACTGGCCACACCGCAGGGGGCCCTGGCCGTCGCCGCGCTGCTCGTCCTGGGCACCGCCGCCTTCTCCGGGCTCGGCCTGCTGATGGCCGGCACCCTCAAGGCCGAGGCCACCCTGGCCGGCGCCAACCTGGTGTTCATCCTGCTGCTGCTGGCCGGCGGGGTGATCGTGCCGCTGAGCAAGTTCCCGGACGCGGTGCGCTCGGTGCTGGAACTGCTCCCGATCTCGGCGCTCTCGGACGGGCTGCGCTCGGTGCTCCAGTACGGCGCCGGGGTGCCCTGGTCGGACCTCGGTGTCCTGGCCGGCTGGGCCGTCCTCGGCCTGGCCGCGGCCGCCCGGTTCTTCCGCTGGGAGTGACCTCGGCAGCGACAACGCGACGCCCCCGGCCTGTCGAGGCCGGGGGCGTCGCGGTTCTCCGTCGGTCGGACGTCAGCTCTCGCTGCTGCCACGGCGCTTGCGGGCGAGCAGCACCAGCGCGCCACCGACCAGCAGCACGCCGCCGCCGGCCGCCGCGATCATCGGGGTGGCGTCGCTGCTACCGGTCTGGGCGAGCGCCGGGGCGCTGGTGGCGGGCGCCGGGGCCGGGGCGGCCGGGGTCGCCTGGCCGGGGGTGGGGGTGGCCGTCGGGGACTTGCTCGGGGTGGGCGTCGCCGACGGGGTCGGGGTCTTGGTGGGGGTGGGCGTCGGGGTGGGAGTCGGGGTGGGCGTGGGGGTCTTGGTGGGGGTCGGGGTGGGCGTCGGCGTCGGGGTGTGGCACGGCGCGATGGTCTTGGTCTCGTCGATGCTCCACCCCTTCTCCGCCGGGGTCTCGGTGGTCTTGACCACCAGGTGCGCGGTGAGCGGGGCGTCGTGGTCCTTCACCGGGAAGGTGCCGTGGAACTCCGCCGGGAACGCCTTGGCGTCCAGGACCTTCTCGTCACCGATGGTGAGGCTGACGGTGTTCTTCACGTCAGGCTTGGGGCTGTAGTTGATCAGGTCGATCACGACCTTGTCGCAGGTCGTCGACCAGGTCGGCACGTGCGCCGAGGCGTTGGTGGCCAGCGCCAGCGGCAGCAGAATTCCGGCCGCCGCCGTTCCGGCGAGTGCCGCCGTGCCCATCCGAATGTGCCGCTGCTGTCGCGCCATTACCCTGTTCCCCTCCGAACGGTCTTGCGCAGCAGGCGGGTTGGAGTGGTTCGCGGTGGCCCGCTACGACATGTCCGGGGGACTCTACCGGCACTTCCACACCTCGCCACACCCCGCCGTGCGACCGGATTTCGTCTGTCGGTCCGTTCCCGGATGTGCATGACCAGCCCATCACAGCCGTCACCTCGCAGAACGCGGATCCGGCAAAGTTGAATGAACTTCGTCACCTTAGGAACACAACGGCGCCCCGGGTGATCGGGTTCAATCACCAGGGGCGCCTTGTCGATCAGTCGACGAACGTTCGGACCGGTCCGTCCCGTCAGGCCCTCTTGGCCGCCTTCCGCCGGGCCGCCACCACGATCCCGCCACCCGCGGCGAGCACCACCGCACCGCCGATCGCCAGCGGCAGCACCGGGCCGGAGCCGGTGTGCGCCAGGTTGCCGCCCTCGTTCGCCTGGGCGGACGGGCTGGCCGAGGCACCCGGCGCGGCCGCCGAGGAAGAGGAGGAGGCGGCGGACGCGCTCGGCGAGCCGCTCGCAGTCGGCCTGCCGGTCGCCGGAGCGCTCGGGGAGCCGGACGGAGCGGTCGAGGCGCTCGGCGTCACCGGGGTGGTCGGCGAGCCGGACGGCGTCACCGGCGGGGTGACCGGCGGCGTGGCCGGGGTGGTCGGCACCGTGGTGCCGGGCAGGCAGCCGGTGAACGGGTAGTGGTGGGTCTCGGCGCCGCCCTTGCCGGTCAGCGAGGCCGCGATCACCGAGCCGTTGACCGGGCCGCCGCTACCGAGGTCGAAGGCGGCGTTGGGCGCGAGGACGGTACCGGCCCAGGCGGCCTTGCTGTTCTTGACCACCTTGGTCGCGGTGGGGAAGTTCCAGAGCAGCTTGGCCCGGATCGCGCCGCCCGCCGCGCTCTGGTTCTTGTCGTCCAGGACCCAGTTCTCCTTGGGGGCGTCCCACAGGTGGAAGCCCGTGGTCCCGGCCGCCGCCATGTCGTACGAGCCACCGGTCACGTTGATGACGGTGACCGAGCCGGCCGGCACCTTGACGAAGACGTCCTTGGCGCCCTGGAGCTTCGCGGCGTCGACGGTGAAGCTGTTGTACTCGGCGTCCCCGCCGGTGAAGGTCAGCTTGGCGCCGTCCGCCTGGACGGTGGCCCCAACGGTCTGCGGCACGGCGGCCAGCGAGGTGGCGGCGGCACGCAGCCTGGCGAACTCGGCCTTGAAGTCGATCGGCGAGGCGCCCTGGGCGATCTTGCCCTGGTGCGCTTCGATCACCGCGCCGTCGGCCTTGGAGCCGTAGACGCCGTTGCCCTTCATCACCTGGGTGTTCTGGCCGGTGATCTTGCCGGCCACGACCAGCGCGTTCTTGCCGGGCAGGGCGTCGACCTCGCCGGCGGTCAGCTCCTGGCCGACCGAGAAGCCCCCGGTGAAGTCGGCGTTGCCGCCGACCGCGACGGCACCCTCGGCGTCGGGGGTGTGGGTGTCGTCGCCCTCGATGAACTCGCCGTAGAGGTTGGCGACCCCGAGGCTGCGGCACTGCCCGTCGATGCCGACAGCCTGGGCAGCCGGCGTGGCGAGTCCGGCGAGCCCGGCGAGTACGAGCGAGCCGCCGACCGCGAGCGCGGCGGCGGAAGTGGATATGCGCATGTGCAGGATCTCCGCTTGCGTGCGGGAGGAGTGGGAGAGGCCCGAAAAAGGTATGGACCAATCCGCACTCTTTCGGCCGAACGGGTGAATGGTCAAGACCATTGACCGCCTTGCCCGAACAGTCCGCTTTGCTCCCGGGGCGCGGCGGGCTCGGCCCCGCCCCAAGATCACCCGTAAAGCCACCTACGATGGAGCCCGTGCTGAACCCCTTCTCCCTGCTCGCCGAGCGCTGGCAGCCCACCGCCGCGATGGTCCGGCGCGCCACGTTCGCCGCGCTGGTGATGAGCGTGGTGATCGTCGTCACCGGCGGCGCCGTCCGCCTCACCGCCTCCGGCCTCGGCTGTACGACCTGGCCCCGCTGCACCGCCGAGAGCCTGACGCCCACGGCCGAGATGGGCTTCCACGGCATCGTCGAGTTCACCAACCGGATGCTCACCTACGTGCTGAGCGCCGCGGTCGGCTGGGCGATCCTGGCCGCCCGCTGCCACCGCCCGTGGCGGCGCAGCCTGACCAAGCTCGGCTGGGCCCAGTTCTGGCTGGTGATGAGCAACGCCGTCCTCGGCGGCATCACGGTCCTCACGGGCCTCAACCCGTACACCGTGGCGCTGCACATGATCGCCGCGATGGCGCTCGTCTGGGTCGCCCTCCTGATGTGGGAGCGGTCGAAGGAGGGCGACGGCCCGACGAAGCTGTCGGTCGCCCGCCCCATCCACCAGCTGTCGTACGTGCTGGTCACGGTCGTCGGCCTGCTGGTCGCCGCCGGCACCCTGGTCACCGGCGCCGGCCACCACCCGGGCACCCCACAGGACAACAAGATCGTCCCGCGCATCCCGATCGACTACGACCGCCTCGCGCAGTTCCACGCCGACTTCGCCTTCATCTCGGTCGGCCTGACCGTCGCGATGATCTTCGTCTTCGCCGCCATCAAGGCTCCGGTCGCAGCCAAGGCCCGCACCAAGGAACTGCTGGCCGTCCTCCTCCTCCAGGGCGTCCTCGGCTTCATCCAGTACTTCACCGACGCCCCCGAGCTCATGGTCGGCCTCCACATGCTCGGCGCCAGCCTCACCTGGATCGCCGCCCTCCGCATCCCTCTCGCCCTCCGCGTACGCGAGGCCGAGGAGATCACCGACCCACTCCCCACCCAAACCCCGCAGGCTGCCGCAGTCTGAGCGTCATCGAAGGCCCCCATCCGAGCAGGATGGGGGCCCTCGCCATGTCACAACAACTGCCGACCGTCGTGGCTCCGGTCGCTAGGGGCGCCACCGGGACTCGGGAAGCGATTCCTTCCGGGCGCAAACGCCTGGGGTGCCTCGCCAGATCACGCTGAAGACGACGGCCCGGCTCCCCACACGGGAAGCCGGGCCATCACCGCACTCGAAGACTCAGCCGCCGAGCTGGATGCCGGCCATCCGCTTCCACTCGTACGGCCCGCTCTTCACCTTGAGCCCCAGCTCGCCCTCGAAGTTCTCGTGCAGGGTGAGCCCGGCCAGCTCCGCGGCCCGGCGGCCGACGGCGTACGTGGGGGCGACCTGGTCGCCCCAGGCGCCGTCCGCGCCGACCACGACGATCCGGGTGGCCACGGCGCCGACGTACTCGACGACCGCGTCGGCGTTGCCGCCGTGCTGCTGGGCGAAGCTGGTCAGGTGCTTGGCGATGCGCTTGGCGCGGCGCTCGGTGCGGGCGTCCGGCGTGGCGGCGGTGGCGGTCTCTGCGCTGCTCATGCCCGCATGCTACCCACCGGTAGACGCCCTGGCGACGGGAGCGCCCTGTGCACCGGGCCACATACTGGAGGCATGTCATTCTCCGGCTGGCCGGCCGAGGCGCTGGACTTCTACGAGCACCTCGAGGCCGACAACTCGAAGACCTTCTGGCAAGCCCACAAGGAGCAGTACGACGACGCCGTACGGGCGCCCATGGAGCTGCTGCTCGCCGAGCTGGAGCCGGAGTTCGGACCGGGGAAGATCTTCCGTCCCAACCGCGACGTCCGCTTCAGCGCCGACAAGTCCCCGTACAAGACGCACATCGGCGCCCACCTGGAGACCGGCGGCTACATCCAGCTCTCCGCCGACGGCCTGGCCTGCGGCAACGGCATGTACCAGCTCGCCCCCGACCAGCTGGACCGCTACCGCGCCGCCGTCGCCGAGGACGTCAGCGGCGCCGAACTGGAGCGGGTGATCGCCTCAGTCGAGGCGGACGGCCCCAAGGTCCACGGCCGGGACTCCCTGAAGACCGCCCCGCGCGGCTACCCCAAGGACCACCCCCGGATCGAACTGCTCCGCCACAAGGGCCTGGTCGCCTGGCAGGAGTGGGAGCCCGCGAAGTGGCTGGGCACCCGCACCGCCCACACCCGGATCACCGCCTTCCTGCGCGCCTCCCAACCGCTCAGGGACTGGCTGGACGGCCACGTCGGCCCGTCCGAACTCCCCTCTCGCTGAATACGGAAGAGCCCCGGTCCGCAACGGACCGGGGCTCTTCGACGTCAGAAAGGCCTTACTTCACGAACGGATCGATCGCGCACACCACGAACAGCAGCGACAGGTAGGTGATCGACCAGTGGAACAGCCGCATCTCCTTCAGCTTCGCGCCCACGATCCCGGCCTTGGCCCGCCCGTACAGCGCGTGCGCCTCGCGCAGCCAGAACCCGCCGAGCAGCACCGCCGCGACGGGGTACAGCCAGCTCATGTGCCCGAGCGGCCAGACCGCCAGCGAGACCGCCACCATCACCCAGGAGTAGGCGACGACCTGCTTGCCGACCGCGACGTTGCCCTTGACCACCGGCAGCATCGGCACGCCGGCCCGCTCGTAGTCGTCGCGGACCTTCATCGACAGCACCCAGGTGTGCGGCGGCGTCCAGAAGAACACCACCAGGAACAGCGCGATCGCCGCCCAGGACACCGAGTTGGTCACCGAGGACCAGCCGATCAGCACCGGCATGCAGCCGGCGATGCCGCCCCAGACGATGTTCTGCGAGGTGCGCCGCTTGAGCCCCAGCGTGTAGACGAACACGTAGAACAGCAGCGCGCCGAGCGCCAGTCCGGCGGAGAGCCAGTTGACGCCGAAGCCGAGCAGCAGGGTGGAGAGGACACCGAGCGCGATGCCGAACACCAGCGCCTCGCGCGGGGACACCATCCCGGTGACGATCGGTCGCCGCTCGGTGCGGGTCATCAGCGCGTCGATGTCGCGGTCGATGTACATGTTGAGGGCGTTGGCGCCGCCCGCCGACAGGTAGCCGCCGACCACGACCTTCAGCACCAGCAGCATGTTCGGCACGCCCTGCTGGGCCAGGAACATCACCGGCACCGTGCTCATCAGCAGCAGTTCGATGATCCTCGGCTTGGTCAGTGCGACGAACGCGCCGACACGGGCCCCGATGGGCCGGTGCGCAGGAGTCGCCCCGGTGACCCCGGCGGGACGGGTTTCGACGGCGGTCACTAACACCCCAACTGAAGATGAATCCTCGCAGGCGTCCACAGGAACGAAGGCTCCCAAATCGTCCGCTCTGCGCGTACCACGCCACCTTAGACGCTCCATATATCCCATCCGGCCCCGGGGTCCCTCGGCGAGGCGGATCGCACACCCCCGGGTGAACCGCCTGGGTGAAGCCACGAAGCGGCCCCGGAGCGGCCCCGCAACCCGTCCCGACCACCCGGGCGGCGCGGCCCGGCAAAACGGGAGAGCCTGGGACAAAAGACGCCAGAACGCCCTAGTGGGAATCACCATGCGGAAATCCCGGTTGTCCCGGCACGGAGGGTGAGCCCCGGCCCGGACGGTAGGCTCGCACGCAGAAGCGGGATCTACCCTCCGTGACCGGCACCATCCACAGTCGGGACCACAGCGCCGTGGCCGACCCGGTCCCCATTCACGGGGTCACTCTTCACAATGGAAGGAGCCCTGAGACAGGGTGAGCACTGCGCCGAAGAACGCATTCGAGTGGAGCGACCTGGACGAGCGCACGGTTGACACGGCGCGGGTCCTGGCGATGGACGCTGTCCAGAAGGTCGGTAACGGGCACCCCGGGACGGCCATGTCGCTGGCCCCCGCTGCCTACCTGATCTTCCAGCGCTTCCTGCGCCACGACCCGACCGACCCGGCCTGGGTCGGCCGCGACCGCTTCGTCCTCTCCCCCGGGCACACCAGCCTGACGCTCTACACCCAGCTGTACTTCTCCGGCTACGGCCTGGAGCTGGACGACCTCAAGGCCTTCCGCGTCGCGGGCAGCCGCACCCCGGGCCACCCCGAGCACGGCCACACCGCCGGCGTGGAGACCACCACCGGCCCGCTGGGCCAGGGCATCGCCAACGCGGTCGGCATGGCGATGGCCGCCCGCTACGAGCGCGGCCTGTTCGACCCGGAGGCGGCGGCCGGGGAGTCCCCCTTCGACCACACCATCTGGGCCATCGTCTCCGACGGCGACCTGGAGGAGGGCATCTCCGCCGAGGCCTCCTCGCTGGCCGGCCACCAGAAGCTGGGCAACCTGGTCGCGCTCTACGACGACAACCACATCTCGATCGAGGGCGACACCGACACCGCCTTCTCCGAGGATGTCCTCAAGCGCTACGAGGCCTACGGCTGGCACGTCCAGCGAGTCGCGCCGAAGGCCAACGGCGACATCGACGTCGAGGCCCTCGCCGGTGCGCTGGCCGCCGCCAAGGCCGAGACCTCCCGTCCGTCGATGATCGCGATGCGCACGATCATCGCCTGGCCGGCCCCGGACGCCCAGAACACCGCCAAGGCGCACGGCTCCGCGCTCGGCGCCGCCGAGATCGCCGCCACCAAGAAGGTCCTGGGCTTCGACCCGGAGAAGACCTTCGAGGTCAGCGAGTCGGTGATCGAGCACGCCCGCAAGGTCATCAAGCGCGGCAAGGCCGCCCGCGACCAGTGGCAGCAGGGCTTCGAGGCCTGGCGCGCCGCCAACCCGCACCGGGCCGCCGAGTTCGACCGCATCCAGGCCGGCGAGCTGCCCGAGGGCTGGAAGAAGGCCGTCCCCTCCTTCCCGGCCGGCAAGGACGTCGCCACCCGCAAGGCCTCCGGCGAGACCCTCAAGGCGCTCGGCGCGGTGATCCCGGAGCTGTGGGGCGGCTCGGCCGACCTCGCGGAGTCCAACCTCACCACCATCGACGAGGACAGCTCCTTCCTCCCCGAGGGCAACCCGCTGAAGTCCGCCAGCCCGTACGGCCGGACGATCCACTTCGGCATCCGCGAGCACGCCATGGGCTCGACCATGAACGGCATCGCCCTGCACGGGAACACCCGGGTCTACGGCGGCACCTTCCTGGTCTTCGCCGACTACATGCGCCCGGCCGTCCGCCTGGCCGCGCTGATGAAGCTGCCGGTCACCTACGTCTGGACGCACGACTCGATCGGCCTCGGCGAGGACGGCCCGACCCACCAGCCGGTCGAGCACATGGCCGCGCTGCGCGCCATCCCGGGCCTGGCAATGGTCCGCCCGGCCGACGCCAACGAGACCGCCGTCGCCTGGCGCACGATCGTCGAGCGCCACACCAGCCACCCCGGCCCGGTCGGCCTGGCGCTGACCCGCCAGAACGTCCCGACCTTCGACCGCGAGGTCTTCGCCTCCGCCGAGGGCACCGCCAAGGGCGCCTACGTGCTGGCCGAGGCCGGCAACGGCGACCCGCAGCTGATCCTGCTGGGCACCGGTTCCGAGGTCCAGCTGGCCGTCCAGGCCCGTGAGGTCCTGGAGGCCGAGGGCGTCGCCACCCGCGTGGTCTCCGTCCCGTCCTTCGAGTGGTTCCAGGAGCAGGACCAGGCCTACCGCGACAGCGTGCTGCCGCCGTCGGTCAAGGCCCGCGTCTCGGTCGAGGCAGGCATCGCCCAGGGCTGGCGCGAGCTGGTCGGCGACCACGGCCGGATCGTCTCGCTGGACCACTTCGGTGCCTCCGCCGACTACAAGGTGCTGTTCGAGGAGTTCGGCCTGACCGCCGAGCGCGTGGTCGCCGAGGCGCACAACGCCCTGCGCTCCCTCGAAGCCGTCAACCGCTAGCCGCACCCGGCCGGGGTACCGACCGCACATCGGCGCCCCGGCCCCTCTGACTACCCCACGAAGCAGAAGAAAAAGGGACTGAAGCACCATGACTGACGCACTGAAGCGCCTCAGCGACGAAGGCGTTGCGATCTGGCTGGACGACCTCAGCCGCAAGCGGCTGAACTCCGGCAACCTGGCCGAGCTGGTGCAGAACAAGCACGTGGTGGGTGTCACCACCAACCCGACCATCTTCCAGAAGGCCATCGCCGGCAGCGGCGACAGCTCCTACGACGGCCAGCTGCGCGACCTCGCCGTCCGCAAGGTCACCACCGACGAGGCGATCCGCATGATCACCACCTCGGACGTGCGCGACGCCGCGGACGTGCTGCGCCCGGTCTACGACGCCTCCAACGGCCGCGACGGCCGGGTCTCCATCGAGGTCGACCCGCGGCTGGCGCACGAGACCGCCCCGACCGTGGCCGAGGCCAAGCAGCTGTGGTGGCTGGTCGACCGCCCGAACGTCTTCATCAAGATCCCCGCCACCAAGGCCGGCCTGCCCGCCATCAGCGAGGTCATCGGCCTGGGCATCAGCGTGAACGTCACGCTGATCTTCTCCCTGGAGCGCTACAAGGCCGTCATCGACGCCTACCTGACCGGCCTGGAGACCGCCAAGGCCAAGGGCCTGGACCTCTCCCAGATCGAGTCGGTCGCCTCCTTCTTCGTGTCCCGTGTGGACACCGAGATCGACAAGCGCCTGGACAAGATCGGCGGCGACGCCAGGAACCTGCGCTCCAAGGCCGCCCTGGCCAACGCCCGCCTCGCCTACCAGGCGTACGAGGAGGTCTTCGGCTCGGTCGACGGCAAGACCGCCGGCAGCGCCCGCTGGAAGGCCCTGGAGGCCGCCGGCGCCAAGCCGCAGCGCCCGCTCTGGGCCTCGACCGGTGTCAAGGACCCGGCCCTGCCGGACACCCTGTACGTCACCGAGCTGGTCGCCCCCGGCACCGTGAACACCATGCCCGAGGCCACCCTGGACGCCACCGGCGACCACGGCGTCATCACCGGCAACACCATCGTCCCCAACTACGCCGACGCCAAGGCCGTCCTGGACGCCATCGCGGCCGCCGGCGTGGACTACGACGACGTCGTCCAGGTGCTGGAGGACGAGGGCGTGGAGAAGTTCGAGCAGTCCTGGCAGGAACTGCTCGACACCGTCACCGCCTCGCTGGCCTCCTTCGCCAACGAGAAGTGACCACCGCTCACACAGCCAGCGCACGAAAGCGGAGCACACCAAGTGAGCACTGATTTCCCTGAGTTGACATCGGAATCGGACGCGGACGACCTCCCGCCCGCCCCCGTCAACCCGCTTCGTGACCCCTCCGACCGGCGGCTCCCGCGCATCGCGGGGCCGTCCGGCCTGGTCATCTTCGGGGTCACCGGCGACCTGTCCCGCAAGAAGCTGATGCCGGCCATCTACGACCTGGCCAACCGCGGCCTGCTGCCGCCGGGCTTCTCCCTGGTGGGCTTCGCCCGCCGCGAGTGGGACGACGAGGACTTCGCCCAGGAGGTCCACGACGCGGTCAAGGAGCACGCCCGGACCCCGTTCCGGGAGGAGGTCTGGCAGCAGCTCGCCAAGGGCATGCGCTTCGTCCACGGCACCTTCGACGACGACGACGCCTTCGACAAGCTCCGCGAGACCATCGAGGAGCTGGACAAGGCCCAGGGCACCGGCGGCAACTTCGCCTTCTACCTGTCCGTCCCGCCGAAGTTCTTCCCGACCGTCGTCCAGCAGCTCAAGAAGCACGGCCTGGCCGACCCGCCGCAGGGCTCCTGGCGCCGCGCCGTCATCGAGAAGCCCTTCGGCCACGACCTGGAGAGCGCTCAGGAGCTCAACAAGGTCGTCCACGAGGTCTTCCCGCGCGACGAGGTCTTCCGGATCGACCACTACCTGGGCAAGGAGACGGTCCAGAACATCCTGGCGCTGCGCTTCGCCAACCAGATGTTCGAGCCGATCTGGAACCGGTCGTACGTCGACCACGTGCAGATCACCATGGCCGAGGACATCGGCATCGGCGGCCGGGCCGGCTACTACGACGGCATCGGCTCCGCCCGTGACGTCATCCAGAACCACCTGCTGCAGCTGATGGCGCTCACCGCCATCGAGGAGCCGGCGTCCTTCCACCCGAAGGCGCTGGTGGCCGAGAAGCTCAAGGTGCTCAGCGCCGTCAAGCTCCCGGCGGACCTCGGCCGGCACACCGTGCGCGGCCAGTACGCGGCCGGCTGGCAGGGCGGCGAGGAGGTGGTCGGCTACCTGGACGAGGACGGCATCAACCCGGACTCCAAGACCGACACCTACGCGGCCATCAAGCTGGAGATCAACAACCGCCGCTGGGCGGGCGTCCCGTTCTACCTGCGCACCGGCAAGCGGCTGGGCCGCCGGGTCACCGAGATCGCGGTGGTCTTCCAGCGCGCCCCGTACCTGCCCTTCGACTCCTACGCGACCGAGGAGCTGGGGCAGAACGCCCTGGTCATCCGGGTCCAGCCGGACGAGGGCGTGACGGTGCGGTTCGGCTCCAAGGTGCCGGGCACCTCCTTCGAGGTCCGGGACGTCACGATGGACTTCGCCTACGGCGAGTCCTTCACCGAGTCCAGCCCGGAGGCGTACGAGCGGCTCATCCTCGACGTGCTGCTCGGCGACGCCAACCTGTTCCCGCGTCACCAGGAGGTCGAGCTCTCCTGGCAGATCCTCGACCCGATCGAGAAGTACTGGGACGCCCACGGCAAGCCCGCCCAGTACTCGGCGGGCACCTGGGGCCCGGCCGAGGCGGACGAGATGCTCGCACGAGACGGCAGGAGCTGGCGGCGGCCATGAAGATCGACCTCACCAACACGACGTCCAGCAAGATCAACGCCGCGCTGATGGAGGCGCGCCGGACCAGCGGCTCCACCGCCGCCGGCATGGTGCTCACCCTGGTGATCGTGACCGACGAGGGCAGCGCGTACGACGCCCTCAAGGCCGCCAACGATGCCTCCCGCGAGCACCCGATGCGCACCCTCGCGGTGATCAAGCGCGCCGGCCGCTCGCCCCGGGCCCGCGCCGAGACGCGGCTGGACGCCGAGATCCTGGTCGGCACGGACGCCGGCTCCGGAGAAACGGTCATCCTGCGCATGCACGGCGAACTCGTCTCGCACGCCCAGTCGGTGGTCCTGCCGCTGCTGCTGCCGGACGCCCCGACCGTGGTCTGGTGGCCGGACAACGCGCCGCTGCACCCGGCGCAGGACCCGCTGGGCGCGCTCGCCCAGCGCCGGATCACCGACGCCGTCACCGCCGAGTCCCCGGTCGGCCAGCTCGCCCAGCGGGCCCAGAGCTACACCCCGGGCGACACCGACCTGGCCTGGACCCGGATCACCGGCTGGCGCTCGATGCTGGCCGCCGCGCTGGACCAGCGGCCGTCCGCCATCACCTCGGTGATGGTCGAGGGCGAGTCCTACAACCCCAGCGTCGAGCTGCTCGGCCTGTGGCTGCTCAACCGGCTGAGCGTGCCGGTCGAGCGGGTCGTCACCGGCGGCCCCGGCATCACCGCGGTGCACCTGCGCACCAAGGACGGGGACATCACCCTGGACCGCCCTGACGGCCTGATGGGCACGCTCTCCATGCCCGGCTCGCCGGACCGCCAGGTGGCGCTCAAGCGGCGCGAGACCTCGGAGCTGATCGCCGAGGAGCTGCGCCGGCTGGACCCGGACGACATCTACTCGACGGCCGTGCGCACGCCCGTCGAGCGGCTGCGCGAGCCCGCCGAGCCGACCAGCGCGTCGGCGGCCGCGGCCGAACCCGTCGCGGACGCGGCGGCCGCGGCCGCCGACGCCGCGGTGGCCAACCCGGCCCGGGTGACCGCCGACGTGGAGAAGTCCACCGCGAAGAAGGCCGCGGGCAAGCGCGCCGCCAAGGGCAGCGCATGACCGCCGCGACCCCGCAGCTGGTCGTCCACCGGGACAAGGAGCTGATGGCCCAGGCGGCCGCGGCCCGGCTGATCACCCGGATCGTGGACGCCCAGGCCGCCCGCGGCACCGCCTCGGTGGTGCTCACCGGAGGCCGCAACGGCAACGCCCTGCTGGCCGCGATCGCCGCCTCCCCGGCGCGCGACGCGGTCGACTGGGGCCGGCTGGACCTCTGGTGGGGCGACGAGCGCTTCGTCTCCGCCGCGGATCCGGACCGCAACGCCGTCCAGGCCCGCGCCGAGCTGCTGGACGCCGTCCCGCTCGACCCGGCGCGGGTGCACGAGATGCCCGCCTCGGACGGGGTGGACGGCTCGGACGTGGAGGCGGCGGCCGCCCGCTACGCGCAGGAGCTGGCGAAGGCCGCCGGACCGGGCGACCGGTTCGGCGTCCCGGCCTTCGACGTGCTGCTGCTCGGCGTCGGCCCGGACACCCACGTCGCCTCGCTCTTCCCGGAGCACCCGGGCGTGCGGGAGGCCGAGCTGACCGTGATCGGCGTGCGCGGGGCCCCCAAGCCCCCGCCGACCCGGATCTCGCTCACCCTCCCGGCGATCCGGGCGGCCCGTGAGGTCTGGCTGCTGGCCGCCGGCGAGGACAAGGCGGGCGCGGTCGCGCTGGCCCTGTCCGGCCCCGGCGAACTGCAGGCCCCGGCCTCCGGCGCGTACGGCCGCAGCCGCACCCTGTGGCTGCTGGACCGCGCCGCCGCCGAGCGGATCCCGCCCCAGCTGTACCCGCCGGCCTCGGCGTAACGGCCGGAAACGCCGAAGGGCGCCCCCGTCACGAAGACGGTGGGCGCCCTTTCTCGTCAGCCTGTCCGGTGCTCAGATCTCGCCGCGCAGCTTGGCCAGCGCCTCGGCGAGGATCGCCTCCCCGTCGGCGTCGGTGCGCCGCTCCCGGACGTAGGCGAGGTGGGTCTTGTACGGCTCGTTGCGCGACGGCGCGGGCGGGTTGTCCTCGTCCTGCCCGGCCGGGAATCCGCAGCGCGGGCAGTCCCAGGTGTCCGGGATGACGGCCTCGGCGGCGAAGCTGGGCCGGGTCTCGTGCTTGTTGGCACACCAGAAGGAGATCCTGTTGCGCGGAGCGGACTCGCCGCGCTCCGCCTCCCCCATCGGGCCTGCCCCGACCCTGCTGCCACGGATGGCGTTGCCACTTGCCACGGTCTGACTCCCTGCGTGCTGTTGCGCCGACCCGCCGCGGTGCGCGTCGGTGGCGAAAGTCGTCCTAGTGTAAGCAGGACTTAAGGTTCCGCCACCATCGCCTCCGCCCCCGACCGTCCCAGGATAGGCGCTCGGGCGACGGGGCGTCAGGGTTGTGTCAGCTCTTGTACTTCAGGACCAGGCCCAGCACCATGATGCAGGCGAACCAGCCGACGCCGACCACGATGGTGATGCGGTCCAGGTTGCGCTCGGCCACCGCCGAACCGCCGCCGGTGGACATCGCGCCACCGCCGAACATGTCGGAAAGACCGCCGCCCTTCCCCTTGTGCAGCAGCACCAAGAGGATCATCAGCGCACTGAAGATGATCAGGGCAATCGAGAACCCGAGAACCACGACGGGACCAACTCTCTCGTATCTTCGCGAAGGGGCCGGGCCGCGTACGGCGGTCCGGCCCCAAAGCCTACGTTGCTGCGGCGGCGTTAGCCTACTGCCTGCTCACGGTAGCGCACGATCTTGACGAACTCCTCGGCGTCCAGCGAGGCACCGCCGACCAGGCCGCCGTCGATGTCGGGCTTGGCCATCAGACCGGCCGCGCTGGACGACTTGACCGAACCGCCGTACAGCACACGGACCTTGTCCGCCAGCTCGGCGGAGTACAGCTCGGCGAGCCGCGCCCGGATCGCGCCGCAGACCTCCTGCGCGTCCTCCGGGGTGGCCACCTCGCCGGTGCCGATCGCCCAGACCGGCTCGTACGCGACCACGATCGACTCGGCCTGGTCCGCCGGGACGCCCTCCAGGGCGCCGTCCAGCTGGGCCAAGGTGTACTCGACGTGGGTGCCGGCCTTGCGGATCTCCAGCGGCTCGCCGATGCACAGGATCGGGGTGACCCCGGCCCGGTAGGCGGCCTTGACCTTGGCGTTGACGATCTCCTCGTTCTCGCCGTGGTACTGGCGGCGCTCCGAGTGGCCGATCACCGCGTAGGTGCACTGCAGCTTGGCCAGCATCGGACCGGAGACCTCGCCGGTGTAGGCGCCGCCGTCGTGCTGCGAGATGTCCTGCGAGCCGTACTTGATCTTCAGCTTGTCGCCGAAGACCAGGGTCTGCACCGAACGCAGGTCGGTGAACGGCACCAGGACGGCGACCTCGACGGCCTCGTAGTCCTTGTCGGCCAGCGCGAACGCCAGCTTCTGGGTGTGCTGGATGGCCTCGAGGTGGTTGAGGTTCATCTTCCAGTTGCCCGCCATCAGCGGGAGACGCTCAGTCATGCTTTCAGCCTTCCAGGGCGGCGAGACCGGGGAGGGTCTTGCCCTCCAGGTACTCGAGGCTCGCGCCACCGCCGGTCGAGATGTGCCCGAACTTCGTCTCGTCGAAGCCCAGGATGCGGACGGCCGCGGCGGAGTCTCCGCCACCGACCACGGTGAACGCGTCGCTGTCGACCAGGGCCTGGGCGACGGCCTTGGTGCCCTCGGCGAAGGTCGGGTGCTCGAAGACCCCCACCGGGCCGTTCCAGAACACCGTCTTGGCGTCGGCCAGCTTCGAGGCGAACAGCTCGCGGGTCTTCGGGCCGATGTCCAGGCCCTCCTTCTCCGCGGGGATCTTGTCCGCGTCGACGATCTCGAAGTCCTCGACCGGCCGGTGGGTCTTGGTGTCGGGGAAGGACGCGGAGACCGCGACGTCCACCGGCAGCACGAACTCGACGCCGTTCTGCTTCGCCCGCTCCAGGTACTCCAGGACGGTGTCGACCTGGTCCTTCTGCAGCAGCGAGATGCCGACCTCGTTGCCCAGCGCGTACAGGAAGGTGTACGCCATGCCGCCGCCGATCAGGATGCGGTCGGCCTTGCCGAGCAGGTTGTCGATCACGCCGACCTTGTCGGACACCTTGGAGCCGCCGAGCACGACCACGTACGGGCGCTCGACCTCCTCGGTCAGCTTCTTCAGCACGCCGACCTCGGTGGCGATCAGGTCGCCGACGGCGTGCGGCAGCAGGCCGGGCAGGTCGTAGACGGAGGCGTGCTTGCGGTGCACGGCACCGAAGCCGTCGCCGACGTACAGGTCCGCCAGGGCGGCCAGCTGCTCGGCGAAGCCCTTGCGCTCGGCGTCGTCCTTGCTGGTCTCACCGGCGTTGAAGCGCAGGTTCTCCAGCAGCGCGACCTCGCCGTCGGCCAGCGCGGCGACGGTGGCCGTGGCGGACTCGCCCACGGTGTCGGTGGCGAAGGCGACCGGCTTGCCGAGGATCTCGCCGAGGCGCGCGGCCACCGGGGCGAGCGAGAACTGCGGGTCCGGCGCGCCCTTCGGGCGGCCGAGGTGGGAGGCGACGACGACCTTGGCACCGCGCTCGACGAGCTTGGCGATGGTCGGTGCGACGGCGCGGATCCGGCCGTCGTCGGTGATCCGGCCGTCCGACAGCGGGACGTTCAGGTCGGCGCGCACGAAGACGCGCTTGCCGGCGACGTCCAGGTCTTCGATGGTCTTCACGGGTTCTTCTGTCTCCTGGGGAGATGGTTGATGCGCAGAGGCGGCACGGCGCAGGGGCCGCCTGAGAAGTCCTTGTACGCAGAACGAGGGCCCGGACGGCGCGTTCTCGCCGTCCGGGCCCTCGTCCCTACATCACGTCAGCTCCCACTGCGTCAGAGCTGGCCACCGACGAGGGCGACCAGGTCGACGACGCGGTTCGAGTAGCCCCACTCGTTGTCGTACCAGCCGAGCACCTTGACCTGGTTGCCCTGGACCATGGTGAGCTGGCTGTCGAAGATGCACGAGGCCGGGTCGTTGACGATGTCCGAGGAGACGATCGGGTCCTCCGTGTAGGCCAGGATGCCCTTGAGCGGGCCCTCCTGCGCGGCCTTCTGGAAGGCCGCGTTGACCTCGTCCTTGGTGACCTCGCGCTCGAGGGTGACGACCAGGTCGGTGATCGAGCCGGTCGGGACCGGGACGCGCAGCGAGGTGCCGTCCAGCTTGCCCTTCAGCTCCGGCAGGACCAGCGCGGTCGCCTTGGCGGCACCGGTCGAGGTCGGGATGATGTTCTGCGAGGCCGCACGAGCACGGCGCAGGTCCTTGTGCGGGAAGTCCAGGGTCACCTGGTCGTTGGTGAACGCGTGGACGGTGGTCATCAGACCCTTGACGATGCCGAAGCTCTCGTTCAGCACCTTGGCCATCGGCGCCACGCAGTTCGTGGTGCAGGAGGCGTTGGAGATGATGTGGTGGTTGGCGGCGTCGTACTTCTCGTCGTTGACACCCAGGACGATGGTGACGTCCTCGTCGGTGGCGGGCGCCGAGATGATGACCTTCTTCGCGCCGGCGGCGAGGTGCTTCTTCGCGGCCTCGGCCTTGGTGAAGATGCCGGTGGACTCGACGACGATGTCGGCGCCCAGGGCGGCCCACGGCAGGTTGGCCGGGTCACGCTCGGCGGTCACCTTGAAGGTGTGGCCGTCGACGGTGATGCTGTCCTCGGTGTGCGAGACCTCGGCCTGGAGGGTCCCCAGGGTGGTGTCGTACTTGAGCAGGTGAGCCAGGGTCTTCGTGTCGGTGAGGTCGTTGACACCGACGATCTCGATGTCCGCGCCCTGGGCCTTGACGGCGCGGAAGAAGTTGCGGCCGATGCGGCCGAAGCCGTTGATGCCTACCCGGATCGTCACGAACCGATCTCCTCGTTAGGTACGCCGGCGCTGAGCCGACGGGGATGAGATTTGGGAAGTCCCCGACCGCCTACGACCCTACCTCTCCGGACCCTGGGAGGGCACATCGCGCCACCTGGCAAGACGTGGCGTGGCGTCTTTCGGGGCCCTCCGTCCTTGCCCGCCCGGGCCGTTGGTCCTGGTCAAGTGGTCTTGACCAATTTTGGATCTCCGGCCGGCCCCGGACACGACTGCGGCCGGTGCCCGGAATCCGGACACCGGCCGCAGTCGGTCACCTCAGTTCAGCGCCATCTCGTCGGTCAGGTTGGCCTCGGTGCTCGGCAGGCCGAGCTCGGCGGCGCGCTTGTCGGCCATCGCCAGCAGGCGGCGGATCCGGCCGGCCACCGCGTCCTTGGTCAGCGGCGGGTCGGCGAGGGCGCCCAGCTCCTCCAGCGAGGCCTGCTTGTGCTGCATCCGCAGCTGGCCGGCCGCGGCCAGGTGCTCCGGCACCTCCTCGCCGAGGATCTCCAGCGCGCGCTGCACCCGGGCACCGGCCGCCACCGCGGCGCGGGCCGAGCGGCGCAGGTTGGCGTCGTCGAAGTTGGCGAGCCGGTTGGCGGTGGCCCGGACCTCGCGGCGCATCCGGCGCTCCTCCCAGGCGAGCACCGACTCGTGGGCGCCGAGCCGGGTCAGCAGCGCGCCGATGGCGTCGCCGTCGCGGATGACCACCCGGTCCACCCCGCGCACCTCGCGGGCCTTGGCCGGGATGCCGAGCCGACGGGCCGCGCCGACCAGCGCCAGTGCCGCCTCGGAGCCGGGGCAGGTGATCTCCAGCGAGGAGGAGCGGCCCGGCTCGGTGAGCGAGCCGTGGGCGAGGAAGGCGCCGCGCCAGGCCGCCTCGGCGTCGCAGGTGGCGCCGGAGACGACCGCCGGGGGCAGGCCCCGGATCGGCCGGCCTCGGCCGTCGACCAGGCCGGTCTGGCGGGCCAGCAGCTCGCCGTCCTTGACCACCCGGACGACGAAGCGGCTGCCGCGCCGCAGCCCGCCGGGGGCCATCACCACGAGGTCGGAGGAGTGCCCGAAGATCTCCAGCAGGTCCTTGCGCAGCCGCCGTGCCGCCGCCCCGGTGTCCAGCTCCGCCTCGATCACGATGCGGCCGCTCACGATGTGCAGCCCGCCCGCGAACCGCAGGATCGCCGACACCTCCGCCTTGCGACAGCAGGCCCGGGTGACCGGGAGCCGGCTGATCTCGTCCTTCACCGCTGGAGTCATCGCCATGGCCCGATCCTTCCATGTGTCCGGAAAATCCGGTCGTACGCGGCTGCCAACAGCTCCGGGTCGTGTCGCGGGGTGCCGTCGGCGCGGGCCACCGTGCCGAGCACCAGAGCCGCGCCCATCCGCTCGGCGGCCTTCTCCAAACCGGCCAGGTCCGCCTGGCCGAAGGCGCCGCCCGTGACGGCGCGCTCGTCCACCAGGATCGCATCGACCGCGAGGTCGGGGGCGTGGTCGGCGATGACCTCCAGGTGGCGCTGCGGGGTGAAGCCCTCGGTCTCGCCGGGCTGCGGGGCCAGGTTCAGGGTGAGCAGGCGGCGGGCGCGGGTCTCGACCAGCGCCTTGGCCAGGTCGGGCACCAGCAGGTGCGGCAGCACGCTGGTGAACCAGGAGCCGGGGCCGAGCACCACCCAGTCCGCCTCCTGGACGGCGGTGACCGCCTCCGGGACGGCGGGCGGCCCGTCCGGCAGCAGCCGGATCGACTGCACGGTGCCGGGGGTGACCGCGACGCTGGCCTGGCCGCGGACGGCCGAGACCTCGGCCGGGCGGTCCGGGTCGTGGCCGCGCACGGTGGCCTCGATGTCCAGCGGCACCGCCGACATCGGCAGCACCCGCCCCTGGACGTTCAACAGCCGGCCGACCCAGTCCAGCGCCGCCACCGGGTCGCCGAGCTTCTCCCAGAGGGCGACGATCAGCAGGTTGCCGACCGCGTGGCCGCCCAGCTCGCCGTTGCCGGTGAAGCGCTGCTGGATCACCTCGGACCAGGTGCGGCCCCAGTCGTCGTCCCCGCACAGCGCGGCCAGCGCCTTGCGCAGGTCCCCGGGCGGCAGCACGCCCAGTTCCTCGCGCAGTCGCCCGCTGGAGCCGCCGTCGTCGGCGACGGTGACCACCGCGGTGAGGTCGCTGGTGAGCCGGCGCAGCGCCGACAGCGAGGCGGACAGGCCCTGGCCGCCGCCGAGCGCGGTGATCCTGGGGGCCGGGTTGGCCCGGGCGGGACTGCTCCGCGGACGGTTCGGCGACGGGCTGCCCGCCCGTTCGCCGGTCCTGCTCTGCGGCTGCCGCCCGGGCACGTATCCCGCCACAATCACCTCGCGTTCCTCAGCCCCGCCACCGGCTCCGCCGGCGGCCCGGCAGAGAAGGCGGCGGTTACTCCCGTCCCATGTCACGGTGGACGAGCACCGTCTCGACTCCGTCGGCGATGAGACGCTTGGTCAGACGCTCGGACATGGCGACGCTACGGTGCTTGCCACCGGTGCAGCCTACGGCAAGCGTCATGTAGCGCTTCCCCTCCCGCCGGTAGCCCTCGGTGATGATGCGCAGCAGCTGGGCGTAGCCGTCCAGGAACTCGTTGGCCCCGGGCTGCTGGAACACGTAGTCGGCGACGTCCGCGTCGGTGCCGGTGCGGGCCCGCAGCTCGGGCACCCAGTGCGGGTTGGGCAGGAATCGGCAGTCCACCACGAGGTCGGCGTCGACCGGCAGGCCGTACTTGAAGCCGAAGGACATCACGGTGGCCCGCAGCTCGGGCTCGTCGTGGTCGGCGAACTGGGCGTCCAGCTTGGCGCGCAGCTGGTGCACGTTGAGGTTGGAGGTGTCGATCACCAGGTCGGCCTCGCCGCGCAGGTCGCGCAGCAGGTCGCGCTCCTGGGCGATGCCGTCCACGATCCGGCCGTCGGCCTGCAGCGGGTGCGGGCGGCGCACGCTCTCGAAGCGGCGAACCAGGGCGTCGTCGGAGGAGTCCAGGAAGACCACCTGGAGGCGGACGCCGCGCTTCTCCAGCTCGTCGAGCGAGGTGAGCAGGTCGTCGAAGAACTGCCGGCCGCGGACGTCCACGACCACGCCGATCCGGGCGACGTTGCCCTGGGAGCGGGCGCCCAGGTCGACCATGGTCGGGATCAGGGCCGGCGGCAGGTTGTCCACCACGAACCAGCCCAGGTCCTCCAGGCACTTCGCGGCAGTGGAACGGCCGGCTCCGGACATGCCGGAGATGATCACCAGCTCCGGCGCGTTCTCGGCCACGTCTGACACGGTCACTTCGGTTCCCCGCTCTCGGTCTTTCTGCTGGGGAGAACGCGCACGGCACGGCCGCCCTTCCCCGGCCCGGACAGGCGGGCGGGGTCGGGGCGCGCCGACGGACGGGCGGCGTCGGCCGTCATGGCGTCTCCTGGGATGGTGCGGTCTGGGGTGCTGCGGCCACCGGCTCGGCGGCCAGGTCGACCCCGTCCTCGATGATCTCGCCGGTCGCGGTGTTGACCGCGGGTGCGGCGGGTGTACGGGACGCCAACGCCGCCGCAACAGTCTCCGCGGTGCGGCGCCCGATGCCGGGTACCGCGCAGATCTCGTCGACGGTGGCGGCCCGGAGCTTCTTCAGCGAGCCGAAGTGCTTGAGCAGCGCCCGGCGGCGAGTCTCGCCGAGGCCCGGGACGGAGTCCAGCTCCCCGGCGGTGAGTCGCTTGGAACGCTTGGCGCGCTGGTAGCCGATCGCGAAGCGGTGGGCCTCGTCGCGCACCCGCTGGAGCAGGTAGAGGCCCTCGCTGGAGCGGGGCAGCACGACCGGGTCGTCCTCGCCGGGCAGCCAGACCTCCTCCAGGCGCTTGGCCAGGCCGCACAGCGCGACGTCGTCGATGCCCAGCTCCTCCAGGGCCCGCTGGGCGGCGGCGACCTGCGGCTGGCCGCCGTCGACCACCAGCAGCTGCGGCGGGTAGGCGAAGCGCTTGGGGCGGCCCTCCTCGTCGCGGGTGCCGGTGCCGGACTCGGGCTCGTGCTCGTCCTCCTCGGGGACGGCCCACTCGCCGGTCTGCTCGCGCTCCTGGAGGTAGCGGCGGAAGCGCCGGCTGATCACCTCGTGCATCGAGCGGACGTCGTCCTGGCCCGCGAAGCCCTTGATCTGGAAGCGCCGGTACTCGCTCTTGCGGGCCAGGCCGTCCTCGAAGACGACCATGGAGGCGACCACGTCCTCGCCCTGGAGGTGGGAGATGTCGTAGCACTCGATGCGCAGCGGGACGGAGTCCAGCTCCAGCGCGTCGGCGATCTCCTGGAGGGCGCGGCTGCGGGTGGTGAGGTCGGAGGCGCGCTTGGTCTTGTGCAGCGCCAGCGCCTGCTGGGCGTTGCGCTGCACGGTGGCCATCAGGTCCTTCTTGTCGCCGCGCTGCGGGACGCGCAGGTCGACCTGGCTGCCGCGCAGTCCGCTGAGCCATTCCCGGACCGGGGCGGCCGGTTCGGGCAGCGCCGGGACGAGCACCTCGCGCGGGACGGCCTCGTTGCGCTCGTCCGCGGCGGCGTTGCCGTAGAGCTGCTGGAGCGCGTGCTCGACCAGGCCGGCGGTGTCGACGTCCTCGACCTTGTCGGTGACCCAGCCGCGCTGGCCGCGCACCCGGCCGCCGCGGACGTGGAAGATCTGGACGGCGGCCTCGAGTTCGTCCTCGGCGACGGCCAGCAGGTCGGCGTCGGTGGCGTCGGCGAGCACGATGGCGTTCTTCTCCATCGCGCGCTTGAGGGCGCCGATGTCGTCCCGCAGCCGGGCCGCCTTCTCGTACTCCATCTCGACGGCGGCCTCCTGCATCTGCTCTTCCAGCCGGCGCAGGTAGTTGCCGGTGCGCCCGGCCATGAAGTCGCAGAAGTCCTCGGCCAGCGCCCGGTGTTCGTCCGCCGAGACCTTGCCGACGCAGGGCGCGGCGCACTTGCCGATGTAGCCGAGCAGACAGGGGCGACCGACCTGCCGGGCGCGCTTGAACACGCCGTTGGAGCAGGTGCGGACGGGGAAGACGCGCAGCAGCAGGTCGACCGTCTCGCGGATCGCCCAGGCGTGCCCGTACGGGCCGAAGTAGCGCACGCCCTTCTTGTGCGCCCCGCGCATCACCTGGACCCTCGGGTACTCCTCGTCGAGGGTGACGGCGAGTTCCGGATAGCTCTTGTCGTCGCGGTACTTGACGTTGAACCGGGGGTCGAACTCCTTGATCCAGGAGTACTCCAGCTGGAGCGCCTCGACCTCGGTGGCGACCACGGTCCACTCCACCGAGGCGGCGGTGGTGACCATGGTCGCGGTGCGCGGGTGCAGCCCGGCGAGGTCCTGGAAGTAGGACGACAGCCGCGGCCGCAGGCTCTTGGCCTTGCCGACGTAGATGACCCGGCCGTGGGCGTCACGGAACTTGTAGACGCCCGGGGAGGTCGGGATCGCCCCCGGCGCCGGGCGGTAGGTGCTCGGGTCAGCCATGGGTCCACCGTACCGAGTGCGGTCGGGGCCGCGGGGAGGGGTTCGGACAGGGCCTGGGTCGGGAAGCGCTCAACTGCTTCAGCTCGGGGTCACCTTGAGGTTCCCGCCCTCGACCGTGACGGTGTAGGCGGGCAGCGGGCTGGGGGCCGGGCCGTCCTGCACCGCGCCGTCGGCGATGGCGAAGCGGCTGCCGTGGCAGGGGCACTGGATCTGCTGGTTCTTGACCTGGTCGACGATGCAGCCGGCGTGGGTGCACTTGGCGCTGAAGGCCTTGTACTGGCCGGCGGCCGGCTGGGTCACCACGATCTTCTGCTCGCGGAACACCTTGCCGCCGCCCTCCGGCACCGCCGAGGCCGGGCCGAGGTCCACCGGGCCCTTGGCGGCGCTGCTCTTGTCCGACGAGTCGCCGGAACCGGCCGAGGGACCGCAGCCGCTGACCGCCACGGTGCCGCCGGCCGCCAGCACGGCCGCGGCGCCGCAGAGCAGGGTGCGGCGGGAGGTGGCGGGGCTGGTCTCGGGGGCCTCGGACATCGGTGCGCTCCTACGGTTGCTGCTGCTGCGAGGGACCACGGAAGTCTATGCCGCGCCCGCCCCGCCGCTCCCGGACATCCCGGGAGCGGCGGAGCGGTCGGGTCACTTCTTCGCCGCGACGGCCCGCTTGCTCGGGGCCTTCTTGGCGGCCGCCTTCTTGGCCGGTGCCTTCCTGGCGGGCGCGGCCACCGGGGCGTCCGCGAAGTCGCCCGGCAGGATGTCCCGCAGGAACTTGCCGGTGTGGCTCTCCGAGACGGCCGCGATCTGCTCCGGGGTGCCCTCGGCGACCACCGTGCCGCCGCCGGAGCCGCCCTCGGGGCCCATGTCGACGACCCAGTCGGCGGTCTTGATCACGTCGAGGTTGTGCTCGATCACGATCACCGTGTTGCCCTTGTCGACCAGCCCGCTGAGCACCTTGATCAGCTTGCTGATGTCCTCGAAGTGCAGGCCGGTGGTGGGCTCGTCCAGCACGTAGACCGTCCGCCCGGTGGAGCGCTTCTGCAGCTCGGAGGCGAGCTTGACGCGCTGCGCCTCACCGCCGGAGAGCGTCGGCGCGGACTGGCCGAGCCGGACGTAGCCGAGGCCGACGTCGTTGAGCGTCCGCAGGTGGCGGGCGATCGCCGGGACGGCCTCGAAGAAGGACAGCGCCTCCTCGATCGGCATGTCCAGCACCTCGGCGATGGACTTGCCCTTGTAGTGCACCTCCAGCGTCTCCCGGTTGTACCGGGCGCCGTGGCAGACCTCGCACGGGACGTAGACGTCCGGCAGGAAGTTCATCTCGATCTTGATGGTGCCGTCGCCGGTGCAGTTCTCGCAGCGGCCGCCCTTGACGTTGAAGGAGAACCGCCCGGGCAGGTAGCCGCGGACCTTGGCCTCCTGGGTCTCCGCGAAGAGCCGGCGGACGTGGTCGAACACCCCGGTGTAGGTGGCCGGGTTGGACCGCGGGGTGCGGCCGATCGGCGACTGGTCGACGTGCACCACCTTGTCCACCAGGTCGGTGCCGGTGATCCGGGTGTGCCGGCCGGGCACGCTGCGGGCGCCGTTCAACTCCCGGGCGAGGTGGGTGTAGAGGATGTCGTTGACCAGCGTCGACTTGCCGGAGCCGGAGACCCCGGTGATCGCGGTGAGCGTCCCGAGCGGGAAGCCGACCGTGACGTCCTTGAGGTTGTGCTCGCGGGCGCCGTGCACCGTCAGCTGGCGCTTCTTGTCCCGGTCGCGGCGGCCGGCCGGGATCGGGATGGAGCGCTTGCCGGAGAGGTACTGGCCGGTCAGCGACTCCTTGTTGGTGAGCAGCTGCTTCAGCGAACCGGAGTGCACCACCTTGCCGCCGTGCTCGCCGGCGCCCGGGCCGATGTCCACCACCCAGTCCGCGGTCTTGATGGTGTCCTCGTCGTGCTCGACCACGATCAGGGTGTTGCCGATGTCGCGCAGCCGCACCAGCGTCTCGATCAGCCGGTGGTTGTCCCGCTGGTGCAGGCCGATGGACGGCTCGTCCAGCACGTACAGCACGCCGACCAGGCCGGAGCCGATCTGGGTGGCCAGCCGGATGCGCTGGGCCTCGCCGCCGGACAGGGTGCCGGCCGCGCGGTCCAGCGACAGGTAGTCCAGGCCGACGTCGACCAGGAACCGCAGCCGCTCGTTGACCTCCTTGAGGACCCGCTCGGCGATCTGCTTGTCCCGGTCGTTGAGCTTCATCGCGCCCAGGAACTCGGCGCAGTCGCTGATCGACATCGACGAGACGTCGGCGATCGACTTCTCCTCGACGGTGACCGCGAGCACCACCGGCTTGAGCCGGGTGCCCTGGCAGGTCGGGCAGGGCACCTCGCGCATGTAGCCCTCGAAGCGCTCGCGGCTGCTGTCGCTCTCCGCCTCGGTGTGCCGGCGCTGGATGAACGGGACGGCGCCCTCGAAGCCGGTGCTGTACGAGCGCTCGCGGCCGAAGCGGTTGCGGTAGCGGACCTGCACCTGGTGCTTGTGGCCGTACAGCAGCGCCTTCTTGGCGCGGGCGGGCAGCCCGGCCCAGGGGATGTCGGTGCGGAAGCCGAGCTCCTCGGCGAGCGCGTCGATCAGGCGCTGGAAGTACTCCTTGGCGTGCCCGGCCGACCACGGGTGGATCGCGCCCTCGTCCAGCGAGCGCTCCGGGTCCGGCACGACCAGCTCCGGGTCGACCTCCATCCGGTTGCCCAGGCCCGAGCAGTCCGGGCAGGCGCCGAACGGCGAGTTGAAGGAGAACGAGCGCGGCTCCAGCTCCTCGAACGACACGTCGTCGTACGGGCAGTAGAGGTGCTCGGAGTACATCCGCTCGCGCTCCGGGTCGTCCTCAGGGAGGTCGACGAAGTCGAGCACGACCATGCCGCCGGACAGCCGCAGCGCCGTCTCCACCGAGTCGGTGAGCCGCCGCTTGGCGCTCTCCTTGACGGTCAGGCGGTCGATGACCACCTCGACGGTGTGCTTCTCCTGCTTCTTCAGCTTCGGCGGCTCGGCGAGCTGGATCGTCTCGCCGTCGACCCGGGCGCGGGAGTAGCCCTTGGACTGGAGGTCGGCGAAGAGGTCGACGAACTCGCCCTTGCGCTCGCGCACCACCGGGCTGAGCACCTGGAAGCGGGTGCCCTCGGCGAGCTCCAGCACCTTGTCGACGATCGCCTGCGGCGACTGCTTGGCGATCGGGCGGCCGCAGTGCGGGCAGTGCGGCTTGCCGATCCGGGCGAACAGCAGGCGCAGGTAGTCGTAGACCTCGGTGATGGTGCCGACGGTCGAACGGGGGTTGCGGTTGGTGGACTTCTGGTCGATCGAGACGGCCGGGGAGAGGCCTTCGATGAAGTCCACGTCGGGCTTGTCCATCTGCCCGAGGAACTGACGGGCGTAGGAGGACAACGACTCGACGTAGCGGCGCTGGCCTTCGGCGAAGATCGTGTCGAAGGCGAGCGAGGACTTGCCGGAGCCGGAGAGGCCCGTGAAGACGATGAGGGAGTCGCGGGGCAGGTCGAGCGAGACGTTCTTGAGGTTGTGCTCGCGAGCACCGCGGACGATGAGGCGGTCGGCCACTGCTTCTGGCGCCTTTCTCCGGACGAGAGGGCTTGCGGTGTGTGGGGTGTTCTTCTTCCAGGATGCGGCAGCCAGCCTATAGCTCAGACGTTCGAATCTCGACTTTGTCCAGCGGAGTCCACCCGAACGAGTGAGGGCCCCGGTTCGACCGTCCGTACCCGGACCGAAAAAGCCCCTGCTCAGGGCACGGATTCGGCGGTAGCGTCGGTTGGTCAACGAGCGGGGCCCGCTCCGGGCAACGCGCCGTCCCGTACAGAAGGCAGATCCGATGACCGACCCGCAGTCCGCAGCCTCCGTCGCCGCCGAGCACCTGGGCCTGGTCGAGGACAGCACCCGGGCCATGCTGGAGACCGTCGCCCAGCTCAAGCCCGACGCCGTCGCCGAGCCCTCCGCCCTCCCCGGCTGGACCCGCGGCCACGTACTCGCCCACCTCGCCCGCAACGCCGACTCCCTGGTCAACCTGCTGACCGGCGTCCGCACCGGCACCGACATCCCCCAGTACGCCAGCGAGCAGGCCCGCGAGCAGGGCATCCAGGACGGCGCCGGCCGCCCGCTGGACGCCCAGCTCGCCGACCTGCGCGAGTCCCACGAGCGCTTCGCCGAGGCCGCCGCCCTGATGACCGACGAGGACTGGGCCGCCGAGGTGCGCCACCGCTCGGGCGCGGTCTTCCCCGCGTGCGAACTCGTCTGGAAGCGCCTTGGCGAACTGGAGTACCACCTGGTCGACCTCGGCGCCGACTACACCCCCGCCCGCTGGCCGGAGGAGTTCGCCGTCACCGAGTTCCACAAGCTCGCCCAGCGGCTGCACGGCGCCGAGCTGCCCCGCGTCGAGCTGACCGCCGAGGACACCAAGGACATCGGCCTGATCGGCTCCGGCGAGCCCGCCCTGACCGTCCGCGGCCCCGTCCGCGCCCTGCTCGCCTGGCTCTCCGGCCGCTCCGACGGCGCCGACCTGAGCCGCACCCCCGACACCGCGCTCCCCCAGCTTCCCCCGCTGGGCTGACGGCGCGAGGATGATCCTGAACCCTGTAGTAGCCGGACCCGGACGAGGAGCGGACGGATGACGTACCACGGAGCGGTCAAGGTCGGCGGACCGCCGGACGTGCGGGAGCTGGCCCACCTGATCATCACCAAGGTGGCCGTCGGCCCGTACGACAACAACGCCTACCTGCTGCGCTGCCGGGCCACCGACGAGCAGCTGCTGATCGACGCGGCCGCGGACGCCCCGGTGCTGCTGGAGACCGTCGGGGACGACCTCGAAACCGTGGTCACCACCCACCGGCACCACGACCACTGGGGCGCGCTCGCCGAGGTGGTCGCCACCACCGGCGCCCGCACCGCCGCCGGGCAGCACGACGCCGAGGGCATCGACGTGCCCACCGAGCTGCTGCTCTCGGACGGCGACAAGCTGCGGGTCGGCGACGTCGAGCTCACCGTCCGGCACCTGGTCGGGCACACCCCGGGCGCCATCGTGCTCATCTACGACGACCCCCAGGGCCACCCCCACGTCTTCACCGGCGACTGCCTCTTCCCGGGCGGCGTCGGCAACACCTGGGGCGACCCGGAGGCCTTCAAGAGCCTGTTCCGGGACGTCAACGAGAAGATCTTCGACGTGCTGCCGGACGAGGCCTGGGTCTACCCGGGCCACGGCAACGACACCACCATCGGCGCGGAGCGCCCGCACCTCGACGAGTGGCGCGAGCGCGGCTGGTAGCCCGCCCGGACGCGCGGAGGGCCCCGGCGGCGCGGTGCGCGTCGCGGGGGCCCTCCGTGGCTCTTCGGGAGGCTCAGGCGTCCAGCTTCTCCTGCTCCTGCCGCCCGGCCGGCTCGGCCTGCCCGGCCTGTTCGGCCTGCTCGGCCTGCTCGGCCTTCTTCGAGGCCATCAGGCTGGTCACCGTCGTCACGGCCAGCACCACCACGATGAAGCCGAGCGAGACCGGGATGCCGATCTCCGGGACGTTCGCGCCGGCCTCGTGGGCCGCGTGCAGCACCAGCTTCACTCCGATGAAGCCGAGGATCACCGACAGGCCGTAGCTCAGGTGGACCAGCTTCTTCAGCAGCCCGCCGATCAGGAAGTACAGCTGGCGCAGGCCCATCAGGGCGAAGGCGTTGGCGGTGAAGACGATGTACGGGTCCTGGGTGAGGCCGAAGATGGCCGGAATCGAGTCCAGCGCGAACAGCACGTCCGTGGTGCCGATGGCCAGCATGACGATCAGCATCGGGGTGATCAGCCGGCGGCCGTTCTCCCGGACGAACAGCTTGGTGCCGCGGTACTCGTCGGTCGCCGGGAAGCGCCGGGTGATCGACTTGAGCAGCCGGTTCTCCTCGAACTCTTCCTCCTCCTCGTCGGCCCCGGCCTCCTTGACCAGCTTCCAGGCGGTCCAGATCAGGAAGGCGCCGAAGATGAAGAACACCCAGGAGAACTGGGTGACCAGCGCGGCCCCGCCGGCGATGAACACCGCCCGCAGCACCAGCGCGATGATCACACCGAACATCAGCACGCGCTGCTGGTAGATCCGCGGCACCGCGAACTTGCCCATGATCAGGATGAAGACGAAGAGGTTGTCGACGCTGAGCGACTTCTCGGTGATGTAGCCGGCGAAGAACTCACCCGCCGGCTGCCCGCCGGAGTGCCACCAGAGGAAGCCGCCGAAGAGCAGCGCCAGCACGACCCAGACGACCGTCCAGATCCCGGCCTCCTTGATCGAGACCTCGTGCGGCTTGCGCCCGCCGATGAAGAAGTCCGCCACGATCAGTGCGATCAGCACACCGATCGTGGTGGCCCACATGGTCACGGAAACGTCCATTACTGCTCCTCCGGCAGCTAGGCGAGACAGACATCGTCACTGCCGGAGGTCTCTTCCGCCCGTCGGGCCGTGCCCGCGCCGGACCAGTGCCCCGGGGCGCCGCGACGGGCGCCCGTGATGACGGGGTCGACTGCTTGGGGAATACTCCCCTCCGCTGCCATCGAGAGTAACAGGGAAGGCAAAGAAAGGTAAAGAAGGTAAAGGACGGCCCCGCGGGCGGGCCGCCGGGGGCTAGAGGAACGGGTCGATCGCCGGCAGCAGGTCCTGGAAGGTCCGGCCCTTGGCCGGTGCGCCGATCGCCTGCATCTCCCAGCCGCCGTTGCCGTCCCGGACCACCTTCGCCATGATCTGCCCGGTGTGCGGCCCGCCGCCCGCCAGCTCGTACCGGGCCAGCTCCACCCCGGTGGCCTCGTCCACCAGCCGGCAGTGCGCCTGGCGCACCTCGGCGAAGGTCTGCCCGGTGTACGAGCTGACCGTGAACACCACCTGGGTGATGTGCGGCGGCACGTGCATCAGGTCGACCAGGATCGCCTCGTCGTCCTCGTCCCCCGAACCGCCCTCCAGGTTGTCCCCGGTGTGCCGCACCGAACCGTCGGTGGACTCCAGGTGCTGGAAGAACACCACGTCGGACGGGGTCTTCTCGGCGTACAGCAGTGCCGAGGCGTCCAGGTCGATCTTCCTGGTCCGGCTGCCGAACAGGCCCCGCTTCGGGGCGGCCTGCCAGCCCAGCCCCATCCGCACCACGGTCAGGGTGGCGCCCGCCCCCTTCTGGAGGCTCACCCGCTGCCCCTTGGCCAGGTTCACCGACACGACGTTGTCCTCTCTGCCGGCCACGCGGTCGCTGCCGCACGGCTCCCCGGTGGAACACCCCGTCGCCGTCCCCCGGCTGAGGCCCCCTCTGCTGACGGCCCGCGACCCCGTCCCGAGGGCGCGATGCCGCAGGCCAGCCTAGGGCCTGCGGCACCACCGTCTCCCCCACGTTTCCCTGTTTGTGGCAAGGATGAGACACCTCCGCGCGGCTGACCCCCGCGCGGACGGGGAAAGGCGGCGCCCCGACGGTGTGGCTACGCCACACCGGCCTCGCGCATCTGCCGCAGCTCCTTCTTCAACTCCTTGACCTCGTCGCGCAGCCGGGCCGCCACCTCGAACTGGAGGTCCGCGGCGGCCGTGTGCATCCGGTCCGTCATCTCCTGGATCAGCTCGGCCAGCTCGGCGGCCGGCAGCGACTTGGCGGGCTTGCGCTCCCCGCCCAGCATCGGCACCGGGGCCTTGCCCTTCCCCTGGCCCCGGTAGCCGGTGGAGAGCAGTTCGTCGGTGTCCACGTCCTCGCGGGCCAGGGTGTCCAGGATGTCGCCGATCTTCTTCCGCAGCGGCTGCGGGTCGATCCCGTGCTCCTTGTTGTAGGCCTGCTGCACGGCCCGGCGGCGGTTGGTCTCGTCGATCGCCTTCTCCATCGACGGGGTGATCCGGTCCGCGTACATGTGCACCTGGCCGGAGACGTTGCGGGCGGCGCGGCCGATCGTCTGGATCAGGGAGGTGCCGGAGCGCAGGAAGCCCTCCTTGTCCGCGTCCAGGATCGCCACCAGGGACACCTCGGGCAGGTCCAGGCCCTCGCGCAGCAGGTTGATGCCGACCAGCACGTCGTACCGGCCGGCCCGCAGCTCGCGCAGCAGCTCCACCCGGCGCAGGGTGTCCACGTCGCTGTGCAGGTACCGGACCCGGATGTCCAGGCCCAGCATGTAGTCGGTGAGGTCCTCGGCCATCTTCTTGGTCAGCGTGGTGACCAGGACCCGCTCGTCCCGCTCGACCCGCTTGCGGACCTCGTGCACCAGGTCGTCGATCTGGCCCTCGGTCGGCTTGACGATCACCTCGGGGTCGATCAGACCGGTCGGGCGGATGATCTGCTCGACCTGCCCGTCGCCGCGCGACAGCTCGTAGGGGCCCGGCGTCGCCGACAGGTACACCGTCTGGCCGACCCGGCCCAGGAACTCCTCCCACTTCAGCGGGCGGTTGTCCATCGCGGACGGCAGCCGGAAGCCGTGCTCGACCAGGGTGCGCTTGCGCGAGGCGTCGCCCTCGTACATCGCGCCGATCTGCGGGACGGTGACGTGCGACTCGTCGATGACCAGGAGGAAGTCCTCCGGGAAGTAGTCCAGCAGGGTGTTCGGCGCCGAGCCGGGCTCACGGCCGTCGAAGTGCATCGAGTAGTTCTCGACGCCCGAGCAGGTGCCGATCTGGCGCAGCATCTCGATGTCGTAGGTGGTGCGCATGCGCAGCCGCTGGGCCTCCAGCAGCTTGCCCTGCTTCTCCAGCTTGGCGAGCGTCTGCTCCAGCTCCTGCTCGATGCCGGTGATCGCCCGCTCCATGCGCTCGGGGCCGGCCACGTAGTGCGAGGCGGGGAAGACGTAGATCTGCTCGTCCTGGCTGATGATCTCGCCGGTGAGCGGGTGCAGGGTGTAGAGCGACTCGATCTCGTCGCCGAACATCTCGATCCGGACGGCCAGCTCCTCGTAGACCGGGAAGATCTCGATGGTGTCGCCGCGGACCCGGAAGGTGCCGCGGGTGAAGGCCACGTCGTTGCGGGCGTACTGGATGTCCACGAAGCGGCGCAGCAGCACGTCGCGGTCGATCTCCTGGCCGACCTTGAGCGGGACCATCCGGTCCACGTACTCCTGCGGGGTGCCGAGGCCGTAGATGCAGGAGACGGAGGCGACCACGATCACGTCGCGGCGGGTGAGCAGCGAGTTGGTCGCCGAGTGCCGCAGCCGCTCGACCTCCTCGTTGATCGAGGAGTCCTTCTCGATGTAGGTGTCCGTCTGCGGGACGTACGCCTCGGGTTGGTAGTAGTCGTAGTACGAGACGAAGTACTCGACCGCGTTGTTCGGCAGCAGCTCGCGGAACTCGTTCGCCAGCTGGGCCGCCAGGGTCTTGTTCGGCGCCATCACCAGGGTGGGGCGCTGCAGCTTCTCGATCATCCAGGCCGTGGTGGCCGACTTGCCGGTGCCGGTGGCACCGAGCAGCACGACGTCCTTCTCCCCCGCCCTGATCCGCCGTTCCAGCTCGGCGATCGCCGCCGGCTGGTCACCGTTCGGTTGGAAGGGGCTGACGACCTCGAAGGGCGCCACGGACCGCTCAATACTCGTGATGGGACGCACGCTTCCAACCGTACGGCCCGGCACTGACAACCGGCGCCGTTCCGCTCAGGCCGAGGAGCAGCGGACGCAGGCGGGGTACCAGGGGACGGGCGTGAGGATGCGGTGGTGGCGGCAGGAGGCGGCCATGACCTCAGCGGGCTCGGCGGCCCCGGCGGGCGGGCCGGGGGCGGGGCGCAGGGCGGTCAGCAGGCGGCGCAGGGCCCGGAGGTCGGCCTCGGCGTACGCGGGGTGGTAGCCCAGCTCGTCCCAGCGGTGGCGGGTGAGGGCGAGGTCGACGACGTCGAGGGCGAAGGCGCGGCCGCGTTCCGGGTCGGGGCCCCAGTCGAGCGCGTCGAGGTCGAGGCCGACCGCGCCGCGGCCCATCAGGTACTGGTCCTGGCCGGCCAGCTCGGCGGCGAAGGCGTGGTGCCAGTCCTCCCGGGCCAGGGCGGTGACCGCGAGCATCAGGACCTCGACCAGCGCCTCGGTGGCGCCGTTGCCGAGTTCGAGCTCGTGGCCCCCGCCCCGGAAGGAGTTCACCCCAGCTTGGCGCTGTCGCGGGCGAGGGCGACCAGGCGGGAGACGGCGCGGAGGTACTTCTTGCGGTAGCCGCCGCGCAGCATGTCCTCCGGGAAGACCTGGTCGAAGGGCAGGCCGGAGGCGGTGATGGGCAGCTCGCGGTCGTACATCCGGTCGGCGAGGACGACCAGGCGCAGCGCGGTGGACTGGTCGTCGACCTGCCGCACGCCGCGCAGGCAGACCGCCGAGACGTCGTCCAGCAGCGCGCCGTAGCGGCTGGGGTGGACGGCGGAGAGGTGGGCGAGCAGGGCGTCGAAGTCGTCCAGCGAGGCGCCGGGGGTGCGGGCGGCGGTGGCCTCGACTACGTCGTCGGCGTACGGCGGCGGGGCGTCGGGCAGGCCGCGGTGGCGGTAGTCCTGGCCGTCGATCCGCATCGGGCGGAAGTGCGCGGACAGGCCCTGGATCTCGCGCAGGAAGTCGGCGGCGGCGAAGCGGCCCTCGCCGAGCTTCTCCGGCAGGGTGTTCGAGGTGGCGCACAGCTTGACGCCGTTCTCGACCAGCCGGCCGAGCAGGGTGGAGACCAGCACGGTGTCGCCCGGGTCGTCCAGTTCGAACTCGTCGATGCACAGCAGGGTGTGCCCGGAGAGGGTCCGGACGGCCTGCTGGAAGCCGAGCGCGCCGACCAGGTTGGTCAGCTCGACGAAGGTGCCGAAGGCCTTGGGGCCGGGGGCGGCGTGCCAGAGCGAGGCGAGCAGGTGGGTCTTGCCGACGCCGTAGCCGCCGTCGAGGTAGACCCCGGCCGGGCCGGTGGGCGCCGGGGCGGAGCGGCGGAACCAGCTGCGCTTGGGCGCGGAACCGTTTCCTCCGCCGAGGGTCGCCGCGAACTGCTCCAGGACCTGGACGGCCTCGTACTGGCTGGGCTGGGTCTGGTCCGGGATGTACGTCCCGAAGCTCACGTCGGCGAACCGGGGCGGCGGGACCATCTCGGCGACCAGCCGCTCGGCGGGCACGACGGGGCGGCGGTCGGTGAGTGCGATCGGGGCGCCGGCCGGGCTCGCGGCGGCTATCGACTCGGTCGCGGTGGCGGGGCGGGAGGCTGCGGGCACGTTAGTAGAGGGTACGCCCCGCCCCCGCCCCCTCCGAACCGGCTCCCGGCCCCCCTCGGCGGGCCCGCGGTGGAACACTGAGGGCATGCAACAGTTGATCAGCCCGCTGGGCGCTCCGGTCGCGGATCCGTCCGACCTGGAATCGCTCGCCGCCGTCTACGCGTACCCCGACCAGGTGAATCGGGGGCGCCCCTGGCTGCGCGCCAACATGGTGGCCGGGCTGGACGGCGGGGCGAAGCTCGACGGACTGTCCGAGGGGCTGTCCGGCGACGCCGACAAGCGGATCTTCGGGGTGCTGCGGGCCCTGTCGGACGCGGTGCTGGTGGGCGCCGAGACGGTCCGGGCGGAGGGCTACCGGCCGGCCCGGGCCCGCCGGGAGTTCGCGGCCGCGCGGGCGGCGGCGGGGCAGTCCGCGGCCCCGGCGATCGCGATCGTGAGCCGCTCGCTGAACCTCGACCTGGGTGCGCCGCTGTTCACGGAACCGCTGGTCAGGACGGTGGTGATCACCGTCGAGGACGCCCCCGAGGAGCGCCGCCGGGAGGTCGCCGCGGTGGCCGACCTGGTGCTCGCCGGGCGCGGCTCGGTGGACCTGCGGGCGGGCGTGGCGGCCCTGGTGGAGCGGGGCTGGACGCGGCTGCTGACCGAGGGCGGGCCGCGGCTGCTGGGCCAGCTGGCGGCGGCGGACCTGCTGGACGAGCTGTGCCTGTCGCTGGCCCCGCTGCTCACCGGCGGCGACGCGCCGCGCATCGTCCGCGATGCGGAAATGCCTGACGTGCAGCGGATGCGGCTGGTCTCATTGATCGAGCAGAAAGGATTCCTCTTCACCCGCTACCTGCGTCACCTGGGTTCGGATGACCCCGTGACCCCCCGATCGTGATCCCGTTATGCGATGCCGGGGCCCGGGGGCCGGCCACTGGAAGGGACTCACGTGTTCAAGACGGTACTGATGATCGAAAAGGCGCTCTCGGACGCGGACGTGGAGCTGGTCACCACGCTCCACAGCGACGAGAAGGTGTCCTTCGTCGTCCTGATGCAGCCGCGCGGCAAGCAGGACGAACTGCTGCGGGCGCTCGACGACGTCGCCCTCGGCCACCTCGACAAGGTGGTGCACGAGCACGACGAGTCCGAGGGCGGCCCGACCGTGGCCGGCGAATCGCTCGAGCACAGCCTGCGCCACCTGCGCCGGGCCGGGGCCGAGGCGATCGGCGAGCTGGTCGAGGAGAAGCCGCTGGACCGGCTGCGCGCGGCGGTCGAGGAGCACCGGGCCGACGAGGTGGTGGTGCTCACCTCACCGCACTTCGTGGAGGAGTTCTTCCACCGCGACTGGGCCTCCCAGGCCCGCCACAAGGTGGGGGTGCCGGTGCTGAGGCTGTTCGCCAGCGACTCGTAGCCCCGTGTGGCACCGCGCGCCGGTGGTGCAGAATCGTCCTTGCGGTCCGTCCGCGAGGACGATTCGCGCGTCTCGTACGCGTCCCACCTCTCGCGCGTCCCGCACCCCGCCGGACCCATCTGCCCACACCGCCATCGCCCGTACGGAGCCACGCCTTGAACGACGCCGCGCACGACCTGCACGCCCCGCACTTCATCGGCATCGGCGGCGCCGGGATGTCCGGCCTGGCGAAGATCCTCGCAGTGCGCGGTGCCAGCGTCTCCGGCAGCGACTCCAAGGAGTCCGAGACCGTCCTCGCGCTGCGCGCCCTCGGCGCCACGGTGCACGTCGGCCACGCCGCCGAGCACGTGCCGGACGGCGCCAGCAGCATCGTGGTCTCCAGCGCGATCCGCGCCGACAACCCGGAGCTGGTCACCGCCCACGAGCGCGGCATCCCGGTGGTGCACCGCTCCGACGCGCTGGCCGCGCTGATGGGCGGCCGCCGGGCGCTGGCGGTGGCCGGCACCCACGGCAAGACCACCACCACCAGCATGCTCGCCGTCGCCCTCGGCGAGCTGGGCCTGGAGCCGTCCTACGCGATCGGCGGCGACCTCGACGCCCCCGGCTCCAACGCCCACCACGGCGCCGGCGAGATCTTCGTCGCCGAGGCCGACGAGAGCGACCGCAGCTTCCACAAGTACGCGCCCGAGGTGGCGATCGTGCTCAACGTGGAGCTGGACCACCACGCCAACTACGCCTCGATCGACGAGATCTACGAGTCCTTCGAGACCTTCGTCGGCCGGATCACCCCCGGCGGCACCCTGGTGGTCTCCGCCGACCACGACGGCGCCCGCGAGCTGACCGCCCGGGTGGCCGGCCGCGAGGGGCTCAACGTGGTCACCGTCGGCGCCGCCGAGGACGCCGACCTGCGCGTCCTGTCCGTGGTCGCCCACGGCATGACCAGCGAGGTCACCGTCCTGCTGGACGGCGCCGAACTGACCTTCACCGTCTCGGTGCCCGGCCGGCACTACGCCCACAACGCGGTGGCCGCGCTGGCCGCCGGCGTCGCGCTGGGTGTCCCGGCCGCCGACCTGGCCAAGGCGCTCGGCGCCTACACCGGCGTGCGCCGCCGCCTGCAGCTCAAGGGCGAGGCGGCCGGCGTCCAGGTGATCGACTCCTACGCCCACCACCCGACCGAGATGACCGCCGACCTGGAGGCCATCCGCGAGGGCCTGGAGGGCGAGGGCCGGGTGCTGGTGGTCTTCCAGCCGCACCTGTTCAGCCGCACCCAGCAGCTCGCCGAGGAGATGGGCCAGGCCCTGGCCCTGGCCGACGCCTCGGTGGTGCTGGACATCTACCCGGCCCGCGAGGACCCGATCCCGGGCATCACCAGCGAGCTGATCATCGACGCCGCCCGCCGGGCCGGCGCCGACGTCACCCCCGAGCACGACTTCGCCGCCGCCCCCGCCCTGCTGGCCGGCCTGGCCCGCCCGGGCGACCTGCTGCTCACCATGGGCGCCGGCGACGTCACCAACCTGGGCCCAGAAATTCTGGAGCACCTCGCGAACGTTGCCTCCAACGTCTGACGTACGCCGAGCGGGAGTCGTGATGAGCTACGAGATCGAGAAGACCGAGGCCGAGTGGCGCGCCCAGCTCAGCCCCGAGGAGTACCACGTGCTCCGCGAGGCGGGCACCGAGCGGCCGTTCGTCGGCGAGTACACCGACACCAAGACGGTCGGCGTGTACGGCTGCCGGGCCTGCGGGGCGGAGCTGTTCAGCTCCGAGACCAAGTTCGACAGCCACTGCGGCTGGCCCTCGTACTACGCGCCGCTGGCCGAGGACCGGGTCGAGTACATCGAGGACAGCACGCTCGGCATGCGCCGGGTCGAGGTGCGCTGCGCCAAGTGCGGCGGGCACCTGGGGCACGTCTTCGAGGGCGAGGGCTACGGGACGCCGACCGACCAGCGGTACTGCATCAACAGCATCTCGCTGACGCTGCGGCCGGCCGAGTAGCAGCTTGTTGTTGCGGGCCCAGGGCCCGGACGGTCTCCGTCCGGGCCCTCGGGCTGTCCGGACCCGGCTGTCCGGCCCCGGCTGTCCGGCCCCGACTTTCCGGCCAGCGGCTATCCGGCCAGCGGTGCGAAGCGGACCGGCAGGTGCACCAGGGCGCGGTGGAACGGGCCCGGGCGCCAGAGCAACTCCTCGGCCGGGGTGGCGAGTTCGAGGTCGCTGAGGCGACTGGTCAGCTGCTCGATGGCGGTGATCGCGATCAGCAGGGCCGGGTCACGGGCCGGGCAGGCGTGCGGGCCGGCCGCCCAGGCCAGGTGGGCGCTCTCGCCGCTGCGCAGCCCGTCGCCGTCGGTCGGCGGCGCGGCCTGGGAGTTGGCGGCCGCGTACGAGACCAGCACCAGCGAGCCCGCCGCGATCTGGCGGCCGTGGAAGGTGATGTCGTAGCGCGGGTAGTGGGCGGAGAGGTTGGCCAGCGGCGGCTCGTGCCACAGCACCTCGTCGATCGCCTGGTGGGCGGTCATCGCGCCGCCGAACAGCGAGCCGGCGTAGCGGGCGTCGGTGAGCAGGCGCAGCAGGGCGTTGCCGATCAGGTTGGTGGTCGGCTCGTGCCCGGCAATCATGGTCAGGGTGATCTGCCGGATCACCTCGTCGTCGTCCAGCCCGACCGGGTGGGTGACGAACCAGGAGGCGAGGTCGTGCCGGGGGCGCTCACGGCGCTCGGCGACCATCGCGGTGACCACCGCGACGAGCTTCCCGTACGCGGCGCCGGCCTTCGCGGTGGACTCGATCAGCCCGGTGATCGCGGCGACCACCTCGGCGTGCTCCTCCTCGGGCACCCCGAACCAGGTGGTCAGCACGAAGGCGGGCAGCTGGCGGGCGTACTCGGCGATCAGGTCGGCGCTGCCGACCGCCGCGAAGCGGTCGATCAGCTGGTGGGCGGCCTCGGCGACCTGGCGCTGGAGCCGGTGCGGTTCGAACAGGGCGAGGCCGTCGGTGATCACCGCCCGGTAGCGGGCGTGCGTCGCGCCGTCGCTGAACAGCGCGGTGGGGCGGTAGCCGAGCACCGGCAGCAGCGGGGAGTTCGGCGGGACGGTCGCCTGCCAGGCGCGGGAGTCCTTGGAGAAGGTGTCGGTGTCGCGCAGCAGGTCCAGGGCGGCCTGGTAGTCGGTGACCAGCAGGGCCTCGACCCCGGGGGCGATCTCCACCGGGGCGACGGCGCCGTGGCGGCGCAGCCGCTCGTACACCAGCTGGGGGTCGGCGGCGAAGACCGGGCCGTAGATCGGGGTCGGTCGGGTTTCGGTGGTCACTGTCCCTCGTGGGTGTCGAGGCCGACGGGCAGGGTGTCGAGGACGTGCTCGGCCAGGGCGATCAGCGCGTCGATGCTGCTGCCGCGCTCGCGGGCGTCGCACAGCAGCAGCGGGGTCGCCGCGTGCAGGTCCAGGTGGGCGCGCAGCACCTCGGGCGGGTGGGCCGGGGAGTCCGGGAAGCGGTTGACGGCGACGGCGTACGGCAGGCCCTGCTCCTCGACCATGTCCATGATCTCGAAGGAGTCGGCCAGCCGGCGGGTGTCGGCCAGCACCAGGGCGCCCAGGGCGCCGCGGGCGATGTCCTGCCAGAGCGGGAAGAAGCGCCGCTGGCCGGGGGTGCCGAACATGTAGAGCACCGTGTTGCCGGGCAGGGTGAGCCGGCCGAAGTCCACCGCGACGGTGGTGGTGGACTTCTCCGGCAGGCCCGCCAGGTCGTCCACCGGCCGTCCGGTCTCGGTCATCGCCTCCTCGGTGTGCAGGGTGGCGATCTCGGAGAGGGTGCGGATGAGCGTGGTCTTGCCGACCCCGAACGGGCCGGCGACCAGCAGCTTCATCAGCGTCTGGTCCCGGTCGGGCAGGTAGCCCACCCGGCTCGGCCGCCCGGCGGGGAAGCCGGGGCCGGGCTCACCGGAGCGCACGGAGTCCAACGAGGAGCCTCTCGACGATGGAGCGGTCGGTCTGCTGGGCGCGCGGGATCGGCGCGCGGGCGTGCAGGCAGCCCGCCTCGACCAGGTCGGCCGCCAGGAAGACGGTGGCGCTGACCGGCAGGCGCAGGTGCGCGGCGGCCTCCACCACGGTCAGCGCGCCGGGACGCAGCAGCTCCCAGAGCCGACGGTGTTCGGGTTCGAGGTCGGCCGGCGGTTCCGCCCGGTCGGCCCGGTCGGCGAACAGGACGGTCAGCCGCTCGAAACCCTCGGTGCCGGGGCGGGCGCGGCCTCCGGTGGCCAGGTAGGCGGGCACCATCCGCCTGCGGGGGACGGCACTCATGCGCCCACCTCGCTTCGCTCGGCAGGGGCATTCGCCCACACGCACCTGTTCACGATTCGCTCGCTGCGCTCACTCATGCGCCCACCCCGCTTCGCCCGGCAGGGGCACTCGCCCACGCGCGCCTCTTGACGATTCGCTCGCTCATGACCCGGCGGGGGCGCCCTGCGACCCGGTGACCCGCCGCCCGGTGCGCGGTCCCCCGGCGGCCGGTGACCCGGCGCCCTGCTGCCGGGACGGGCTCGCCAGCGCCCGGCCCAGGGCGGCGACCTGGAGCTGCATCTGGTAGGCCACGTTGCCGAGTTGGGCGTCCGGGGCGGTGAACACGGCGAGCGAGGTGTTCTCCCCGGCGGGGACGACGATGGCGTAGCCGAGGTCGGACTCCACCACGGTCTGGGCCAGCCGCGGCCGCTCGGTGTCGGTGAAGGCGGTGGTGAAGGCGCGGGCGGCGGCGTGCACGGTGGCCGTCATCGCGGCGACCCGCTCGGCGGAGGCCCGGCCGAGGCCGTCGGAGGCGGCCTCGACGAGGCCGTCACCGGTGGCGACCACCGCGTGCAGCACCCCCGGCAGCTCCAGCAGCGGGCTCAGCACCCAGGAGATCTCGTCGGTGGCGGTCGGGCTGGGCGAGCTGCTCACTGCTCGACTCCTTCTAAGGTCGGTCCGGTGGTGCGGTCGCCGGTGCTGCTGCTCTTGCCGGTACCGCTGGTCGCGGCGGTGCTGTCGACCGCGGCGGTGCTGCCGGTCGCGGTGGTCGTGGAAGTCGGGGCGGTCGTGGAAGCCGTGGCGGCGGTGGCGCCCGACTCACCGGCTCCGGCGGTCGCCGTGCTCCCGGCGCTCCGGGCGCCGCCGGGGGCGGCCTGGGCCGCGGCGGCCCGGCCGGAGTCGGTGCCGCGCTGCAGCGCCTGCCAGTGGGCGGCGGCCTGCTCGGGGCTGCGGACGTACGGTGCGGGCCGCTCCTCCGGGCCGTCCGCGGCCCCGGCCGCCGGTGCCCCCGGGGCCGTGCCCGGCTCCTCGGCGGCGAGCGGACGGCGGCGGCGCCGGCTGGGCAGGCCGCTGCCGTCCCCGTCGGGGCCGGCGCCCGGCTCGGGGTCGGGCACCACGTGGATGGCCGGCGCCGGGTGCGGGCCGGGCTGGTTGTGGCGGTCGGCGAGCACCGGGGCGTCCTGCTCGTCGGCGTCGCGCATCGGCGGGACGGCCGCGACGGCGGGCGCCTGGGCCGGGCCGTTTCCGGCCCGCAGCGGCAGCGGGGTGAGCACCGACAGCGGCTGTTCGTCGTCCACCGTCGTCACCAGCGCGGCCGGGATGCGCAGGATGGTCCGCATGCCGCCGTACGGCGAGGGCTCGATGTGGCAGGTGAAGCCGTACTGGCGGGCCAGCTTGCCGACCACCGCGAAGCCGGTCTTGGGCGGGTTGCCCAGCTCGGTGAGCAGCACGTCCGACGGGCCGGCCAGCAGCCGGCGGGCCCGGCGCAGCTGGTCCTCGTCCATCCCGATGCCGCTGTCGTCGACGATCACCAGCGCGCCGCGGCCGCCCTGCTGGACGGTCACCGGGACGTCGGTCTCCGGGTGGGAGTAGGCGGTGGCGTTGGCGAGCAGTTCGGCGATGGCGATGGCGATCGGCTCGGCGGCCCGGGCGACCACGGCCAGCCGCTGCTCGCGCAGGTGGTTGGCGACCTTGATCCGGGCGTAGCCGGGCACCCGGGAGAGCGCGCCGACGACCACCTCGGCGAGCGGGGAGTCGGTCCGGGCCAGGCCCGGCCAGGCCTCGCAGAGCACCGCGACGGTCTGGATCCGGCGCAGTGCGACCTCGTTGCGGAAGTCGACCTCCAGCAGCCGGGGGTCGTCGTTGTCGTGCTGGAGCTGCTGGACCAGGCTCTGGATCTGGTACAGCAGGGTCTGGATCCGGGAGGTGGCGCCGCGCATGGCGGCCCGGGCGGCGGCGTCGACCCGCTCGCGCTCGTCGGCGAGGGCCGCGGTGGTGGCGTCCAGGACGGACTGCAGGGCCCGGACGCCCGCGGGGCCGATGGCCTGCGCGTCCAGCGGGCCGACCGCCGGGGCGTTGGTGTGGGTCAGCCGGACGGCGGTGGCGGAGACCCGTTCCTGGGCGAGGTGGCCGATCTCGGCGAGCAGCGCGGCGGCGCGCCGGTCGGCGGCGGCCAGCCGGGCCTCGGCCTCCTCGGCGCGGGCGTTCGCCTCCTCGACGCCGGCGTTCGCCTCCTTGGCCCGGGCGTTGGCGGCGGCGCCCCGCTGGTCGGCGGCCCGGGTGTGCTCCTCGGCCCGCCGGGCCTGCTCGGCGGCGTTCCGTACGGCCTCCTGGGCCTCGTTCAACTGTCGTTCGGCGCGGGCGAGTTTGGCCTCCGCGGCGCGGGCCTGCTGCGCGTCGTGGCCGAGCGCGGCCTCGGCGGCCACCGCCCGGCCGACGGCCTTGGCCCGGCTGCGGGAGAGCACGACCGTGGCCGCGGCGGCGACCAGCGCCAGGGCGATCAGCGCGATCTGCGTCATCGGAGTCCTCGGGTGTCCTTGCTGCTGGGCCCGGGCCGTCGCCCGGAGTTCGGGCTTCGGGCTTCGGTTTCGGGCGGGAGCGGGGAGCGCGGGTGCGAGCGGGGAGCGCGGGTGCGAGTGCGGAGCGCGGGTGCGGAGCGTACGGGCGACTGCCGGTGCCCCGGCCGTCAGCTCCCGGCGGCGCGCGGACGCGGGATGCGGGCGGAGTCCTCGGCCAGTTCGCGGGCCACCAGGGCGACCTGGCCCATGGCGTCCAGGATGCCGGGCAGCTCGGAGCCGTCCAGGTGCCGGTACTCGGCCGCGACGGTGAGCACCAGCCGCTCGGGCAGGCCGAGTTCGGGGTGGCGCTGCTCGGCGATCACCCGCCGGGCGGCGTCCAGCGCGGGTATCCCGGCGGCGTGCAGCTCGTGGGCGCGCTCGCGGACGTACTCGAGGTAGCCGATGTGCTCCTGGACGCCGTCGCGGTCGAGCACCGGGCCGTGGCCGGGGACGAAGATCTCCGCGCCGGTGGCGAGGGCCTGTTCGCAGGCGCCGATGACGTTCTCCAGCGGGCCGGCCCAGTGCGAGGGGTGGTCGCCGGGCTGCTCGGGGCTGGAGGAGAAGATCACGTCGCCGGTGAACACCGCGCGCTGGTGCGGGAGGTGGACCATCAGGTCACCACCGGTGTGGGCGGCGGGCAGGCTGGTGATCTGCACCGGGTAGCGGCCGACCTTGAGCTCCAGCTCGCCGGTGAAGACGGTGTCCGGGTGCACCGGCTCGGTGGTGGACCAGTCGAAGCGGCCGAAGTGCTCCCGGAGGTAGCCGCCGAGCGGGGAGTCCGGGTCGCTGTTGGTGAGCAGGGCGTGCTGCTGCTGGGGGGTGGGCTCCCAGTGGATGTGCTCCAGCGCCTCGCGGGTGGCGATCACCTCGGCGTCCGGGAGCACCCCGGCGCCCCACAGGTGGTCGCCGTTGGCGTGGGTGACGACCACCCGGTCGATGTCGACCCCGGTCGGCAGCAGGCGTCGGCTGGCGGCCAGGAACTCCCCGGCCAGCGAGGGGTCGTACGGGGTGTCGATCCAGAGCGCGGTGGTCTCGGAGGCCAGCAGGCCGCAGTTGGCCAGGCCCCAGCCCCGCTTCGGGGGGAGCCACACATACAGGTCCTCGGCAATCGCGCTCACGTTCGCACGGTTGATCGTCATGCGCGCGATTATGCCCATGTTGTGTCAGGGATGGGGCAAAAGCTGTACGACCGGCTGGAGTTCGTGCCCCGGTCTCTCCCGCACTGTCCGGATTCGCACCGTGTGGTCGAGACCAATCGTCTCACTGTTCGGGACGACTGATGGACACTTCACCCCGGAACCCGGACGGCACGTCGGACCGCGGCGCGGGCAGGACCCGGCAGACCTCGACCGTGACGTCCACCGTGTCCAGGCCGATCACCCGCCCCTCCACCGCGACGAATCCTTTCTCCCCCGAGCGGAACAGCACCGCCAGCGGGGAACTCCGGTTCGCCGAGGTCAGCGCCTCCACCGCCATCGCCGAGCCGAAGGCGAACACCCCGCAGAGCACCACGCAGGGCGCGTGCCGGGGCGTGCGGGTGACGAAGATGAAGCCGTGGTCGCGGACCAGTTCCCCGGTCGGGCCGTACAACGCCTCGAAGGTCATCCCGCCCCAGCGGGCGCGGGCCGCGTCCGGGTACTCGACGGCGAAGTCCGGGAAGACCGCGTCCAGCACGCCGCCGGAGTAGGAGTTGACGCTCGGACCGCCGATCGAGAAGGTCGGCATCCGCGGATCCTGCGCCCCGGCCACCACCAGCTCGATCGTCGCCTTGCGGTTGACCTTCCGCAGCAGGTCGGTCAGCTCCGCTATCGCCCGGGCCTCGGCCATCGGCACGAACAGCACGTTCTTCGGCCCGCGGCTGGTCAGCTGGCAGCCGTCCGAGGTGACGGCGAACTCCGCCACCTCCAGACTGGGGATGACGATCTGCACCCGGCCGTACGGCGCCAGCATCGCCCGTAGGAAGCCGTAGCGCAGGAACAGCCTGGTACGGGCGAGCGAGCGGGCCGCGAGGAAGCCGATCACGGCCGGAACCGATGCGATCAGCACCTGCAGCAGGATCTCCATATGATCCCCCTGGAGGAAGACTCGACCACGAACTGTGCGCCCTGGTCATGTCCCCGCCCGTGGCTGGAAATACCCCCTCGGCGGCGATCGGAGTGCGGCGGCCACCGCGCCGGTTGTCACCCCAGTCGCTTGATCCCCTTCCGCTCCCCCGCGCAACGCTCGTACCCCAGCCAGGCGTTGATCGCCAGCATCGGCGCATTGGTGGTGTCGTTGCTGGTGTACGCGCGCCGGTAGCCCGCCGCCGCCGCGAGCCGCAGCGACTCCAGCTTGGCCAGCTTGCTCAGGCCGCGGCCGCGGAACTCCCGGCGGCAGGCGGTGAACGCGGACCAGTAGCGGTCCACCCCGTCGGTCTGCGCCAGGGTGAGCGCGGCCGGCTCGCCGTCCACCACGGCGACCGTCGTCAGCCCCCGGTCGAGGTCCGGCCGGGCCCAGTCGCCGCGGAGCCACGCCTCGTACTCCAGGGCGTCCATCGGCACCTCGCCCGGCTCGTCCCGGATCGCGTCCGCCTCCACCAGGAACAGCGGGCGCGGGTCGTCCGCCCAGTCGGTGGCCGGGCGCAGCTCCACGCCGGCCGGCAGCGGCGGCGCGGGCGGCAGCGGCAGCGTCAGGTCCCGGCCGCCGAACTGCGCGGAACTCCGCAGCTCGTAACCCCGGGCGGGGCCGAAGGCCAGCGAGGCCGGCTCGTCGTCCAGCCAGGTGTGCAGTTCGGCCACCCCGTGGCCGCTCAGGTGGCGTTCGGCCGCGGCCAGCAGCGCGGTGGCCGCGCCGCGCCGGCGGAACTCCGGCAGCACGCTGCCGTTGGCGTAGCCGACGCCGGTGGTCGTCGTCCCGAGCACCACCCCGCAGCGCACCGCGCCGACCACCCGGCCGTCCAGCTCGGCGACGAAGGTACGGAAGTGCTGCTCGGGATCCTGCCGGGCGTTCAGCCAGAGCAGGGCCTCGGCGGTCATCACCAGATGTTCGCGCCCGGCCCGGTGGGCGGCGGCCACGGCCTCGGCGTCGTCGGGGCGGAAGTCACGGATCGTCAGCGTTTTCTCAGTCATCGGTCCGCACGGTAGCCTCGACGCACCCGGCGCCGCCTCCGGTTTTCGCCGCCCCCGGAGCCGAACCCGGAGCCGCACCCGGAGCCGCACCCCACCTGCGGGACCGTACCGGCCAGGGGTCGGAGTCCCCGATCACCAGGACGGCAAGCTCAAATAATGCTCTGAGAAGACCGGGTGAGGCTTGGCAGCCACCCCGCCCGGGGACATCCTCAGCAGCACGGCCGCGCGGTCCTGGCGACGACGCCCGCACCGCCCGACGGCCTCCCCGTCCAGCCCTCCGAAGGGGGCGAACCGATGACTTCCCCTGGCCTGAACCTGCCCAACGCCGCCGGCGTCGCCGCCACCACCGTCGCCGCCACCACCGTCGGCACCACGCCCCGGCTCGGCATCGGCCTCGGCTGGCGCAGCGAGATCGACACCGTGGTCGAGCGTCAACCCGGCCTGGACTGGATCGAGGTGGTCGCCGAGAACATCTGCGCCGACCACCTGCCCGACTCGCTCACCGCCCTGCGCGGACGCGGCGTCACCGTCGTCCCGCACGGCGTCGGCCTCGGCCTCGGCGGCGCGGACCGGCCCGACCCGGACCGGCTCGACCGGCTCGCCGGGGCGGCGCTCGCGCTCGGCTCCCCGCTGGTCACCGAGCACCTGGCCTTCGTCCGGGCCGGCGGCCTGGAGGCCGGGCACCTGCTGCCCGTCCCCCGCACCCGGGACTCGCTGCGGGTGATCGCCGAGAACATCCGGATCGCCCAGGACCACCTCCCGGTGCCACTCGCACTGGAGAACATCGCCACCCAACTCGCCTGGCCCGACGACGAGTTCACCGAAGGCGAGTTCCTCGCCGAACTGGTCGCGCGCACCGGCGTCCGACTGCTGATCGACGTCGCCAACCTGCACACCAACCGGGTCAACCTCGGCACCGATCCGGCCGCCGAACTCGACCGGCTGCCGCTGGAGGCACTCGCCTACGTGCACGTCGCCGGCGGCACCCTGGTCGACGGCGTGTGGCACGACACCCACGCCCACCCCGTCACCGAACCGGTGCTGGAGGTCCTGGCCGAACTCTGCGCGCGGGTCGCACCGCCCGGCGTCCTGCTGGAACGGGACGCCGACTTCCCGCCGCCCTCCGAACTGGCCGGTGAACTGGACGCCATCCGCCGGGTGCTGGAGGGGAGCACCCCGCGATGAACGACCTGGACCTCGGCGAGGCCGAGCACAGCCCGGCCCGGGAGCGCCTCGCCCGGCGCCAGACGGAACTGCTGGCCGCCCTGGTGGCCGGCGGCCCCGTCCCGCCCGGCTTCGACCCGGACCAGGTCAGCGCCCAGTCCACCGGCCTCGCCGCCAAACGGCGCGACACCACCGCGAAGGTCGCCCCCGACCTGCCCCGCCTGCTCGGGGCGGAGTACGGGCCGCTCTTCCTCCGCTACGCCCGCACCCACCCGCAGACCGGCGGCTACCGCGCCGACGCCCGGGCCTTCGCCACGTGGGTGCTCACCGACGGCGGCCCGCCCGCCGCCGACCACCGCCGCGCCCTGGAGCACTGGCTCCACCCGGCACCGCAGCCGGCCGGACCGCTCGCCCGGCTGCGCCGGGCCCTGCGCCGCCACTGAACCGACGTCTTCCCGGGGGAACCGCCCATGTGGCACAACAGCTACTTCCTGATCCCGGCCGCCCTGCTGATCGCGGCCGCCCTGTACGCCTCGCAGACCCGGCAGCGGGTCCGGCACGTCCCGAAGCCGCAGGGCCTGCCCGGCCGCGGCCTGCCGCTGCTGGACACCGCCTTCCTCGCCGGCGGCCCCGGCCGGGTCTTCGACACCGCGCTGGTCCGGATGCACCTGAGCGAGCAGGTCGTGATCAACCGGGCCGGCCTGGTCACCCTCACCGGCTCCAAGCCGTACGACGCCGTCGACCAGGCGGTCCACGACGCCGTCGGCCCGACCGGCAGCCGGGCCCTCGGCTCGCTGCGGCGCACGGTGACCCACTCGGCCGCCGTCCAGGAGATCGGCGACCGGCTCGCCGACCGCGGCCTGATGCGCCGCCCCGAGCGGCTGCGCCGGGCCCTCCTGGCCCGTCGGCTGCTCTGGCTCGCGATGCTGATCGTCCTGCTCTCCGCCGGGCTCGCCCTGCTGCTCGACGACCACGAGGCCGGCTACGACCGCGCCAACCTCTGGTACCCGGGCCTGCTGCTGTTCGTCGGCGCCGTCACCCTGCTCACCAGCATCCCGGCGAACGGCCGGGTCACCCCGGCCGGGCACCGCCAGCTCAGCCTGATGCAGGGCAGCACCCCGTGGTCGCCCAGCTCCGGCGTCTCGCCCCGGCTCACGGGCGGCGCGATGCTCGGCGCGGTCGCCCTCGGCGGACTGGCCGCGGCCTCGCTGGACAACCCGGAGCTGGAGGCCGCGATGCTGGCCGCGGTGGCCGAGGAGGAGGCGGTTCGGCAGGCCTCCTCCTCGTCCGCCTTCCTCTCTTCCTCGTCCTCCTCGGCCTCGTCCTCCTCCTCGGCCTCGGTCTCGTCGAGCAGCTCCTCCTGCGGCACCTCGGTCAGCTCGTGCGGCGCCTCCTCCGACTCGGGCTCCACCCACCACCACTCCTCCTGCGGCTCCTCGCACCACTCCTCGTGCGGTTCCTCGCACTCCAGCAGCTGCGGCTCCTCCCACTCCAGTTGCGGGAGCAGCTGCGGTTCGAGCTGTGGCAGCAGCTGCGGCGGCTCCTGACGTCACAGTTCGGTATCGCGCTCCCGGAAGCCGTTCCGCGCGCCACGGCCCCAGGCATAGAACAAGCCCATGTGGTTGCTGTTCCTGATACCGGCCTGTGTCGCGGCGGTGCTGTCCTGCCTCCGGCTGGTGCGGATGACCGCCACCGCCGACGCCCTCGCCGACCAGGAGCGGCTACGCCCACCGGAAGCCGTCGGCATAGGGCTGTACGAGACGGCGTACCTGGCCGGCGGCCCGGACCGGGTGGTCGAACTGGCCCTCGTCCTGATGGCCGGCCGCGGCCGGCTGCACCTCGCCCACACCGGCTGGACGACGGTGGTCGACCCCAGGGGCCGCAGCCGGCTGGAGCGCGCGGTGATCACCACCGTCGGTCCCGAGGGCCAGTGCCGTACGGACGACCTGCGCCGGGCGATGGGCGAGCACCCCACCGTGCTGGAGATCGGCGCCCGGCTCTCGCTGGCCGGGCTGGCCACCCCGGCGCTGGTCCAGCGCAACACCGTGGTGGTGGTCCGCCACGTCCGGCACGCGATGCTGCTGACGGTGGTGCTGCTCGCCGCCGCGCTGTCCGTCAGCGGCTTCACCGGCGGTGACACCGTCGCCCCGCTCGCCTGGTTCTCGCTGCCGCTGGTGCTCACCGCGGGCACCCTGCTGATGGCCCGGGTCGACGTCTACCCGTACACCCGCTGGGCCTCCCCGATCGGCCAGGAGGTCCTCCGCGAGGTCCGCCCCGCCCGCCAGCACGGCCTCGCCGACGACGAGGAGCGCGAACTCCTCACCGCCGTCGCCATGAACGGTCCCGCCGCCCTCCTCGACCCCCGCCTGCGCGCCGCCCTCCGCCCCCACCGCACCTGACATGCCGGAACGGGGCCCGCCGAAGCGGACCCCGTTCCGGAAGTACGCGTCAGACCAGGCCGTTCAGCAGCTCGCTCACCGGCTTGCGGCGGCCGGTGAAGAACGGCACCTCCTCGCGGACGTGCAGGCGGGCGCGGGACGGGCGCAGGTCGCGCATCAGGTCGACGATGCGGTGCAGTTCGTCGGCCTCGAAGGCGAGCAGCCACTCGTAGTCGCCGAGCGCGAACGAGGCCACCGTGTTGGCCCGCACGTCGGGGTAGCCGCGGGCCATCTGGCCGTGCTCGGCGAGCATCGCGCGCCGCTCGGCGTCCGGCAGCAGGTACCACTCGTAGGAGCGGACGAACGGGTAGACGCAGACGTAGTCGCGCGGGTGCTCGTCGGCGAGGAAGGCCGGGATGTGCGACTTGTTGAACTCGGCCGGGCGGTGCAGGGCCATGTTCGACCAGACCGGCTCCAGCTGGCGGCCGAGGCCGGTGCGGCGGAAGCGGTTGTACGCCTCCTGGAGGTCGTCCGAGTCCTCGGCGTGCCACCAGACCATGATGTCGGCGTCCGCGCGCAGCCCGGACACGTCGTAGGTGCCGCGGATCGTCACGTCCTTGGCGTCCAGCTGCGCGAACAGCTCGTCCACCTCGGCGGCGAGGGCGGTGCGGTCCTCGGGCAGGGCGCCCTTGAGCTTGAACACCGACCACATGGTGTAGCGGATGACCTGGTTCAGGTCGCGCGCCTTCTTCTTCTCGGGCCGCTGCTCGGGCTCCCGCTCAACGCTCTCAGTCATGCGCCCATTGTCCTCTCCGTGGAACCGTCCCCGGTCGCCGGGGTCAACAGTCTGTCGATGTGCCCGCCGATGGCCGCCGCGGCGGCGGCCGCCGAACCGATGCAGGCCGGGATCCCCACCCCGTCGTACGCGGCGCCGCACAGCGCCAGCGCCCCCACCCCCCGGGCCGCCGCCCGCACCCGGGCCACCCGCTCCGGGTGGCCCACCGGGTACTGCGGCAGGCCGGCCGTGAAGCGCGACACGAAGGTGTCGTACGGCCGGGCGGTCAGCCCGATCGCCTCCTCCAGGTCCGCCAGCGAGCGGGCCACCAGCTCCTCGTCCGGCAGCTCCAGCACCGCGTCCTCGCGGTGGCGGCCGAGCGAGGTGCGCAGCAGGAAGGCGTCCGGGGCGGAACGCTCCAGCCAGCCCCACTTGTTGGAGGAGAAGGTCGAGGCCTTGATCCGGCGGCCGTCCACCGGCGGCACCAGGAAGCCGCTGCCGCGGGGCGGCTCGGCCAGGTCGGCCCGGCGGAACGCCAGGGTCACCAGTGCCATGCCCGCGTACTCGACGGCGTCCAGCTCGGCGGCGGCCGCCGGGGCGTCCGCGCGCAGCAGCCGGGCCGCGGCGGGCGCCGGCACGGCCAGCACCACGGCGTCGGCGGTCAGCACCTCGCCGCCGGCCACCACCCGCCAGCCCCCGGGGGTGCGGCGCAGTTCCTCCACCGGGGTGTCGGTGCGCAGGTCCACACCCGCCTTCACGCAGGCCGCGGCCACCGCCTCGGGCAGGGTGCCGAGGCCTCCGCGCAGGCCCTGGAACACCGGGGTGCCGACCACCTGCGGCCGGGACGCCAGCTCGTGCACCCCCGCGACCAGCGAGCCGCCGCCCTGGGCGATCGGCAGCAGCTGCGGCACCGCGGCGCGCAGCGAGATCTCCTCGGCGCGCCCGGCGTAGACGCCGCCCAGCAGCGGCTCGACCAGCCGGTCCACCACCTCCTGGCCGAGCCGGTCGGCGACGTAGCGGCCGATCGCGACGTCCGACCCGACCTCGGTGGCCCGCTCGTGCCCGGCCCGCTCCAGCCCTTCGGCACTGAGCACCCCCGAGGCGGCCAGCGCCTCCAGGTCACCCGGGACACCCATCACCTGCCCGCCGGGCAGTGGCCGCAGCGCCCCCCTGGTCCAGATCGCCGCCTTCGCGGTGGTCGGCGGCTCCAGCTCGTCCCCCAGCCCGACGGCCCGCGCCAGCTCCACCGCCTCCGGCCGCCGCGCCAGCACCGACTCGGCCCCGAGGTCCACCCGGACCCCGCCGACCTCGCCGCCCCACAGCTTCCCGCCGACCCGCCCGGACGCCTCCAGCACCGTCACCCGGGCCCGCGCGGCTCCCCCGGCCGCCCCGCTCAGGAAGGCGGCCGCAGCCAGCCCCGCGATCCCACCACCGACGACGACGACCTGTGCATCCGACATGCCTCGCAGTCTCGCAGGTCTTTACGCCGGACCCTCAATCCGCTGCACACCGGAGGCCGATCGCGATCGGGAACGGCACCGGGCGTTCGAGCCCGCCCCGGAAGATCCCGGCCGGAGCGTGGGCGGAGACGGCCCTGGAGGTCCGCCGCGAGGTCGCGGCGCCGAGGACTGACCGGACCGGTACGCGACGGTGGCGGGCCCCCGGCTCCCCGGGGGCCCGCCACCGCGGGGCGTCAGCGGGCGCTGGCCTCGTGCACGAAGGCGACCAGCCGGCTGAGCGCGTCCGGGTCCATGGACGGCATCACGCCGTGGCCGAGGTTGAAGATGTGGCCGCTGCTGCCGACCGCCTGGGCGGCGTGCAGCACCTCACGGGCCTTGGTCTCGACGACCTTGGTGGGCGCGAACAGCACCGCCGGGTCGAGGTTGCCCTGCAGCCCCTTGCCCGGGCCGACCCGCTCGGCCGCGACGTTCAGCGGCACCCGCCAGTCGACGCCCACGATGTCCGCGCCGGCCTGGCCCATCAGCCCGAGCAGCTCGCCGGTGCCGACGCCGAAGTGGATCCGCGGCACCCCGTAGGAGGCGACGGCGTCGAAGACCTTGGTGCTGGCGGGCATGACCGAGCGGCGGTAGTCGTCCGGGGCGAGCGCGCCGACCCAGGAGTCGAACAGCTGGATCGCGGAGGCGCCGGCCTCGATCTGCACCTTGAGGAAGGCGGAGGTGATGTCGGCGAGCCGGTCCATCAGGGCGGCCCACAGCTCGGGCTGCCCGTACATCATGGCCTTGGTGTTCTCATGGTTCTTGGACGGCCCGCCCTCGATCAGGTAGCTGGCGAGCGTGTACGGCGCGCCCGCGAAGCCGATCAGCGGGGTCCCGCCGAGCTCGTCCACCAGCAGGCCGACGGCCTCGGTGATGTAGGGGACGTCGTCGGGCTCCAGCGGGCGCAGCCGCTGGAGGTCCTCGAAGCTGCGGATCGGGTCGGCGATGACCGGGCCGATGCCGGGCTTGATGTCCACGTCGATGCCGACGGCCTTGAGCGGCACCACGATGTCGCTGAAGAAGATCGCCGCGTCCACCTTGTGCCGGCGCACCGGCTGGAGGGTGATCTCCTTGACCAGCTCGGGCCGCATGCAGGAGTCCAGCATCGGGATGCCCTCGCGCACCTTCAGGTACTCGGGCAGCGAGCGGCCGGCCTGGCGCATGAACCACACCGGGGTGTGCGGCACCGGCTCGTGCCGGCAGGCGCGGAGGAACGCGGAGTCGTACGCGGCGCCGCGGGGCGCGGGGGTGGTTCGGCCGTCGAGGGTGGCCGCCGTCGGGTCTGCCGTAGTCTCGCTCACGGGTCAAATCTTCGCATGCGCCCGGGGGCGCCCCTCTCGGGCGGTCTCGTCGGTTCCTCCAAGATCTGGCCGGGTTTGCCGTTCCGGCACGCCGCTCGGACGGAAGTTGCGGCGATAACCCGGGTTTTCGACCTAGTCTTCGGGTCATGGCAGCGGTCGGCGGGCACCCCGCACAGGGTGGCGGAACAGGTGGCGGAACGGGTCGGGAGGGGGCGCCGAGCGAGTTCCGGGCCGCCGTGGAGGCCCTCGACGGGGCGCGGCTGCGGCCCGAGGTCCAGCTCTCCCCCGCGCCGGCCCCGCGCCGGCTGGCCCCGCACGCGTTCGCGCTGACCGCCACCGTGGAGGTGGACGGCGAGGAGCTGGCCGACGGCCGGCTGGTGCTGCTGTACGACCCCGCCGGGCAGGAGGCCTGGAACGGGGAGTTCCGGGTGGTCACCATGACCCGGGCCGAGCTGGAGCCGGAGATGGCCGGCGACCCGATGCTCTCCGAGGTCGGCTGGGCCTGGCTGCTGGACGCCCTGCAGGCGCACGGCGCCGGCTACGCGGAGCCGTCCGGCACGGTGACCCGCTGCGCCTCGCAGTACTTCGGCGGTCTGGCGGACCGCCCCTCCTCGACCGAGATCGAGATCCGGGCCTCCTGGACCCCGGCCGACGGCCGTTTCGAGCGGCACCTGGCGGCCTGGGGCGACCTGCTCTGCATCAGCGCCGGCCTGCCGCCGGTCACCCCGGCCCCACAGGGCCCGAGCGAGGTCACGTCACTCGGTGGAGTGGTCCCGATGCCCGCCCGGCGACGCCCCCGGTCGCACTGACGGGTGGTGTCCGGGCCGAACGGCACCTCCGGCCCCGCCGGCCACCCCCAGGGCTGACGGAGTGTGACTTCGATCCCGCTCTGCGTCAATTACCTGGTCAACCACGACCGATTCGTGACGAATCTGATCGATTTTGTACGAATTCCAGGCATGTTGCATCAGTCATATGCGCGATTTGTCCGTATTGTTACTCACTAGATCGTGATCTTTCGCTAAAGCCGGGCACGGTAGCTGCCGAAGCAGACTGTGACCCTTTCCGAACGCGGAACACTCCGACCGCCCCCTCGGGGTTCCGTCCGCCACTCCCCGCAGGAGGCCTGGTGTCGGTCCTTCTTGAGCACCCCGCAAACGTGGTCGCCTACCGCCCGACCAAGCCCACCGCCATGGTGGTCATCGCTGATCCCCGCGTCCGAAACACCGTCACCCGCCACCTCTGGGCGCTCGGCGTCCGCGACGTGATCGAGGTGTCCTCCATCGCCGAGGCCCGCCCCCGGGTCTCCACCCCGCGTGACATCTGCGTCGCCGACGTCCACTTGCCGGACGGTTCCGGGCTGACCATCCTTGCCGAGACCCGCGCCGCAGGCTGGCCCAACGGCCTGGCCCTCTCCGCCGCCGACGACATCGGCGCCGTCCGCAGCGCACTGGCCGGAGGCGTCAAGGGATACGTGGTCACCGGCACCCGCACCAATGTCGCGATGCCCGGCCGCCCCGGCCTGCCGCTCGGTGCCGCCGGGCTGGCCGGCCGGATGCGCCGCCCCGGGATGCCGGGCATGCCGGGTGCAGCCGGAGCCCCTGGTGCGCCCGGCGCACCCGGAGCGCCCGGCCCGCAGCAGACCGCCTACCGCGAGCTGTCCGGCCGCGAGGTCGAGGTGCTGCGGCTGGTCGCCGAGGGCCAGTCGAACAAGGCGATCGGCGTGGCGATGGGCCTGTCGGCGCTCACGGTGAAGAGCCACCTCGCCCGGATCGCCCGCAAGCTCGGCACCGGCGACCGTGCCGGGATGGTGGCGGTCGCACTGCGCACCGGCATCATCCACTGAGCCGGCCGGGACCGAGGCACTAGTCGAACCGCCGGCGGCCCAGGAGGAACGTTCCTCCTGGGCCGCCGCACGTTCGTCCGACGGCCGCGGAGGACCCGGGGCGGGCTCCTGGCGGGGCGGGCGATCACCCGCCCCGAGCCAAAGGGGTGCGCCGGTGTCGAGAGGGAGAAGCGAGGGAGCGACGCAGGAGCGAGGGAGCGCCGACCGTCGGCGCCGGGTCCGAGCGGCCCGGAGGAGAGCGGGCGATCAACAGTCTGACCAGTCCGACAACACTCCCAGTTCCGGTGACCGTCGTACCCTTGGTGAGTGACCGACGCCGTAGCAGCCATCCCAGAAGAAGCAGCCCCGGTCCCGCTCCTCGAACCGAAGGAGGGGATCCCGCCCGTCGTGGCGGACGAGCAGGCGCTGGCCGCCACGATCGCCGCCTTCGGCGCGGGCACCGGACCGGTCGCCGTCGACGCCGAGCGGGCCTCCGGCTATCGCTACGGCCAACGCGCGTACCTGATCCAGCTGCGCCGAGCCGGCGCCGGCTCCGCCCTGATCGACCCGATCGCCTGCCCTGACCTCAGCGGGCTGGGCGCCGCCATCGCGGACGCCGAGTGGGTGGTGCACGCCGCGACCCAGGACCTGCCCTGCCTGGCCGAGGTCGGCATGAGACCGGCCCGCCTCTTCGACACCGAGCTCGCCGGGCGGATCGCCGGCTTCGCCCGGGTCGGCCTCGGGCCGATGACCGAGAACGTGCTCGGGCTGAGCCTGGCCAAGGAGCACTCGGCCGTCGACTGGTCCACCCGTCCGCTGCCCGAGCCCTGGCTGCGCTACGCCGCTCTGGACGTCGAGGTGCTGGTCGAGCTGCGTGACGCACTCGAACAGGAGCTGGACGCCCAGGGCAAGCTCGACTGGGCCCTGGAGGAGTTCGCCGCGATCGCCGCCGCGCCCCGCCCGGCCCCGCGCACCGACCCGTGGCGGCGCACCTCGCAGCTGCACAAGGTCCGGCGGCGCCGTCAGCTGGCCGTAGTGCGCGAGCTGTGGCTGGCCCGCGACCGGCTGGCGCAGGAGCGCGACGTCTCCCCCGGCCGGGTGCTCTCGGACGCCGCGATCGTCAACGCCGCGCTGGCCATGCCGCTGAACATCGCCGCGCTCCAGGCCGTGCAGGGCTTCGGTCCGCGGCTGCACCGGCGCCAGCTGGACCAGTGGCTGGCGGCCGTGCAGCGCGGCCGGGAGGTCCCGGAGAACCAGCTGCCGCCGGCCGCCGCCCCGCACGACGGCCCGCCGCCGCCGCGCGCCTGGGCGGAGAAGGACCCGGTCGCGGCCGCCCGGCTGTCCGGTGCCCGTGCCGCGGTCAGCGAGCTGGCCGAGCGCCACCACCTGCCGGCCGAGAACCTGATCACCCCGGACCTGGTGCGCCGGGTCTCCTGGGAGCCGCCGGCCGAGCTGAGCGCCGACGGCGTGGCCGCCGCGCTGCGCCGGCTCGGCGCCCGGCAGTGGCAGGTCGACCTGGTGGCCCCGGTGGTGGCCAACGCCTTCGTCACCGCCGCCACTGCCACCGCCGAGGGCTGATCCTCCGGCGGAACGCCGCGAAAGGCTCCGAAGAGGGGATGTCGTCCGCACGGACGGCATCCCCTTCGGCGTCTCCGGGAACCCTTCCTGGTCGGACGTACCGGCGGACGTGTCGCGGGACACATGGTCAGAACCCTCCGAGGGGCCTGGGCAGGTTGGTTACCGGCGGGTAGCATGACCGTGACGCGGCGCCGCTCGGTTCTTCCGGCGGCAGCCTGCCCACCTCAAATGTTGGTCCCTGGGAGGAGAGCCCCCGTGCCTCGTACCGCGAGGGACGTCGTCTTCGTCGATGGCGTCCGCACCCCGTTCGGCAAGGCCGGCCCGAAGGGCATCTACCACGAGACGCGCGCCGACGACCTCGTCGTCAAGTGCATCCGGGAGCTCGTGCGCCGTAACCCGAACCTGCCCGTCGAGCGCATCGACGAGGTCGCCATCGCGGCCACCACGCAGATCGGCGACCAGGGTCTGACGATCGGGCGCACCGCCGCCCTGCTGTCCGGCCTGCCGAAGTCCGTCCCCGGTTACTCGATCGACCGCATGTGCGCCGGCGCCCTGACCGCCGTCACCGCCACCGCCGGCGGCATCGCCTTCGGCGCGTACGACGTGGTCGTGGCCGGCGGTGTCGAGCACATGGGCCGCCACCCGATGGGCGAGGGCGTGGACCCGAACCCGCGCTTCGTCTCCGAGAAGCTGGTCGACGAGTCCGCCCTGTTCATGGGCATGACCGCGGAGAACCTGCACGACCGCTTCCCGCACATCACCAAGGAGCGCTGCGACGCCTACGCCGTGCGCTCCCAGGAGAAGGCCGCCAAGGCGTACGCCAACGGCGACATCCAGCCCGACCTGGTGCCGATCTCGATCCGCAACACCAACCCCGAGGTCGGCGAGACCGGCTGGGGCCTGGCCACCGTGGACGAGCCGATGCGCCCGGGCACCACGATGGAGTCGCTGGCCGGCCTCAAGACCCCGTTCCGCCCGCACGGCAACATCACCGCGGGCAACTCGGCCGGTCTGAACGACGGTGCCACCGCCTCGCTGCTGGCCGCCGAGGACGTCGCCGAGGAGCTCGGCCTCCCGGTCAAGATGCGCCTGGTCTCCTACGCCTTCGCGGGCGTCGAGCCCGAGGTCATGGGCATCGGCCCGGTGCCGGCCACCGAGAAGGCGCTGGCCAAGGCCGGTCTGACCATCGACGACATCCAGGCCTTCGAGGTCAACGAGGCCTTCGCCGTCCAGGTGCTGTCCTTCCTGGACCACTACGGCATCGCGGACGACGACGAGCGGGTCAACCCGTTCGGCGGCGCGATCGCCTTCGGCCACCCGCTGGCCTCCTCGGGCGTGCGCCTGATGAACCAGCTGGCCCGCCGCTTCGAGCAGCGCCCGGACGTCCGCTACGGCCTCACCACGATGTGCATCGGCTTCGGCATGGGCGGCACCATCATCTGGGAGAACCCCCACTTCGAGGGTGGTAAGTGAGTATGAGCACCACGACTGAGCTGCTCCAGCACGGCGCCGAGCTGTTCCCGGGCGAGGTCGTCACGACCGCGCACGTGCGCCACCTGGACCTGCCGCTGCAGGCCGGCAAGCTGGCCCTGATCACCCTGGACAACGGCTTCGACCACACCAAGCCGACCACCTTCGGCCCGGGCTCGCTGCTCAAGCTGTCCGAGGCGCTGGACCAGGTCGAGGCCGAGGCGGCCGAGGGCAAGATCGTCGGCGCCGCGATCACCGGCAAGCCGTTCATCTTCGCCGTCGGCGCCGACCTCAAGGGCGTCGAGCTGCTCAAGCAGCACGCCGACGCGCTGGCCATCGGCAAGGGCGGCCACGAGGTCTTCAAGCGGATCGCCGCACTGCCCGTCCCGACCTTCGCCTTCTACAACGGCGCGGCCATGGGCGGCGGCGTCGAGGTCGGCCTGCACTGCGACTACCGCACGGTGTCGGCGGGCGTCCCGGCCTTCTCGCTGCCCGAGGTCTTCCTCGGCCTCGTCCCCGGCTGGGGCGGCTGCACCATCCTGCCGAACCTGATCGGTGCCGGTAAGGCCGTGAAGGTCATCATCGAGAACTCGATGAACCAGAACAAGCAGCTCAAGGGCAAGGACGTGTTCGAGCTGGGGATCGCCGACGCGATCTTCGAGCCGGCCGACTTCCTGGAGCAGTCGCTGCTGTGGGCCGCCAAGGTCCTCAAGGGCGACGTGGTCGTCGAGCGCGAGGCGATCGACCGCGGCAAGGCGTGGGACGACGCCGTCCTCTGGGGCCGCATGGTCGCCGACGCCAAGGTGCACGGCGCCGCCCCGGCCGCCTACAAGGCGCTGGACATCATCGCCGCCGTCAAGGACGCCGACCTCGCCGACAAGGCCAGCCTGCAGGCCGGCTTCGACGCCGAGGACGCGGCCCTGGCCGACCTCATCATGAGCGGCGAGCTGCGCAGCGGCATCTACGCCTTCAACCTGGTGCAGCGCCGGGCCAAGCGCCCGTTCGGTGCGCCGGACAAGTCGCTGGCCCGCCCGGTCTCCAAGGTCGGCGTCGTCGGCGCCGGTCTGATGGCCTCGCAGCTGGCGCTGCTGTTCGCCCGCCGTCTGGAGGTGCCGGTGGTCCTCACCGACATCGACCAGGAGCGCATCGACAAGGGCGTCGGCTACGTCCACGCCGAGATCGACAAGCTGCTCGGCAAGGGCCGGATCGGCCAGGACAAGGCCAACCGCCTCAAGGGCCTGGTCACCGGCTCGCTGGACAAGGCCATCGCCTTCGGTGACGCGGACTTCGTCATCGAGGCCGTGTTCGAGGAGATGGGCGTCAAGCAGACCGTCTTCGCGGACCTGGAGAACGTGGTCTCGCCGACCTGTGTGCTGGCGACCAACACCTCCTCGCTGTCGGTCACCGAGATGGCCTCGAAGCTGAAGCACCCCGAGCGGGTCGTCGGCTTCCACTTCTTCAACCCGGTCGCGATCCTGCCGCTGCTGGAGATCGTCCGCGGCGAGCGGACCGACGACGCGTCGCTGGCCACCGCCTTCGCCGTGTCGAAGAAGCTGAAGAAGACCTCGGTGCTGTGCAAGGACGCCCCGGCGTTCGTGGTGAACCGGATCCTGACCCGCTTCATGGGCGAGATCCAGAGCATCATCGACGAGGGCACCCCGATCGCCAGCGTCGAGAAGGCCGTCGAGCCGCTCGGCCTGCCGATGTCCCCGATCGTGCTGCTGGAGCTGGTCGGCCCGGCCATCGCCCTGCACGTCTCGGAGACCCTGGCCGGGGCCTTCCCGGAGCGGTTCACCGTCTCCGAGAACCTCGGCAAGGTGGTCAAGGCCGGCAAGCGCGGCTTCTACACCTGGGTGGACGGCAAGCAGGTCCTCGACCCCGAGGTGCTGGAACTGCTGACCTTCGGCGACTCGGTGCTCACCGAGGAGCAGGTCCTGAGCCGCGCCCTGGAGGCCGTGGCCCAGGAGATCGGCCTGATGCTGGAGGAGGGTGTCGTCGGCGAGGCCCAGGACATCGACCTCTGCATGATCACCGGCGCCGGCTGGCCCTTCCACCTGGGCGGGATCACCCCGTACCTGGACCGTGAGGGCGTCTCGGAGCGGGTGACCGGCAAGAGGTTCCTCGCCCCCGGCGTGGCCTCGGTGCCCGCGTAAGGCGTAGCGCTACGGAAGGAGCCCCCGGCGACCTGGTCGCCGGGGGCTCCTTCCGTGTCGGGCGTCCGGGGCTCAGTGCTTGAGCCGGTAGACGACGGTGTCGCCGATGACGCCGATCATCTCGTAGTGGGTGTCCAGCAGGTTCTCGATCCGCGGGACCAGCACGGGCTGGTACGGGGCGACGCCGGAGTCGTCCACGAAGATCTCCGGCAGGCCGTTGGCGAGCTCCTTGTCGAAGGTCTGCCAGGCGTTGTTGACGCTGAACTGCTCGCCCACGTTGGCGCTGCCGTCCTTGCCGCCGCTGTAGTTGGTGAGGAAGCCGGCGGTCAGGTAGCGGCTCGCGGGCTTGCGGTCGGCCAGCCAGTACAGCTCGGGGTGCATGCCCCAGACCAGCACGGTGTCCTTGGGGGTGGTCTGGGCGGCGACCGCGGTGGCGACCTCGGTGTTGCGGCTCATCTGCTCCCCCGGCCAGGCCAGCGCCAGGGCCCAGAACACCGTGGCGGCGACCGTGGTGTACACCAGGACGGGCTTCCAGCGGATCGCCGAGGTGGCGACCGCGCCGGTGCCCAGCAGCACCAGCGGGGGCATCAGCTGCAGGTAGTAGTGGCCGAAGAAGTGGAAGCCCACACTGACCGCGACGGCCGAGGAGAGCAGCCAGACCCACAGGTCGGCGGTCGAGCCGTGCTCCTCGCCGGCCACCGGCAGCGGGCGGTGGCGGTACTTGAACCAGAGCCGGCGGCCGACCGGGAACAGGAAGCCGAGGCCCGCCGCGGCCAGGATGCCCAGGTTGCCGAAGGCGCGGCCGAGCATCTGCAGCCAGGCGCCGCCGAAGGAGGCGTAGTCCCCGCTGCCGGTGACAACCCAGAAGAGGAAGCCCTTGGGCTTGGTCAGGATGACCGCCACCAGGGCTATCGGCAGCGCGAAACCGAACCCGATCTTGAACAGCGCGGACGGCCAGCGCACCCCTCGTCGGCGGGCGTCCTGCAGGAGCATCCAGAGCACCGGCAGCAGCACCGCCCCGCCGGTCTGCTTGGTCAGCGAGCAGAGCGCGACCGCGATGCCCGCGGCCAGCCAGCGGCGCCGCTCGGCGTAGCGGAAGGCGGCCACCATCGCGGGCAGCATGAAGACCTCGAAGGTCGCCGCCTGGGTGTCCTCCGGGGAGAGCCCGATGGAGACCAGCAGGTAGAGCAGTCCGGCGCCGGCCCCGGCCCGGTTGCCCCAGCGGCCGCGGGCGATCGAGGCCAGCAGGATCGCGGTGACCAGGTGGGCCGCCACCGCGAGGGTGCGCAGCGGCCACAGCGAGGCGGAGCCGAAGACGGCGAAGCAGGCCTGGTAGAGCCAGGGGAGCAGCGGCGGCTTGCGGTCCACCACGGTGTCGTAGAGGACCCCGCCGTCCGCGAGCATCCGGGCCTGGGTGGCCAGGAAGCCCTCGTCCGGGCTCCAGACGGGGCGGGCGAAGGACGGGATGTGGGTGGCCACCGCGACCAGCGTGAGCAGCGGCACCAGCCTCGTCCAGTACCCCTGGCGGATGTGGTGACGGGCGCGCGCGGGCAGGCGGTCGACCAGTCCGTCGAGGCGGAGGCGGGTGGGGGTGGGCACGGTTGACAACCTACCGGGCGGGATCGGCGTGGATGGCGCCGGTCCCGCCATTCAGTGCGATTGTCGGCTTGTTTCGTGACGAACTGTTACAGGGCTACGACAATCGGTCGGCGGCGGAACGGGTCACCCGGCGGCTGACCGCCAGGTGACCCGTTCGGTCGGCCGTGGCTCAGGCCTCGACCCGCGCCGCGTCCAGCTTGGCGACCAGGGCGGCCACCTTCTCGGCGATGTCGGGGGCGTTCAAGCCGATCTCGGCCAGGATCTCGTTCCGGCTGGCGTGGTCCAGGAACTCCTGGGGGATGCCGAAGTCGCGCACCGGCAGGTCCACGTCGGCGTCCCGCAGCGCCTGGGCGACGGCGGCGCCGACGCCGCCCACCCGGCCGTTGTCCTCGATGGTGACGACCACCCGGTGCTCGGCGGCCAGGCCCGGCAGGGCCTCGTCCACCGGCTTGACCCAGCGCGGGTCCACCACGGTGGCGGTGATGCCCCGGGCGGCCAGCAGGTCGGCGACCTCCAGGCTGGTCGGGGCCATCGCGCCGACCGAGACCACCAGCACGTCGGCGCGGTGGGCGCCGGAGGACTCCTCGGCGGCGCGCAGCACGTCCATGCCGCCGACCCGGCCGACCGCGGGGACGGCCGGTCCGACCGAGCCCTTGGAGTAGCGCACGACCGTCGGGGCGTCCTCGACCAGGACGGCCTCGCGCAGCTGGGCGCGGACCTGGTCGGCGTCGCGCGGGGCGGCCAGCCGCAGGCTCGGGATGACCTGGAGGATCGACATGTCCCACATGCCGTTGTGCGAGGCGCCGTCCGTACCGGTGACACCGGCCCGGTCGAGCACGAAGGTGACGCCCAGCTTGTGCAGGGCGACGTCCATCAGGACCTGGTCGAAGGCCCGGTTCAAGAACGTCGCGTAGACCGCGAACACCGGGTGCAGGCCGTTGGTGGCCAGGCCGGCGGCGCTGGTGACGGCGTGCTGCTCGGCGATGCCGACGTCGAAGATGCGGTCTGGGAAGGCCTTGGCGAAGGGGGCCAGGCCGACCGGGTGGAGCATCGCGGCGGTGATCGCGACGATGTCCTCGCGCTCGTGGCCGAGGGCGACCATCTCCTCGCCGAAGACGGACGTCCAGTCCTTGCCCGAGTTCTTGACCGGCAGGCCGGTGTCCGGGTGGATCACGCCGACGGCGTGGAAGCGGTCCTCGTCGTTGTTCTCGGCGGCGTGGTAGCCGCGGCCCTTCTCGGTCAGGCAGTGCACGATCACCGGGCCGCCGAAGCCGCGCGCCTTGGTCAGCGCGGACTCCAGGGCCGTCAGGTCGTGGCCGTCGATCGGGCCGATGTACTTGAGGCCGAGGTCCTCGAACATGCCCTGCGGGGCGATGAAGTCCTTGAGGCCCTTCTTGGCGCCGTGCAGGGTCTCGAACAGCTGCTGGCCGACCACCGGGGTGCGCTGGAGGGCGTCCTTGCCCCAGGAGAGGAAGCGCTCGTAGCCCTGGGTGGTGCGCAGCGTGGCGAGGTGGTTGGCCAGGCCGCCGATGGTCGGCGAGTAGGAGCGCTCGTTGTCGTTGACGACGATGACGACCGGCAGGTCCTTGGCGTCGGCGATGTTGTTGAGCGCCTCCCAGGCCATGCCGCCGGTGAGCGCGCCGTCACCGATGACGGCGACGACCGGGTCGGCCTTGCCCTGGATCTTGTTGGCCTTGGCCAGGCCGTCGGCGTACGAGAGGACCGTGGAGGCGTGCGAGTTCTCGATCACGTCGTGCTCGGACTCGGCGCGCGAGGGGTAGCCGGACAGGCCGCCGCTCATCTTCAGCCGGGAGAAGTCCTGGCGGCCGGTGAGCAGCTTGTGGACGTAGCTCTGGTGGCCGGTGTCGAAGAGGATGCGGTCGCGCGGCGAGTCGAAGACCCGGTGCAGCGCGATGGTGAGCTCCACCACGCCGAGGTTGGGCCCGAGGTGGCCGCCCGTCTTGGAGACCTCGGTCACCAGGAAGGTCCGGATCTCCTGGGCCAGTGCGGCCAGCTGTCCGGGCGTGAGCCGGTCGAGATCGCGCGGTCCCCGAATGCGGGTCAGCAGGGCCACCCGTTCCTCCTCGTTCAGTGTTCGCGGACCACGGACGGTCCGACGGGCGTCGCCGCCCGGTCCGGCGGCAGGCCGGTGGTCGCGGCCGGTACCGACCGGTCGAGTCTAATGTCCGCTTGGCGGACACCGAGCGGCGCGCCCGGTGCCACTGGCCGGTTACCGCCATTCCGGGAGGTCGGTCGGGGGGTGGTGGTCAATCCGTATTGACGAACGGGGGTTCGTCGGCGGTTGCGGCCGTCCGGGTGAGGCGGTGGGGGCGTGGGGGGGGTGGCTGGTGGTGGGTGGTGGTGGGCGGCGGTCGGTGGTGGGTGGGTGGTGGTGGGTGGTGGGTGGTGGTGGGGGGAGGTCAGTGGCGGCCGAGGGCGCCGGACTCGCCCATCTCGCTCATCACCAGGGCCAGCGCGCCGAGCACCTCGGCACGGCCGCCGAGGGTGCCCGGGACCACCGAGAGCTGGCGGGCGGCGCTGGGGATGGCGTAGCGGGCCACCGAGTCCCGGATCGGGGCCAGCACCAGCTCGCCGGCCTCGGCGAGGTCACCGCCGAGGATCACCCGGCGCGGATTGAGCAGGTTGCACAGGGTCGCCACGCCCGTACCGATCTGGCGGCCGGCGTCGGCGATCACCCGGCGGCAGCCCAGGTCGCCCTGGTGGGCCAGCTCCACCACCCGGGGCAGGGTGAGGTCCGCGCCGAGGGTGGAGGTGAGCAGCGAGAGCAGGTAGCGGGAGCCGACGAAGGTCTCCAGGCAGCCCCGGTTGCCGCAGCGGCAGACCGGGCCGGCCTCGTCCAGGGTGATGTGCCCGATCTCACCCGCGGTGCCGCCCGGGCCGCGGTAGATCTGGCCGTTGACCACCAGGCCCGCGCCCACCCCGCTGGCGACCTTGATGTACGCGAGGTCGCTCAGGCCGCGGCCGGCGCCCCAGACCAGCTCGCCCAGCGCACCCAGGTTGGCGTCGTTGTCCACGTGCACCGGCATGCCGAGCCGCTCCGCCAGCTCCCGGCCCGGGGCGATGCCCGTCCAACCGGGCAGGATCGCGGTCGAGCCCAGCGCGCCGGTCTCCACGTCGATCGGGCCGGGCACGCCCAGGCCCACGCCGATCACCTTCTCGGGCTGGAAGCCGGCCTGGGTCAGCAGCCGCTCGACCATCGCCTCGGCCCGGTCGAAGCCCTGCGCGGCGGAGACGTCCACGTCGATCGGGGCGCTCTCCTCGGCCAGCACCCGGTGGGCGAGGTTGCCGACGGCCACCCGGAGGTGGGTGTGGCCGAAGTCGATGCCCACCACGATGCCCGCGTCACCGCTCAGCGAGACGCTGCGGGCGCGGCGGCCGCCGGAGGAGGTGTCGGCGACCACCACGGTGCCGCTCTCCTTCAGTTCCCGCACGATGTTGGAGACGGTGGCCGCGGAGAGGCCGGTGCCGCGGGCGATCTCGGCCTGGGTGAGCGAGCCGGCCATCCGCACCGCGCGGAGCACCCGTTCCAGGTTCGCCCGGTGCAGGGACGACTGTGAGCCCGGTGTGTCCGTCGACATGATCCACCCTCCCAGGGGTGGGGAACCCTCCGCCGGGCTTCCCCTTCAACTCCTGAAGCCTACGGGCCTGCGGGGTGGGGGGCGCTGCGCGGGGCTGGGGGCGGGGGTGGGCTTTCGGGAGGGTGGGTGGCCGGGGGCGGTTCCGGGGGTGGGCGCTCCGGGGGCTGGGTGATTTTCGGACCGCCGACCCTGTGGGCAGATGGCCGGGCGCCGTTGGCGGTCTGAAAATCACCCGTCACGCCCCTCTCCGCACCCACCCCCTCCACCGCCCCCTCCCGCAGCGCGTCCCTCTCGCCTGGGGCGGGTGGTGAGGGGGTGAGGGGTGGGTGGGCGTGGGTGGGTGGCTGCGGGTTGGGGGGTGCTGGGGGTGGGTGGGTGCGGGTTGGGGGCGCGGGGGCGTGGGTGCGGGGTGGGTGGGGGGGTGGGGTGGGTGGGGGGTGAAGGTGTTGCGTGGTCAGGGGGTGTGGGGGCGGGGTTCGGCGGTCCTGGCGGCGGCCTGAAACCGCCCGCCACTAGCATGGTGCCCAATCTCAGCCGTCCCACCGGAACCGTGGACGGTTCCGGCAGGGGGACGCATTCAGACATGACGGGGTATCAGATGGCAGGGGATCACCCTACGCCGGGGGCAGGCGCAGCACCGGGCAGCGGCCCGCAGGACAACCGGGGGGTCTCGTTCGGGCGCCCGGCGGGTGGCGTCGACCCCGCCGCCGTTGCGGATCAGATGACTCAGCTGGACGGCTCGGCGGTGCCGGGGCAGGGCGCGCCCGCCGGCCCGCCGCCGCCTCCGGCCCAGCCGCCGGCGCCGCCCGCGCAGCCGCCGGTGGGGGGTGTGGACTACGGGGCGTACGCGCCGACGGCGCCCGGCATCCCCACCCAGGCTCCGCCGCCGCCGGCCGGTGCGCCGATCGGTCCGTACGACCCGGTGAACGGCGGTTACGCCGCGCCGGACGCCGCCCAGGGGTACGCCACCGGCGGGTACGAGTACCCGCAGCAGGGCGGGTACGCCTACCCGGGTGCGCCGGTGCCGGTGCCGCCCAAGCAGCGCAACCCCGTGATGCTGTGGGGCGGGATCATCGGCGGTGTGCTGGCGATCGCGATCGTGATCGGGCTGGTCGTGCTGCTCAAGCCGAGCCCCAAGCCGAACCCGGACCCGGGGCCCGGGCCGGTGGCGAACTCGAGCGGTTCCAGCACCGTCGGCGGTGACAACGGTGGGAACACCGGCAACCCGACGCCGAACAACAACACCGGTGGAAAGGCCACGTTCAACGTCGCGTGGAACGCCCCGACGCCGTCCAACACGGACGCCTCCAACCAGCTGCTCGGCATCTGGGGCACCGACAAGTACGCCGTCCGCGTCGACGGTGACGGCGTCAAGGCCTACAACCTGACCGACGGCAAGCCCGCCTGGAACATCCCGGTGCCGTCCGGCAGCAAGGAGGTGTGCAGCGCCTCGTACACCTCCAACTCCAAGAACATCGCCGCCGTCGCCTTCAACACCGGTGACTACGACTGCTCCACCGTCGGCGCGATCGACCTCGCCCAGGGCAAGCTGCTGTGGACCGTCAAGGCCACCGCCGACCGGCTGTCCCAGCCGACCCTGAGCGTCACCGACAACGTGGTCGCGGTCGGCGGCAACGCGGTGGCCGGGCTGAACGTCGCCAACGGCCAGCCCGCCTGGCAGTACCAGCCGCGCGACAAGGACTGCACCGTGCGGGCCCGCGCCGCCGGCAACCAGATCGCGATCAGCGACCGCTGCTACATGACCAGCGGCCCGAAGTCGCAGCTGGTCATCGTGAACGCCGACTCCGGCAAGCCCGCGAGCACCCCGATCACCCTGGCCGGCACCATCGAGCAGGTCGACTCGGTCATCCAGGACAAGCCCCTGGTCCTGCTGATCACCAACAGCCCGAACGGCGACTACATCCTGCCGTTCGACAAGGACAACAAGCCGGGCAACCAGATGTCCGTCAAGGAGCCCGGCTCCGACAGCCTGCGCCTGTCCGGCCAGGACACCGCGTTCACCCGCAACGTGGTGAGCGGCAGCACCCTGTACGTCCAGGTCAACCCGTCCAATCCGGCCATCAACGCCTACGACCTGAACACCGGCAAGCGCCTGTGGGTGGCCAGCCCGGGCACCACCAGCGGCAGCGACATCCGGATCGTCACCGGCACCGACAAGGACGGCAAGGTCCGGGCCGTGGTCTCGCAGGGCTACGACAAGCCCTCCCGGCTGGTGACGCTCTCGCCGACCGACGGGTCGATGACCGACATCGGCACCGTGGCGAACGCGAACGGGAAGTTCGACATCAGCGCCAGCACCTCGGTGTACTTCGTCTCGGACGACGGCAACGCGGTGTACGCGTTCCGCCGTTACACCAGCACCGACGGTCCGCTGACCAAGTGGCGGAAGTGACGCGCTCCGGCTGCTGAAGGCGGGGCGGGAACGGGCCGGTGGCCCGGCCCGCCCCGCCTTCGTCCTATCGGGTCGGGCCGCCCGTCGGGCATGCGAGGATTCGATCCATCAGCCTGACGAAGGAGTGCAGCGAGTGCCCGGCACCAACCTGACCCGCGAAGAGGCCCGCACCCGGGCCGACCTCATCCGGGTGGACGCGTACGACATCGAGCTCGACCTCGGCTCGGCCCGCGACGGCGGCACCTTCCGGTCCACGACCGTGGTCCGGTTCACCGCCACGACCCCCGGCGCCGACAGCTTCATCGACCTCGTCGCCCCCGGCGTCGAGGAGATCACCCTCAACGGCGTGGCGCTCGACCCGGCGAGCTTCGCCGACAGCCGTATCCCGCTGCCCGGCCTGGCGGCCGAGAACGAGCTGCGGGTGGTCGCCGACTGCGCCTACAGCAACACCGGTGAGGGTCTGCACCGGTTCGTCGACCCGGTCGACGGCGAGACCTACCTGTACACCCAGTTCGAGGTGCCGGACGCCCGGCGGGTCTTCGCGAACTTCGAACAGCCCGACCTGAAGGCCACGTTCGCGTTCACCGTGACCGCCCCCACCGGCTGGGCCGTGGTCTCCAACTCGCCCACCCCCGAGCCGGTCGGCGAAGGCGCCACCCAGGTCTGGAAGTTCGAGCCCACCGGCCGGATCTCCAGCTACATCACCGCGCTGATCGCCGGCCCGTACGTGGGGGTCTTCGACACCTACGAGAACGGCGAGCAGCGCGTGCCGCTGGCCGTCTACTGCCGCCCCTCGCTGCGCGAGTACCTGGACGCCGACGCGATCTTCGAGGTCACCAAGCAGGGCTTCGACTACTTCCAGGCGAAGTTCGACTACCCGTACCCGTTCCCCAAGTACGACCAGCTCTTCGTCCCGGAGTTCAACGCCGGCGCGATGGAGAACGCGGGCGCCGTCACCCTGCGCGACCAGTACGTGTTCCGCTCCAAGGTCACCGACGCCGCGTACGAGGCGCGCGCCGCGACGATCCTGCACGAGCTCGCCCACATGTGGTTCGGCGACCTCGTCACCATGGAGTGGTGGAACGACCTCTGGCTCAACGAGTCCTTCGCGACCTTCGCCGAGGCGGTCTGCCAGGCCGAGGCCCCCGGCTCCAAGTGGCCGCACTCCTGGACCACGTTCGCCAACCAGATGAAGACCTGGGCCTACCGGCAGGACCAACTGCCGTCCACCCACCCGATCATGGCGGACATCAACGACCTGGAGGACGTCCAGGTCAACTTCGACGGCATCACCTACGCCAAGGGCGCCTCGGTGCTCAAGCAGCTGGTGGCGTACGTCGGCCAGGACGCCTTCTTCGAGGGCGTCCGGGCGTACTTCAAGCGCCACGCCTGGGGCAACACCCGGCTCAGCGACCTGCTCGGGGCGCTGGAGGAGGCCAGCGGGCGCGATCTGAAGGCGTGGTCCAAGTCCTGGCTGGAGACGGCCGGCATCAACGTGCTGCGGCCGTCGGTGGTACTGAACACGGACGGTGAGATCGAGTCGTTCGCGGTGCTGCAGGAGGCGCCCGCGCTGCCGGCCGGCGCCAAGGGCGAGGCCGTGCTGCGCCCGCACCGGATCGCCATCGGGTTCTACGAGCTGGTGGACGGTTCGCTGGTGCGGACGGAGCGGATCGAGCTGGACGTCGACGGCCCGCGCACCGAGGTGCCGGAGCTGGTCGGCCGGCACCGTCCGGCCGTCGTGCTGCTCAACGACGACGACCTGACGTACACCAAGATCCGGCTGGACGAGGACTCGCTGGCCGTCGTCACCGAGCACCTCGGCGGCTTCACCGACTCGCTGCCGCGCGCGCTGTGCTGGGCCTCCGCCTGGGACATGACCCGCGACGGCGAGCTGGCCGCCCGCGACTACGTGTCGCTGGCGCTGTCCGGCCTCGGCCGGGAGAGCGACATCGGCGTGGTGCAGTCCGTCCAGCGCCAGGTCAAGCTGGCCCTGGACGCCTACGCCGACCCGGACTGGCGCGAGGAGGGCCTCGGCCGCTGGGCCGCCGCCGCCGAGGAGCACCTGCGCGCCGCCGAGCCCGGCAGCGACCACCAGCTGGCCTGGGCCCGCACCCTCGCCTCGGTCGCCCGTACGGACGGTCAGCTGGACCTGCTGGCCGGGCTGCTGGACGGCTCCGTCGAGCTCAAGGGCCTGGCGGTGGACACCGAGCTGCGCTGGACCCTGCTGTCCCGGCTGTCCGCCACCGGGCGGGCGGATGAATCCCTGATCGTGGCGGAGCTGGAGCGGGACAACACGGCGGCCGGCCAGGAGCACGCGGCCAGCTGCCGGTCCTCCCGCCCGACCGCGGCGGCCAAGGCCGAGGCCTGGGCCGCGGTGGTGGAGTCGGACAAGCTCACCAACTACGTGCAGGAGGCCGTCATCGCGGGCTTCCAGCAGTCGGACCAGCGGGAGCTGCTGGCGCCGTACGCGGAGAAGTACTTCGCCGCGGTCAAGGGCATCTGGGAGACCCGCAGCCACGAGATCTCGCAGCAGATCATCGTCGGGCTGTACCCGGCGCTCCAGGTTTCCCAGGCGACGCTGGACGCGACGGACGAGTGGCTGGCCTCGGCCGAGCCGGCGCCGGCGCTGCGGCGTCAGGTCGTCGAGTCGCGGGCCGGGATCGAGCGGGCGCTGAAGGCCCAGGCGGTGGACAAGGCCGCCGGGAGCCGGTGACCTCCTGCTGCTGATGAACGCCTGAAGGGGCGCCGGACGGACCGTCCGGCGCCCCTTCGGGGTTGTGCGGGTCCTGCGGGTCCTGGTGGACCGGTTGCGTGTCCTGGGCGGACGCGGCGGTTACTTCTTCTTCTTGCCGTACGGCAGACCGGCGAGGGCCGCGATGACGACGAACGCGGCGAGCGGGATCAGCACGTACAGACCGATGGTCTGGCCGACGCCCAGGCCGGCACCCGGGTCGTCGCCGTCGTCCCTGGTGAGGGCCATGGCGGGCGACGACAGCAGCATCATCAGCGTGACCGTTGCGGAGACCGCGCCGGCTCGCAAAGCGTTCCTCTTGTCCACGTTTCCAACTTACCCGCCGCTTACGGGAGGGCGCGCGTCGGGGTGGTGCTGTGGGTTCCGCTTGTGGATTCCGGGGTTGGGTGGTGGGGGCTGGGCGGGGCCAGGAGGTGGGCGAGCAGGCGGGCGGCGGGGGTGGCGGCGAGGCGGTCCAGGGTGACCGGGTCGCCCGCGCCGTCGGCGACCGGCAGGCGCCAGTTCGGGTACTGGTCCCAGGTGCCGGGCAGGTTCTGCGGGCGCGGGTCGCCGACCAGGTCGGGCAGCCAGAGGCCGACCAGTTCGGCCGGGGTCCGGCTGAGGAAGCGGTAGAGGACGGGCATGGAGAGGGGCTCGTCGGGGGCGAGCAGGCCCAGGGCCGTCAGCTCGGCCCGCCAGTCGGCCAGCTCGTCGGCAGCCTCCTGCTGCTCCTCCGGCAGCGGACGGGCCAGCAGGCCGAGCCGGTGGCGCAGCTCGACGTGCTCGCCGGAGAGCCGGGCGGCGGTGCTCGGCAGGTCGTGGGTGGTGAGGGTGGCCAGGCAGCCGGGGCGCCAGCGGTCGGGGGGCAGGATCCGTCCGGCGGCGTTCCAGTCCCGTTCGAACCAGAGGACGGAGGTGCCGAGGATGCCGCGGGCGGCCAGTTCCTCGCGCACGCCCGGCTCGACCGTGCCCAGGTCCTCGCCGATCACCGCGGTGCCGGCCCGGTGCGCCTCCAGCGCGAGCACCCCGAGCATCGCCTCGGCGTCGTAGCGGACGTAGGCGCCCTCGGTGGGTGGGTGGCCGTTCGGGACCCACCAGAGGCGGAAGAGGCCCATCACGTGGTCGATCCGGAGGGCTCCGGCGTGCCGGACCGCTGCTCGCAGGAGTTCCGCGTACGGGGCGTAGCCGGTCCTCGCCAGGGCGTCCGGGCGCCAGGGCGGCAGGCCCCAGTCCTGGCCGTGGGCGTTGAAGGCGTCCGGCGGGGCGCCGGTCGAGATGCCGCCGGCCAGGACGTCCTGGAGCGCCCAGGCGTCGGCGCCGTCCGGGTGGACGCCGACGGCGAGATCGTGGATCAGGCCGACCGGCATACCGGCGTCGCGGGCGGCGCGCTGGGCGGCGGCGAGCTGCTGGTCGACCTGCCAGGCGAGCCAGCGGTGGAATTCGGCCTGCTCTTCGAGTTCTTCGGCTGCCTGGTCGATGTGTGGGCCGTTCGGGTGACGCAGGCCCTTCGGCCAGTGGTGCCAGTCGGCGCCGTGCGCCTCGGCGATCGCGTTCCAGAGGGCGTGCCGGCGCAGCCACTCCCCCTCGCGGCGCCGGTACGCCTCGTAGGCGGCCTGGCGGCCGGGGCCGCGCGGGACGTCGTGGAGGAGGTGGAGGGCCTCCCGCTTGAGGGCCCAGACGGCGTCGCGGTCGACCAGGCCGTCGTGGGCGAGGACTTCGTCGCGGAGGCGGGCTGCGCGGCGGGTGAGGTCGTCCGCCGCCGTCCGCTGTTCCGGCGTCAGGTAGGCGTACTCGGGGACGGCCTCGATCCGCAGGTGCACCGGGTCGGCGAAGCGGCGGGAGGAGGGGCGGTAGGGGGAAGGGTCGGAGGGGGTGCCGGGGGCCGCGGGGAGGGCTTGGTGGAGTGGGTTGATCTGGACGAAGCCCGCGCCGAGTTCGGCGCCGGCCCACTGGGCGAGTTCGGCGAGGTCCCCGAGGTCGCCCATGCCCCAGGAGCGGGAGGACAGGACGGAGTAGAGCTGGGCGAGGAAACCCCAGCTGCGGCCGGGGAGTTGGGGAAGCTGGTTCGGGGCGACGATGAGGGGGGCTGTTGCTTTGCTGTCGCTGGTCTCCGCCGTGAGGGTGTGCCGGCCGAGCGGGAGGTCGGCGGGCAGCCAGTGCGAGTGGCCGCGGGGCAGCTGCCAACTGCCGCCGTCCTCCAGCTCGATGTGCAGCCGGACATCGGCCGGAACGTCCAGCGCGGTGCGGCGGCCCTGCCGCACGACGATGCAGGGCGGCAGCAACCTGCTGTGCTGCTCGGCGCGGTGGCGCTCCAGCGCCTCCCGCACCTCCTCCGGCGACCCCGCCGCCACCCCGAGCGCCGCCAGCACGGCGACCAGCGTCCGCGCCCCCACCGCCTGCCCGCCCGCCCCCGGATACCGGGTGTCCACCCCGTACGCCTGCGCCAGTGCCAGCAGTTCGGCGGGCGGCGGCGGCGCGTCCTGCGTCGGGACCTTCAGCCCGTCGGCTCCGTCACTGTCGTGGTAAGCGGCCACTCGCGGCTCCTGCGATGTCTCGGCAACGCCTGGTCAGGACTCCCAAGTCCTACCCGGGTGACGGGCCGAGCACGCTGTGCGACACGAGTACGGGCGGTGGATCGGATGGAATACCGCGGGCCCGGCTCGGCAGGTCGAGCCGGGCCCATGACCTACACCTGAGGGTCGTCAAAGCGGAAGAGCTGCACCACAACACCATACTCACGGGCAAAGTCTGTGATTCCCGCCACTGCGGCCTCCAGTGAGACCGCAAGCTTCTGGCGCTCCGAATTGCGCCTCTCCCTGTCTGGCGCGGCCTCCAGCGCCCGCCAGGCCTCCCGATATGCCTCTTCGAGCTGACCGACCCTCTCGTCGTAGTCGATCTGACTGTCCAGATCGAGAAGGAGTTGGCGTCGCTGTGCGGCCATGTCCAGTTGAGCGGTGACTGAAAGGAGGTCGCCCACCAACTTCACGTGCACTGCACCGATCTTCGGGCTCACCAGGATGTCAGCCAGCACCGCATTCCAGTGCTCTTCCCCATCCAGCATCACTCGTACAGCTCCCTACGCATCTTGTTGAGCGTCGCAGCTCCGGCCCTACCAGCGAAATTGCTGGGTGTTCGGCCCCAGCTTCTCGTGACCACCTGGCCCGTCGTGGGGAATCCGGTGGGGTCCTTCGTACCTGGCGGGGCATCGATCGCCTGCTCTGTCGTGAGCGGGCGCGGCATGTCATCCGGCTTCACCGAGATGGCTGGCAGCCGCCGAATCGTCGGCTTCCTTGGCTGCAGCCTCCTCCTGTGTTCCTGCTGTTTCTTTTGCTGCTTTTTCTTCGGCTGCCTTGGCTGCTGCTTCGGCCGCACGGGCCTCGGATGCGGCTGTCCTCGCGACGACCGGCTACCACCGGGCGAGCACCAGCCCGCCGCCGTCGGGGCCGTTCGTGCTGGGCCGCTACCGGTACCAGTCGAAGCCGAGCGACGCCTTCGACGGCAGCATCAGCAGCACCGCCGTCTACCCGTTCGCGGTGGCACCGACCGCGCCGGGCACCACCAGCGTCATCCGCTCGCGCGTCGACATCAACAAGTGCGTGGACCTCAACGGCGCCGCGGCCGGCAACGGCAGCGCGATCCAGCTCTACGACTGCAACGGGAGCCCCGCCCAGCAGTTCTCGCTGGGGGGTGACGGCAGCGTCCGGGTCATGAACGGCTGCCTGGCGCCGGTGAACGCCGGTACGGGCAACGGCACGCCGATGGAGTACCACGCCTGTGACGGCACCGCCGCGCAGAAGTGGATCCCGCTCGCGAACGAGGTGCTGTACCACCCGGCCTCCGGCCGCTGCCTCGACCTGCCGGGCGGGCACACGGACAACGCCACCCGGCTCCAGCTCTGGGACTGCCAGCTCGACCAGCTCGCCCCCAACCACCAGTGGTACGTCCCGAACCTGCGGACGGCCGTGCAGCCCGCACCACCGCGTTCCTGACCCCGTGTCCTGAGCGCCGCACCTCGGGCCCGCTCCGCCGTCTGGCGGGCGGGCCCGATCGGTTGTCAGGGGCAGTCCCGACAGAGGATCAAGCAGGACAAAACCGGCATAGCCGTCGGTGACGTTGACACCGGGTTGGGTAGCTGGTGGGGTTGCGACCGTTGTGGTCCAGGCCTGGCGAGGAGGCCCCTGTGCAAGCCCGTGTGTCCGTTGCGGCCGGGCGGCGGCTGCGGCAGCAGCTGGAGCAGAGTCCGGTGTTGCGCGAGGTGCTGGACCATCCGGCGGCGTTGGCGGCCCGGCGGGCCACGGCGCGGACGTGCCGTCAGCTGGTGCCGCGGACCGCGGACCGGATGATCGCCGATCTGAAGGGGACGGAGCCGCTGCTGGCGTCGGTGCGGGCGGAGCGGGCGGCGCGGCGGCCGGGGCGGCGGGCGGTGCGGATCGCCGCCGGGGTGGTGACCGCGGCGGTCGTCGGCGGGTTGCTGGCCGGGCCGCTGCCCTCGTCGGCGTACGCGGCCGGGCCGGGGCCGGACGTGGTGAGCACCGCGCCGCAGACGCCGCTGGGCAGCGTGACCGACCCTCAGGTGTTCCCGCACCCGCAGGAGCAGACGGTGGCGGGCAAGGCCGTCACCGTGCCGGCCGCCGTGGCGCTGGTGACCGCGCCCAAGGTGGACGGGGGCGCGGTGGACGCCGTGCGCGAGGTGCTGACCGTCGCGGGGGCGACCGCCGTGACCCCGCAGCCGGACGGCGGCACCCCCGCCGCCGGCTCGCTGGTGGTGTACATCGGCGGCCCCGCCGAGGGCGCCGACGGCGAGACCGACCGGACGCTGCGCCAGCTGGCCGCCGCGGCCGGCGGCAAGGACGGCTCCGCACCCTCGACCGCGGGCATGCCGCCCGGCGGCTACGTGCTGTCCGTCGGCCAGTTGCCCGCCCAGGGCGGCGGGACGTACGGCGCGGTGGTGCTCGCGGGCGCCGACGCGACCGGCACCTTCTACGCCGCGCAGAGCCTGCGCCAGCTGCTCGCCGCCGTACCCGCCGGTCAGGGCCAGGGGCCGGGCGCGGCCGGGCTCGGCCTGCCCGGGGTCACCCTGCGGGACTGGCCGAGCGGCGCGGCGGCGCGCGGCACCGCGGAGGCGTTCTACGGCACCCCGTGGACCGCCCAGCAGCGGCTCGACCAGGTCGACTTCCTGGGCCGCTCCAAGCAGAACTTCTACCTCTACGCCCCCGGTGACGACCCGTTCCGACTCAACCGCTGGCGCGACGCCTACCCCGCCAACCAGCAGTCCGAGCTGCGCGAACTCGGCGACCGGGCCCGGCAGAACCACGTCACCCTCGGCTACGCGATCGACCCGGGGCAGTCCCTCTGCTTCAGCTCCGGCAAGGACGTCGACGCGCTGGTCGCCAAGCTGGACGGGCTGCGCAAGCTCGGCTTCACCGCGTTCCAGCTGCAGTTCCTGGACGTCAGCTACGACGAGTGGCACTGCGACGACGACCGGGACGAGTACGGCCGCGGCCCGGCCGCCGCCGCCAAGGCGCAGGCCTCGCTGGTCAAGAAGGTGCAGGACCGGCTGATCGCCAAGAACCCCGGGCTGGCGCCGCTGTCGATCGTCCCCACCGAGTACCACAAGCAGGGCTCCACGCCGTACCGCAAGGCGCTGGCCGACGCGCTGCCCGCCGGCGTGCAGGTGGCCTGGAGCGGCGGCGCGGTGATCCCGGAGAAGATCACCGGCGCCCAGACCTCGGACACCGGCACCTTGTACGGGCACCCGTTGGTCACCATGGACAACTACCCGGTCAACGACGCCAGCCCGGACCGGCTCTTCCTCGGCGCCTACACCGGCCGCGACCCGGAGGTGGCGACCCGCTCCGCGGTTCTGCTGACCGGCGCCATGCAGCAGCCGGTGGCCTCCCGGATAGCCCTCGCCACCGCCGGGGACTTCGCCTGGAACCCCGCCGGCTACAAGCCCGGCGACTCCTGGCAGGCCGCGGTGCGCTCGCTCGCCGGACCGACCGGCGCCGCCGCCACCCCGGCCGGATCGGTGCTGTCCGCCGTCACCGCGCTGGCCGGCAACAGCACCTCCTCCCCGCTGGCCAAGCAGGAGTCCGGCTACCTCCAGCCGCTGCTCGACCAGTTCTGGGCCAACGCCGAACCCACCTCCGGCGCCGCCCCCGACCTCGCCAAGTTGATAGCGGCCGCGGGCCCGCTGCGGGACGCCTTCGCCGCGATGGCGGGCGCCCAGCAGACCCTCGCCGGCACCCAGGCCACCGCCCAGCTCGCCGCCGAGGCCGGGCCCTGGCTCGGCCCGCTGCGCGACTACGGGCTGGCCGGGCAGGCCGCGCTGGACATGCTGCTGGCCCAGCACGGCGGCGACGGCACGGCCGCCTGGAAGGCCCGGGTGCAGCTCAACCAGCTGCGCGCCCAGCTCGCCCAGGCCCCGGCCACCATCGGCGCGGGCGTGCTCGCGCCCTTCCTGGACCGGGCCGTGCGCGCCGCCGACAACTGGTCCGGCGTGGTCAGCGGCGGGGTCACCCCGACCAGCAGCATGGGCACCGCGCACGACCACCTGCCCGCGCTGATGACCGACGGCCAGGCCGACACCTTCTACTGGAGCTCCGCTCCCCCGCAGCCCGGCGACTCGGTCGGCGTGGACCTCGGCGCGGGCCGGCCGATCAGCGGCGTCACCGTGCTGATGGGCGGCTGGGGCAACGGCCCGGACGCCCAGAACGCCGCCGACGACTACATCCGCGACGGCGTCCTGGAGTACAGCACCGGCGCGGGCGGCTGGCAGCAGCTCGCCGTGGTGAAGAACCAGAAGACGGTCAGCGCCCAGCTGCCGCCCGGCACCGTGGTGCGGGCGGTGCGGCTGCGGGCCACCGCCGCCCAGAAGACCGCCGTCGCCGTGCGCGAGTTCACCGTCACCGCCCCGGACGAGTCCCCGGCCAGCGTCTCCGGCGGCCCCGCCGCGGTGCCCGGCTCCTCGGCCGCGGCCGTCCTGGACGGCAACCCGGACACCGCGTACCGCGCCGCCAAGGCGCCCACCGCGCAGGACGAGCCGCTCACCGTCGAACTCGGCGCCGCCCGCCCGCTGGACCGGCTCACCGTGCTCACCGACCCGAACGTGCACGCCACCGCCACCGTCGCGGTGCGCCGCTCCGACGGCGGCTGGGTCGACATCGGCACCGTGCAGCCCGGCTACAACGAGCTGCCGGCCGGCGGGCAGCCCGCCGACGCGTTCCGGCTGACCTGGAAGCCCGGCGGCGACCCGCCGGTGGTCAACCAGGTGATCCCCTGGTACGCCGACGCCCCGGCGGCCCGGCTCAGCCTCACCGACCCGGCCCTGGACGTGGTCACCGGCGCCGCCGCCCCCGCCAAGACCCAGGCCACCGTCGAGGCCGGGCGTCCCGAGGGCACCACCGGCGAGCTGCGGATCGACGTGCCGGCCACCGCCAAGGGCCTCACCGTCACCCCGGCCGGCCCGGTCACCGTGCCGCGCGGCGGGCGGGTCGGCGTGCCGCTGCTGGTCACGGCCGCGGCGGGCACGCCGTCCGGGACGTACCAGGTGCCGGTGTCCTACCTGGCGGGCGGCACCACCGTGAAGCAGGTGCTGCAGGTGCACGTCGTCCCGCCGACCGGCGGTCCGGACCTCGCGCACGGCGCCCAGGCGTCCTCCTCGGGCGACGAGACGCCGGACTTCCCGGCCGCCGCGATCGCCGACGGCGACCCGAAGACCCGCTGGTCCTCACCGGCCAAGGACGACGCCTGGGTGCAGCTCGCCCTGCCGCAGGCCGGTCACCTGGGCGCGGCGGTGCTGCACTGGCAGTCCGCGTACGCCTCCTCGTACAAGATCCAGGTCTCGGCGGACGGCAGCACCTGGACGGACGCCGCGACGGTCGACAACGGCAAGGGCGGGGACGAGACGGTGCGCTTCGACGCCCCGAACGTCCGGTACGTGCGGATGCAGGGCGTGGCGCGGGCCACCAAGTTCGGCTACTCGCTGTACGGCATCGAGCTGTACGCCGTCACCGCCCCGGCCGCCCCGCCGCAGCAGCCGGCCAACCCGCCGGCCCAGCCGGGGACGCCGGGGACACCGGCCGCCCCGCCGGCCACGAAGCCGTAGGCGCGGCGGGGCCGGAAACAGCGGCGGGCCGCCGGGCTCCCCTTCGTGGGGGGCGCGGCGGCCCATGAGGCGCGTACCGACGGTGTGACGGGCGGGCCCTTGTGGTGCTGTGGTCAGGCGGAGAGCGGTTCGGGCTGCTCGCCGCGGCGGACGGGGCCGGAGTGGGCGGCGTGGGCGGTGTGCGCCCGGCCGATCGGGACGGAGTGGCTCGACTCCGTATGGTCGTGGTGCTCGTACTCGCCCCACTGCGGGGCGCGCAGTTGGTCGCCGCCGCCGTAGGGCTCCAGGTAGGGCCGCCAGCGCGGGTCCTTGATCCCGGTGCCGATGATCCGCCAGGCGAGGCCGCTGGGCGGCGCCGGTGGGCGTTTCATCCGCCAGCCGAGTTCGGTCAGGTGGCGGTCGGCCTTGGTGTGGTTGCAGCGGCGGCAGGCCGCCACCACGTTGTCCCACCGGTGCTGGCCGCCCCGGCTGCGCGGGATGACGTGGTCGACGCTGGTGGCGGCGGCCCCGCAGTAGACGCAGCGGCCGTGGTCACGGGCGAACAGCGCCCGGCGGGTGAGCGGGACGGGCCCGCAGAACGGGACCCGGACGAAGCGGGTCAGTCGGACGACGGACGGCGCCGGAAGGGCGCTGGTGGCGCTGTGCAGAGTGACTCCCGTGTCCTCCAGGCTGACCGCCTTGTGGTTGAGGACCAGGATGAGTGCGCGGCGCATCGATACGACGCCGAGTGGCTCGTAGGACGCGTTGAGGACCAGGACATGCGGCACGGATGCCTCCTTGGACGCCTGCGACGCGTGGCTCGCGCCGGGACGAGCGGTTGGATCGCGCAACGAGTGCGTGATCTCCCCCAGTGTCGCCTTACGCCTTCGTACGGCGCCACCACTCCTGTGTAACGGACCTGACGTGAACTCCGGGTGTGGTGTCTGTCATACCCGGTATGCCCGGGCGAAGGTCCGGTTGCACCCGGGCGCGGCCGGGGCGGGAGCGGGGCGAGGACGGCGGACCGGCCGGGGGTGCGGCTCGGCCGGTCGGAGCAGCGCCGGGGGCCGTACGGCGGACGGGCTGGGGCCGCCCGGGGGCGGTGTGGCCGGTGGTGCGGGGGTGGCTCGGGGGTGGCTCGGGGGTGCTCCTCCGGGGGAGCGCACCGGGGCGTTGACGGGGCGTCCGGGCGGGGACGCACGCCGGTCGGCCGGTCCGGGCCGGTGTTCGGTGCCGGATAGGCTAGCGCGCACGGTCCGCGGGCCGCCTGCGCGGCACGGACCGGTCACGCCCCCAGCAAGGAAGGCCCCGCACGTGTTCCGCTCCGGCGCCACCGGTCCGACCGACGCGTCCCCGACGCTATCCACCCCGACGCCGGCCCCCTCGCCCACCGCACCGGACCTGCCACAGCTGCGCATCCCGACCAGCGCGCAGGAGGTCACCGACACCACCAAGCAGGCCGCCAGCTGGTTCGACACCCACTGGCAGAGCTGGCTGGCCGGCGGCCTGCGGATCGTCCTGATCATCCTGCTGGCGCTGGTCCTGCGGGCCGTGGTGAACAAGCTGGTCACCCAGCTGATAGCGCGGATGACGCGCAGCCACGACCACCGGGAGGAGAGCCGGCTCGGCGGGCTGCTGGCCAACCACGGGGTGGTGAACCCCGAGCGGCGCCAGCAGCGCTCGGAGGCGATCGGCTCGGTGCTGCGCAGCATGGCGTCCTTCACCATCCTGGGCACCGCCGCGCTGATGGTGCTCTCCGCGCTCGGGATGAACCTGGCGCCGCTGCTGGCGAGCGCCGGGGTGGCGGGTGTGGCGATCGGTTTCGGCGCCCGCAACCTGGTCACGGACTTCCTCTCCGGGGTCTTCATGATCATGGAGGACCAGTACGGCGTCGGCGACGAGATCGACACCGGGGTGGCCACCGGCACCGTGCTGGAGGTCGGCCTGCGGGTGACCAAGCTGCGCGGGGGCAACGGCGAGATCTGGTACATCCGCAACGGCGAGGTGAAGCGGATCGCCAACATGAGCCAGGGCTGGGCGACCGCCTCGGTCGACGTCCAGGTCGGGTACAAGGAGGACCTCCAGCGGGTCGAGGACCTGATCCAGGAGACCGCCGAGGAGCTGTCCAAGGAGGCGCCGTACGACGAGCTGGTCTGGGCACCGGTGTCGATCCTGGGCGTGGAGTCGGTGGCGGCGGACTCGGTGATGGTCCGGATCGAGGCCCGGACGGCCCCGGGCAAGGCCCCGGTGGTCTCCCGGGCACTGCGCCAGCGGCTGAAGACGGCCTTCGACCTGGCCGGCATCAAGGTCAAGGAGGAGGCCGCGGCGGTGGCCACCGGGGTGGCGATCACGACGGCGGAGCCCTCGCCGCCGTCCGCCCTGGCCGACCCGACCTCGCCGCGCTACCGGGCGGCGGAGCCGATCCCGCTGCCGAAGCCGCCGACGGACGACCTGGCCAAGCCGTAACGGTTCAGCGCCCGGCTCGGCCCTCGCGGGGCCGAACCGGGCCGGGTGGCGCCGGGCCGGGTGGCGCCGGGCCGGGTGGCGCCGGGCCGGGTGGCGCCGGGCCGGGTGGCGCCAGGCCGGGCAGGATGCGGGCCGGGCAGGATGCGGGCCGGGCCGGGTGGCGCCGTCGGCGGCGGTCAGCCCAGGGGCTTGTCCAGGACCGCCTTGGTGTGGCTGAACGTGTCGATCGAGTACTTCCCGTGGTAGCGGCCCATGCCGCTCTCGCCGACCCCGCCGAAGGGCAGCTCGGGGACGGCCAGGTGGGACACGGTCAGGCCGAAGACGAGGCCGCCGGAGGAGGTTTCCCGGGCCAGGCGCTGCTTGGTCCGCTCGGAGTCGGTGAAGGCGTACAGGGCGAGCGGCTTGTCCCGCTCGTTGATGAAGGCGATCGCCGCGTCGAGGTCGGGCACGGTGACGATCGGCAGGATCGGGCCGAAGATCTCCGCCTGCATCACGGGTGCCTCGGGGGAGACGTCGGCGAGGACCGTCGGGGCGAGGTAGCGGGCGGAGCGGTCGTGGCCGCCGCCGGTGACGGCCCGTCCGTCGCCCAGCAGCGCGGTGAGCCGGTCGTGGTGGCGCTCGTTGACGATCCGTCCGTACTCGGGGCTGCTCGCCGGGTCCTCGCCGTACAGCGCGCCCACCGCGGTGGCCAGTTCGGCTTCGAGCGCGGTGGCGGTGTCGCCGATGGCGAGGACGTAGTCGGGGGCGACACAGGTCTGCCCGGCGTTCTGGAACTTGCCGCGGGCGATCCGCTGCGCGGTGACCGCCAGGTCGGCGCCGGGCTCGACCACCGCGGGGCTCTTGCCACCGAGCTCCAGGGTGACCGGGGTGAGGTGCTTGGCGGCAGCGGCCATGACGATCCGCCCGACCGTGCCGTTGCCGGTGTAGAAGATGTGGTCGAAGCGCTGCTCCAGCAGTGCGGTGGTCTCCGCCACGGCGCCCTCGACGACGGCCACGGTCTCCCGGTCGAGGTAGCGCGGCAGCAGCCGGGCCATCGCCGCGGAGGTCGCCGGGGTCAGCTCGCTGGGCTTGACCACGGCGGTGTTGCCGGCCGCCAGCGCGCCCACCAGCGGGGCGAGGGCGAGCTGCAGCGGGTAGTTCCACGGGGCGATGACCAGCACGACGCCCAGCGGGTCACGGACCACGCGGGCCTCGGCGGGCAGGAACGCGGCCGGGACGGCGGCGGGCGCCGGGGCCAGCCACTCCTCCAGATGGGCCACCGTGTGGTCGATCTCGTTGACGGTGAACCCGATCTCGCCCCGGTACGCCTCGGCCGCGCTCTTGCCCAGGTCGGCCCGGAGTGCGGCCAGGAACTCCTCGGACTGCTCGGTGAGCAGCGCGCGCAGGGCGCCCAGCTGGGCGAGGCGCCAGGCGAGCGGCCTCGTCCGGCCGGTGTCGAAGGTGCTCCGCAGCCGCGCCACCACGGTGGCCGGGTCGGTGGAGACGGCGTCGACCAACGTACGGGCCAGAGCGGCGGAGGAGCTCGGGTTCTGGCCGGTGTAGAGGTTGCGGTCGATGACCGTGTGCGGCGTGAACGGCGCGGTCTCGGCGAAGTCGGCGCCCAGCTCGACCAGGCGGTCCTGGAGCAGCCACTCGGCCTTGGCGGCGAGCCCGACGGCGCTCTCCTCGGCGTTGGTGAAGCCGGTCATCCGGTAGCCGGCGAACGGCCAGCTGCCGTCCTCGCGGCGGGCGGCGAGCAGCGCGGCGGGAGCGTGGCAGACGACGCCCAGCGGCTTGCCCGAGTCCAGGGTGCGGGTGAGGATCCGGCCGGAGACTTCGTCCACCGCGAGGTCCTCCATCGGGCCGTGCCCGCCCGGGTAGAAGACCAGGTCGTACGCGTCGGGGTCGATCCGGGACAGCTCGACCGGGCTCCGGAGCGCGTCGCCGATCGAGGCGAGGTAGGCGGTGAGGCGGTCGGCCTGCTCCTGGCCGCCGTTGACCTCGGCGGCCAGGCTGCCCCGGTCGACGGTGGCGGGGGCGCCGCCGGGGGTGGCGACGGTGATCCGGTAGCCCGCCTCGCTGAAGATCCGGTGGGGCTCGGCGAGTTCCTCGGCCCAGAAGCCGGTGGGGTGCTCGGTGCCGTCGGCCAGGGTCCAGTGGGTGGCGCCGGTGACGACGAAGAGGACGGAAGTCATGTGGTGCTCCGGGAGGGAAGACGACGGTCGGTCAGTCGGTCAGTCGGTCAGGCGGTCAGGCGGTCAGTCGGTCAGTCGGTCAGGAGTGGGAGGGCGCCGCTTCGGGGGCCTCGGCCGGCGCGGGGGTCTCGGCCGGCGCGGGGGCGGCGGCGAGCGGCCGGTGGTGCCTGCTGAGCCCGGCCCAGGCGACCGCCGCGGCCAGCAGCAGCGCCACGGCGGCCAGGACGAAGCTGACCGTGAACTGGCTCTCGGCGGGGAGCGCCGCGCCGATCGCCGGGTAATCGATCACCTTGGAGGCGAGCAGCGAGGTCACCACGGCGCTGGCGATCGAGCTGCCGACCGACCGGGAGATGGAGTTGATGCCGTTGGCGATGCCGGTCTGGTGCAGCGGCACGCTGGCCGCGATCAGCGCGGGCATCGCGGCGTAGCCGAAGGAGATCGCGATGCCGGTGAGCATGCCGGCCGTGATCACCGAGCCCTCGGCGCCGTGGCCGAAGGCGAGCCAGGCGAAGCCCGCGACGCCGATCAGCGCGCCCACCCCGAGGGTGGAGCGGGCGCCGATCCGGCGGACCAGCCGGCCGCCGACCGGGGCCGCCGCCAGCGCGATCAGGGCGCTGGGCAGCAGGTACTCGACGGAGGCCCGCAGCACCGAGGCGGTGAAGCCGTAGCCGGTGAGCCGTCCGGGCATCTGGACCAGGTACGAGATGCCGATGAACTGCGCGAAGGAGGCGAAGCCGACGAAGAGTCCGGCCAGGTTGGTGAAGAGCACCTGGCGGTGGACGAACATCCGCATGTCCACCAGCGGGTTGGCCACCCGCCGCTCGACCAGCACCCAGAGCGCGGCGACCACGACGGACCCGCCCAGCGAGCCCAGCGTGCGGGCGGAGGACCAGCCCCACTCGTGGCCCTGGGAGATGCCGAGCAGCAGCAGGACCAGGAAGACGGCCAGGGTGAGGGCGCCCAGGACGTCGATCCGGCCCCCGGCGGGCGAACCGCCGTGCGGGACGACGAACGCGACGGCGGCCAGGGCGAGGACGGTCAGCGCGGTGGAGAACCAGAAGACCAGGTGGTAGTCGGGGTGGGCGCCCTGGGTGAGCAGCCCGGTGGCCACCAGCGAGAGGCCGCTGCCGAACGCCAGCGTGCCGCTGACCAGCGCCATCGCGCCGTGCAGCTTCTCGTGCGGCACTTCGTCGCGGATCACCGAGAGGGCGAGCGGGAAGATCGCGGTGGCGGAGCCCTGGAGGACCCGGCCGACGATCAGGAGGGCCAGCGAGGTGGTGGTGGCGGCGATCACCGAGCCGACCACCATCACGCCGAGCACCGCGAGCAGCGTGCGCTTCTTGCCGTACTGGTCGCCGACCCGGCCCAGCAGCGGGGTGAAGACGGCCGCCGAGAGCAGCGCGGCGGTCGTCACCCAGCTGACGCCGGCGGCGCCGGTGTGCAGGTCCTTCTGCAGCAGCGCGAGGATCGGGACGACCTGGGTCTGCGCCATCGCCACCACCATCGCGGCCAGGCCGAGCGCCATGATCAGGGGGGTGCTGCCGCGTTTCGGCGGGCCGACAGCAGGGGCGTGGCTCATCAGGGGGGTCCTTCCGGGGAGGGCCCGCCGCGCGGAGGTGCGGGACCGGGCCTGAGGCTTGAAGACCTAGATAGTTGATGTCATCAAGCAATAGGTCGAAGGTAGACCTGAATGATTGAGGATGTCAAGCAATCTCGCTTACACTCGAGTCATGCAGCAGCCCGCCGGCCCGTCCACGTCCGCCCCCATGGGCACCCCCACGTCCGTCCAGCTCATGGACCAGCTGGCGCGGGCCGCTGCGGCCTACTACCGGAACTTCGCCGCGATGGCGGCCGAGCGCGGCCTCACCCTGATGCAGGGCAAGACGCTCAGCCTGCTCCGGGAGCCGAGGCCCATGCGCACCCTCGCCGACCTGCTCGCCTGCGACGCCTCCAACGTCACCGGGATCGTCGACCGCCTGGAGGCCCGCGGGCTGGTCCGCCGCGAGGTCGACCCGGCCGACCGGCGGGTCAAGAACGTGCTGCTGACCGAGGAGGGCGAGGAGACCGTCCGCCGGATCCGCGCCGACATGATGTCGGGCCTCACCGGGCTGGAACAGCTGGACGACGAGGACCGCCACGCCCTCCAGGCCCTGCTGGCCCGGGTCTTCTCCGAGCCGACCGGCTGACCGGCCCTGCCCATTCGGCGAATCCGCCACAGCAGTGCAGGTGGGTTGACCAGCGGCTTTTCCGTCATGTGCGCAGGAAGTCGGCCAGGCCGACTTCCTGCACAGGGGCCTGACGTTTTTCTCCTCCCGTTTCTCTTCCTGGGGGCTCTTTCGGGGGCCGGGCGAGCGTGAGCCCGGCCCCCCTTGCGTGGGGGCGGGGGCCTTCGGGGGTCTGCGGGGGCCGGTAACGCTTCGGCATCCTCCGGGGGGCCGGCCATTGACACTCCGCTGACGGGGACCGTACGGTCCTGTGGCAAGCGACTGGAAAGTTTCCTAACAGTTCCGGTCCATCAGTCGGGAGGGGAGGATTCCGGGCATGACCAAGAGCACCGCCAAGGCTCCCCTCGCCGGCACCCCCAGTCTGTTGCGCGCGATCAACGACCGCGCCGCGCTCGAACTGCTGTTGGAGAACGGGCCGCTGTCCCGCACTCAGATCGGCAGCCTGACCGGGCTGTCCAAGCCCACCGCCTCGCAGTTGCTGTCCCGGCTGGAGACGGCCGGGCTGGTGGTGCCGGTGGGCACCACGGAGGGTGGGCCGGGGCCCAACGCGCAGCTGTACCAGGTGAATCCGGCCGCCGGGTACGTCGCCGGGGTGGACGTCACCACCAGTGGGGTCCGGGTCGCCGTCGCCGACATCACCGGTGGCACGCTCGTCGAGCACAGCGTGTCCAGCAAGGGCGTCCCGGCGGCCGGGATGGTGGCGCACGTGGCCGCGGTCGTCGGCGAGGCGGTGCGCGCCGCCGGGCTGTCGGAGGGGAGCCTGCGGACCGTCGCGATCGGGGTCGGCGGCGCTCCGGACCCGGTGACCGGGAAGCTGCGCTACGCCTCCCACCTGCCCGGCTGGCACTCCCCCCGGCTGGTGGAGGAACTGACCGCCGCGATCGGCGCGCCGGTGTCGATCGAGAACGACGTGAACCTGGCCGCGGTCGCCGAGCAGGCCTCCGGTGCGGCGGCCGGCTTCGAGGACTTCGTCCTGCTCTGGGCCGAGTCGGGGGTCGGCGCCGCGGTCGTGATCGCCGGGCGGCTGCACCGGGGCTTCACCGGCGGTGCCGGGGAGGTCGGGTACATGCCGGTACCGGGCTCACCGGTCCAGTGGGACGCCCGGCGCCGCAAGTTCGGCGGCTTCCAGGACCAGGTCGGTGCCGTCGCCGTCCGGGCCCTGGCCCGTGGGCACGGGCTCGGCGCGCCCACTGCCGAGGAGTCGGTCGCCAAGGCCCTGGAGACCCCGGGCGCCGGTGACGCGTTCCTCACCGAACTCGCCGGACGGCTCGCCGTCGGGCTGTCCGTGATCGTCGCCGTGATCGACCCCCAGTTGGTGGTCCTCTCCGGCGCGGTCCCGAGCGCGGGCGGCGAACGTCTGCGCGCGCTCGTCGCGGACGAACTGGCCCGGGTCTGCCACGCCCGGCCGGAGATCCGCAGCAGTGCCCTGCCCGGCTCGCCCGTCCTCCTCGGTGCCCTGCAGCGCGCCCTCTCGGACGCCCGCGAGGCGGTCTTCTCCACCTACTGAGCCACCCGATGATCCGCCACTGATCCGCCCACTGCTCCGCCCACTGCTCCACCCACTGACGCTCCCCCTGTCACCTGCACCCACCTCTCCCCCAACCCCTACGCGGGCCCCGAGGCAATGACGCCTGCCCGCGCACCCCCAGGAGGACCTCGAAGTGCACCCCATCACCTCCCGCAGAGGCCGCCGCACGGTCGCCGCCGTCGCCGGCAGCGCCGTCCTGGCCCTGCTCGCCTCCGCCTGCACCGGTTCCAGCGAGTCGGGCGGCAGCGACGACTCCGCCAGTGGCAAGGACGTCACCATCACCTTCTGGCACGGCTGGAGCCAGGACAACGAGGTGAAGGCGATCAACGACACCATCGCCGCCTTCGAGAAGGCCCACCCCAACATCCACGTCAAGCCGGTCGGCAACGTCGCGGACGACAAGGTCAACCAGGCCCTGCGGGCCGGCGGCGACGACGCCCCGGACGTGGTCTCCTCCTTCACCACCAACAACGTCGGCATGTTCTGCTCGACCAAGGCGTTCATCGACCTCAAGCCCCAGCTGCAGAAGAGCGGCATCGACGCGGCCAAGACCTTCCCGGCCGCGATGCTCGACTACACCCAGTTCCAGGGCAACCAGTGCTCGCTGCCGCTGCTCGGCGACGCGTACGGGCTGTACTACAACAAGAAGGCCTTCGCCGCGGCCGGCATCACGGCCCCGCCGAAGACCTTCAGCGAGTTCGCCGCGGACGCCAAGGCGCTGACCGTCGCCGACGGCGACTCGTACAAGCAGCTCGGCTTCATGCCGCTGTACCACGGCTACGAGTCCACCACCGAGCACTTCCTCGGCCAGTACGGCGCCACCTACTTCGGCGCCGACGGCAAGTCGAACCTCGCCGCCGACCCGAAGGTCGCCGCGATGCTCGACTGGCAGAAGGGCATGGTCGACCAGCTCGGCGGCTACGCCAAGCTGGACAAGTACCGCGCCACCTTCGGCGAGGAGTTCAGCGCCAAGAACCCCTTCCACACCGGCCAGGTCGCGATGGCCATCGACGGCGAGTGGCGCACCGCCTCGCTCGCCGAGAACAAGCCCGACTTCGACTGGGCCACCGCGCCCTTCCCGGTGCCGGACGACCAGGCCGCCAGCTACGGCCGCGGCTACCAGACCGGCACCATCGTCGGCATCGCGAGCACCAGCAAGAAGCAGGCCGCGGCCTGGGAGTTCGTCAAGTTCCTGACCACCGACACCGACGCGGTGGTCAACTTCGCCAACGCGATCCACAACGTGCCCAGCACCTTCGACGCGCTCAACTCGCCGAAGCTGGTCAGCGACCCCAACTTCAAGACCTTCCTGGACGTCGCCAAGAACCCGAACTCCGGCACCACCCCGGCCAGCGTCAACGGCGGAGGGTACATCGTCTCGCTGCAGAACCTCGGCTACGACTACGAGTCCGGCAAGCAGACCGACCTGAAGGCCGGACTGGCCGCCACCGCCAAGCAGATCGACACCGACATCGCCCAGGCGAAGTAGCGGCGACGGCCCTCGGAGCTCCCCATGTCACTCGCGTTCGGCACCCGCAAGGGCGCCGGGACGGCCGACCCGGCGGCGCCCTCCACGCAGCACCTGCTGCGCCGGAAGCGCCGCCGGGAGGCGGCCCGCACCCTCGCCTTCCTCTCCCCCTGGCTGATCGGCTTCAGCGTCTTCTTCGTCTACCCGCTGATCTCCACCGCCTACTTCTCCTTCACCCAGTACAACGGCTTCGGCGCGCCGACCTTCAACGGCCTGAAGAACTGGGACTACGTCCTCAACCAGCTGCCGACCTTCTGGCAGGGCCTGCGCAACACCCTGTGGCTGGTGCTGATCATGGTGACCCTGCGGGTCGCCTTCGGCCTCGGCATCGGGCTGCTGATCACCAAGGTCAAGACCGGGGCCGGCTTCTTCCGCACGGTCTTCTACCTGCCGTACCTGGCCCCGCCGGTGGCCGCCACGGTGGCCTTCGCCTTCCTGCTCAACCCCGGCACCGGGCCGCTCAACCACCTGCTCGGCGAGCTGGGGCTGCCCCAGCCCGGCTGGTTCGCCGACCCGAGCTGGTCCAAGCCCGCGCTCACCCTGCTCGCCATGTGGGGCATCGGCGACCTGATGGTCATCTTCATGGCCTCGCTGCTGGACGTCCCCAAGGAGCAGTACGAGGCGGCCGAGCTGGACGGTGCCGGCCCGTTCCAGCGGTTCCGGTACGTCACGCTGCCGAACATCTCCCCGATCATCATGTTCGCGGTGGTCACCGGGGTCATCCAGACCATGCAGTACTACACCCAGGCGATCGTGGCCGGGAAGGTCGCCAGCGGCATCGCCGGCAACTCCGGCCAGCAGTTCGAGCCCGGCTACCCGCAGGGTTCCACCTGGACCCTGCCGCAGATGGTCTACAACCTCGGCTTCCAGCGCTTCAACTACGGCGCGGCCTGCGTCGTCGCCCTGGTGCTGTTCGCCATCTCGATGGCCGTCACCTCGATCCTGCTCCGCCGCAAGTCCGGCTTCATGGCCAGCGACGACTAGACGAGCGACGACTAGCGGATCGATGAGGACGATGAGGACTCCGTCATGACTCTCAGCTCCACCCTGACCAAGCCGCCGGCCCGTACCGCCACCGGCACCGCCGCCGCCCGGACCGCCCGGCGCCGCGCGCTGCTCAACTGGGTGGCCGTGCACTCGCTGGCCATCGCCGCCGCGCTGTTCTTCCTGCTGCCCTTCGTCTTCGTCTTCCTCACTTCGGTGATGAACGACCAGCAGGCACTCACCACCGACTACTGGCCCACCTCCTGGAACTGGGGCAACTACACCCAGGTCTGGGACACCCCCGGCTTCCTCACCTGGTGGCGCAACACCCTGGTGTACGCGGGCGCCGGCACCCTGCTGACCGTCGTCTCCAGCCTGCCGGTCGCCTACGCCCTCGCCAAGTTCCGCTTCCGCGGCCGCAACCTGGCCCTGATGGCGGTCATCGCGATGATGATGCTGCCGCCGCAGGTCACCGTCATCCCGATGTACCTGTTCTGGGCCAAGCAGATGGGCCTCGGCGGCTCGCTCTGGCCGCTGATCATCCCGATGGCCTTCGGCGACGCGTTCTCGATCTTCCTGCTGCGCCAGTTCCTGATGACCATCCCCAAGGAGTACCTCGAAGCCGCCCGGATCGACGGCTGCGGCGACCTGCGCACCCTGCTGCGGGTCGTGCTGCCGATGGCCAAGCCGGCCATCGCCGCCGTCGCCCTGTTCCAGTTCTTCTACTGCTGGAACGACTACTTCGGCCCGCAGATCTACGCCAGCAACAACCACGAGGCCTGGACGCTCAGTTACGGCCTGGAGTCGTTCAAGGCCGCCCACCACACCAACTGGAACCTCACCATGGCCGCCACCCTGCTGGTGATGGCGCCGGTGATCATCCTCTTCTTCTTCGCGCAGAAGGCCTTCATCGAAGGCGTGACACTGACAGGGGTCAAGGGCTGATGTCCTCCGTTACCAGTCTCAAGTTGGCCATCGTCGGCGGAGGTTCGACGTACACACCGGAACTGATCGACGGCTTCGCCCGGCTGCGCGACAGCCTGCCGATCGGCGAACTGGTGCTGATCGACCCGGCCGCCGAGCGGCTGGAGCTGGTCGGCGGCCTCGCCCGGCGGATCTTCGCCAAGCAGGGGCACCCGGCGGTGGTCACCGTCACCACCGACCTGGTGGCCGGCATCGCCGACGCCGACGCCGTCCTGCTCCAGCTGCGGGTCGGCGGCCAGGCCGCGCGCAACCAGGACGAGACCTGGCCGCTGGAGTGCGGCTGCGTCGGCCAGGAGACCACCGGCGCGGGCGGGCTCGCCAAGGCGCTGCGCACCGTCCCGGTGGTGCTGGACATCGCCGAGCAGGTCCGGCGGACCAACCCGGACGCCTGGATCGTCGACTTCACCAACCCGGTCGGCATCGTCACCCGCGCCCTGCAGGACGCCGGGCACAAGGCCGTCGGACTGTGCAACGTCGCCATCGGCTTCCAGCGCAAGTTCGCCGCCCACCTGGGGGTGGCCCCGGAGCTGGTCCGGCTGGACCACGTCGGGCTCAACCACCTCACCTGGGAACGCGGGGTGACCCTGCTCGACTCCCCCGGCGCGGCCGGCGGGCGGGAGGTGCTGCCGGAGCTGCTCGCCTCGCACGGCAAGGAGATCGCCGACGACCTCCACCTGCCGCAGGCCCTCGTGCAGCGGCTCGGCGTGGTGCCCTCCTACTACCTGCGGTACTTCTACCAGCACGACGCGGTCGTCGAGGAGCTCAAGGCGCAGGGCTCGCGGGCCGCGCAGGTCGCCGAGATCGAGCGGCAGCTGCTGGAGCTGTACGCCGACCCCACGCTGGACACCAAGCCCGAGCTGCTCGGGCAGCGCGGCGGGGCCTTCTACTCGGAGGCCGCCGTCCAGCTGATCGCCTCCCTGCTCGGGACCGGCGGCGGGACGTCCGTCCAGGTGGTGAACACCCGCAACGACGGGGTGCTGCCGTTCCTGCCGGACGACGCCGTCATCGAGGTGCCGGCCGAGGTCGACGCCCGGGGCGTACGGCCGCTGCCGCAGCGGCCGGTCGAACCGCTGTACGCCGGACTCATCGCCGCCGTCACCTCGTACGAGCACCTCGCCCTCGACGCCGCCCTGCGCGGCGGACGCGACCGGGTCTTCGACGCCCTGCTCGCCCACCCGCTGGTCGGCCAGATCGAACTCGCCGACCGGCTCACGGACCGGCTGCTCGCCCACAACCGCGAGCACCTCGCCTGGGCCTAGGCGGACCCGGGCCCTAGGGCCTGTCTTCGAACTCCCGTCGTTCGCCCGGAGGGCGGGCGGGGCGGCGTTGGGGTGCGTGCATCGCAAGGCGGAGGAGGAAGCCCAATGCAGCGCATTGGCGACCGACGACAACGCGGCGAGGTGCGTGCCCCGGCGGCGGCCCGCAGACGGGAGTTCGAAGACGGGCCCTAGCGCCCTAGCCGGGCCCTCTGGGAGGGCCCGGCCCCCGGCCGGGGCTTGCGGCCGGGCCACGTACGAGCCGCGGGGACCTGAATGACCCACCAGCCCGAACCACTCCTGTCCGGCGTCCTCGCCATCGACGCGGGCAACTCCAAGACCGACGTCGCCCTGATCGGCGCCGACGGCACCGTCCGCGGCACCGCCCGCGGCGGCGGCTTCGCCCCCCAGAAGATCGGCGGCGCCGCCGCCGTGGCCGGCCTCGCCCCACTGGTCGAGCAAGCCGCCGCGGCGGCCGGCCTCCCCGCCGCCGGCGGCGTGCTCACCAGCCACGTCAGCGCCTGCCTGGCCAACGCCGACCTGCCGGTCGAGGAGGAGGCGCTGCGCGCCGCCCTCGAATCGCACCCCTGGGGCCTCAGCAACACCGTCGTCAACGACACCTTCGGCCTGCTGCGGGCCGGCACCGACGGCCCGCGCGGGGTCGCGGTGGTCTGCGGCGCCGGGATCAACTGCGTGGGCCTGCTGCCGGACGGGCGCACCGCCCGCTTCCCCGCCCTGGGCGAACTCACCGGCGACTGGGGCGGCGGCTCCGGACTCGCCATCACCAGCATGTGGCACGCGGTGCGCGCGGAGGACGGGCGGGGCGGGCCGACCGGCCTGGCCCGCGCCATCGCCGAACACTTCGGCCTGCCCAGCGCCGGCGCCGTCGCCGAGGCCGTCCACCTCGGGCACCTGCCGGGCACCCGGCTGCACGAGATCGTCCGGGTGCTGTTCGCGGTCGCGGGCGAGAGGGACGCCGTCGCCCTGGAGTTGATCGACCGCCAGGCCGACGAGATCGTCCGGCTGGCCGCCGTCGCCCTCGGCCGGCTGGACCTGCTGGGCTCGCCGACCCCGGTGGTGCTCGGCGGCGGGGTGCTCGCCTCCCGGCAGCCGCTGCTGCTCGACAACGTGACGGCGCGACTGGCGGAGGCCGCGCCGCTGGCCGAGCCGCGGGTGGTCGTCGCGCCGCCGGTGCTGGGCGCGGCGCTGCTCGGGCTCGACCACCTGGGCGTGGGCGCGGACGCGCAGGCCCGGGTGCGCGAGGCGTACGAGGCGCAGCGGCCGGTCGCCGTCTGACGGCCCGTCCACCGCAGGCCTCTCGCTCCCCCTGAGACCTCCCGCCCCTGCCGGATCCGCACATCCGGCGGGGGCGGGAACCGTGCGGCGCGCACCGCTCGTGTACCCGGGTACCGACCACCACCGCCACCCGGGGAGACTTGTGCCATGGCCGTGCCCCGCATCCTCCTCGCCGCCGCCGTGCTGACCGGCACCGCCCTCGTCGGCCTCACCGGCTGCACGCCCGCCGACTCCCGGCCGACGGTCGCCGCCGCCTCCTCGGCCGCGGCCCTCGCCGACGACGGCCTGGACGACCCGCTGCTCGACGACGATGACGACTTCGCCGACGACGGGACGTACCCCACCGCGGGTACCGTCGCCGCGCCCTCCGACGCCGACCCCTCGGCCGCCGACCCCTCGGGCACCGGCCCCTCGGGCACCGGCCCCGCCGCCGCCGACCCCTCCGCCGATCCGGAGTGCACCGCCCCGGCGCCGGACCCCGGCCACCAGGTGCTGATCGTGGTCGCCGCCGGCCCCGCCGAACTCACCGCCCAGCCCGCCCGCTTCGCCTGCACCCCGCCGCGCTACGAGGCCACCGGCTCCCCCGTCCACTACGGCTTCGCCGCCGCCGGCGTCACCGCCACCCTGGTCGACCGCCCGCACCGGGACTCCGCCAAGCCCGTCCGGCTCGACGACCTGGTCACCCACCTCAACGACTGCCTCGCCGAGCGCGACCCCGCCGACCCGTACGCCTGCGACGGCAACGCCTACGACGTGGTGCTGGACTCCCACGGGCGGATCATGCGGATCGCCGAGATCGAGACCCCGACGGCGTGAACCGCTGACCGGTCGCGGAACGGGCGGCGGCGGCGCACGGCCGCCGCGGCCCATGCGGTAGCGGGCCATACGGTGTAGAACCTCCCCTCAACTGTTGAGATTCGCCTGCGCTACGCGCATCAACGAGTCGCCAGCTGGGGGCTTTTGGCGTTCTATACGTTTTCCGGGGCCGCCCTTGGCGTTGGTCTTACTCTTGCCCTCGTTGACCCGGTTTCAGCTGCTCTGGTTTGCTTCGGACCCCGACGGCGAACCGGTCCCCCATCCCCGCTTCGCTGACTGTTCATGACGAACGGTCGGCGACCTCCGGCCTGCCGTCGTCGCTCCTCCCCAGTCGTCCCCCCACAGTGTCGCCGCGCCCTACCGGTGCGCGGTCGGCATGCAGAGAGGAACCCTCACGATGGGCATGTCCCCCACCTCCCGCCGGACGCGGGTCCGGGCCCTGACCGGGCTCAGCGCGCTGGCGCTGGCCGCCACCGGATTCGCCGCCGCTCCGGCCGCCCAAGCCGACCAGCCGGGCAGCGAGTTCGCCGGCAACTCCCACCCGTACCGGCACGGCACCGTTCCCACCAAGGAGGCCGCCGCGCACGCCAATGCGAACTCCGCCGCCACCGCCCGCACGACGAACCTGAAGTTCGGCGGCGGGGTCGACGGCATCGGCGTCACCACCGGCGCCCCGAAGGTCTACGTCGTCATCTGGGGCTCCCAGTGGGGCACCGCGGGCACCGACGCCAACGGCTACACCACGATGTCCGGCGACCCGTCCGGCGAGGCCGTCCGCGCCCAGCAGCTGTACAAGGGCCTGGGCACCAACAGCGAGCTCTGGTCCGGCGTCCTGACCCAGTACTGCCAGGGCGTCTCCACCGGTTCCACCACCTGCGGATCGACCGCCGCGCACGTCGGCTACCCGACCGGCGGCGCGCTGGCCGGCGTCTGGGTGGACGAGTCCGCCGCCGCCCCCGGCCAGGCCACCGGCAACCAGATCGCCGCCGAGGCCGTGAAGGCCGCCGGACACTTCGGCAACACCACCGCGGCCGCCAACCGCAACGCGCAGTACGTGGTGCTCTCGCCGACCGGGACCCACCCGGACGGCTTCAACACCACCGGCGGCAACTTCTGCGCCTGGCACGACTGGAACGGCGACACCACGCTGACCGGCGGCGCGGCTCCCTCGCCGTACGGTGACATCGCGTTCAGCAACGACCCGTACGTGACCGACATGGGCAGCTCCTGCGGGCAGGGCTACGTCAACAGCGGCAGCGCCGGCACCCTGGACGGCGTGACCATCGTGTACGGCCACGAGTACGCGGAGACCGTCACCGACCAGAACCCGGCCGGGGGTTGGACCGACTCCACCGGCGCCGAGAACGGCGACAAGTGCGCCTGGAAGGGTGTCGGCGGCACCGGCGGTGCGCAGAACGTGGCCTTCTCGACCGGCTCGTTCGCCATGCAGTCGACCTGGTCGAACGTGAACAGCTCCTGCCAGATCTCGCACGCGATCGTCCCCTGAGCACCACCCTCCGACCACCGTTCCCTGAGCAGCGTGGGGCGGCTCGGGGACTGATTGATCCGGCGGATCCGAGGGGACAGAGGGGTCTCGTGCCCTGACGGTCCGTTGCGGGTGGAGGCGCCGGGGCGGGTTGTGCGGACCCGCCCCGGCGCTTCGCGCTGTCCCGGCCGGGCGGTTCTCGGCCCGGGCCGGGGGCCTCAGGACGGTGCGACCAGGCCGAACTCGTAGGCGTGGATGACCAGGTGGACCCGGTCCCGGGCACCCAGCTTGGTGAACAGGCGGGCGACGTGCGCCTTGGCGGTGGCCACGCTGATGGTGAGTTCCTCGGCGATCTCGGTGTTGGACAGGCCGCGGCCGACCAGGGTGAGCACCTCGCGCTCGCGCTCGGTGATGCCCTCGGCGGACTTCCGGGGCCGGCCGGCCGCCTCCGGGCGGGCGGCGAACTCGCCGATCAGGCGGCGGGTGATGGTGGGGGCGAGCAGGGCGTCCCCGGCGGCGACCACCCGCACGCCGTCCAGGATGGTCTCCAGGGCGAGGTCCTTGACCAGGAAGCCGCTCGCCCCGGCGCGCAGCGCGCCGTACACGTAGTCGTCGTCGTCGAAGGTGGTCAGGACGAGGACCTGGGTGGGCAGTTCCGGATCGGCGAGGATCCGGCGGGTGGCCTCGATGCCGTCCATGCCGGGCATCCGGATGTCCATCACGGCGACGTCCGGGCGCAGTCGGCTGACCAGTTCGACGGCCTCGGCGCCGTTGCCGGCCTCGCCGACCACCTCCAGGTCGGGGGCGTCGGCGATCAGCACCCGCAGGCCGGTGCGGATGAGCGGCTGATCGTCGACCAGGACGACGCGGATCACGGTCCCACCTCCAGGGCGGCTGTTGCGGGTACTGCGGGCGTAGTGGATTCGGCGGCTGTTGCGGGTACTGCGGGCGTAGTGGACGTGGCGGACACTACGGGCGCAGTGGATTCGGCGGGCGCGGCGGACACTACGGGCGTAGTGGACTCCGCCGGTGCGGCAGGAACTACGGGCGTAGTGAGTGCCACCGGTGCCGCCGGGATCGGCAGCAGGGCGGCGACCCGGAAGCCGCCCTCGCGGCGCGGGCCGGCGCTGAACTCGCCGTGCAGCAGGGCGACCCGCTCCCGCATGCCGGCCAGGCCGTAGCCGGTGCCGGGGGTGGGGGTGGCCGTGCCCGCGCCCAGGTCGACGACGGTGACGGCGAGCCGTTCCGCGCCGTACTCGACGGTGACGTGGCAGTCCCGGGTTCCGGAGTGCTTGACCACGTTGGTGACCGACTCCTGGACGATCCGGAAGGCGGCGAGGTCCACCTCGGCCGGCAGCGCACGGGCTTCGCCGCGCCGGGTGAGCGCGACCCGCACCCCGGCGCCCGCCGTCCGCTCCACCAGTCGGTCCAACTCGTCCAGCCCGGGGGCGACTTCGAGCGGCGCCGCCTCCCCGTCGCCCTGCCGCAGCGCGCCGAGCATCCGGCGCAGCCCGGCCAGGGTCTCCCGACTGGTGGCCTCGATGGCGTCCAGCGCGTTGCGGGTCTCGGCGGGCTGGGTGTCCATGACCCGGCTGCCCATCCCCGCCTGGATCGCGATGATGCCGATGTTGTGGGCCACCATGTCGTGCAACTCGCGGGCGATGCGCAGCCGTTCGGCGGTGACGGCCTGCTCGGAGGCCCGGCCGCGCAGGGCCTCGGCGTGGGCGCGGCTCTGGCGCACGGTGTTGCCGATCAGCCAGGCGATCAGGACGGTGGCGGCGAGGCCCAGGAAGGCGTACGGGTTCACCACGTGGTCGTTGACGGTGCCCCAGGCGTACATCGTGGCGAGCACGGCCAGCGGCATCGCCACCGCGACCGTCGAGAGCAGGCGGGAGCGAGTGGCCACGCAGTAGCCGACCACCACCTCGGCGATCAGGAACTGCACCGGCGACGTCGCCCCGACCGTCCACATCCCGAGCGCGAAGACGCCGCCCGCCAGCGCCGCCGCGACGGCCGCCAGCGGCAGCCGGACCAGCAGGAAGGCGACCAGGGTGGTGACCACGGCGGTGACCACCAGGGGCATGTCCTCGGTGTTGCCGTCGTAGTCGAAGAGGTGGTGCAACTCGTCGGCCCGGGTGAAGAACCGGAACACCACGATGGCCGTCCAGAACGCCGCCACCCACACGCCCGCGGGCAGGCGCCTGAGCAGGGGCGGGCGGGGTTCGGTGATCATGACGCGATGGTAGCGGCGGGCGCGGTGGCGGCGCATTGGCCCGCGGGAGTAATCCCGGGGGCGGGGGTGGCGGCCCGCGGTTGTGTCCCGCCGCCCGATGCCCGACTACGGCCCCGACCGGCACCGTTGTCCCCGTGATCGAGATCGAGCGACTGACCAAGCGGTACGGCGGCACCACGGCCGTCGACCAGTTGACCTTCACCGTCCGGCCGGGCACCGTCACCGGCTTCCTGGGCCCCAACGGCGCGGGCAAGTCCACCACGCTGCGGATGATCCTGGGCCTCAACACCCCCACCGAGGGCACCGTCACCGTCGACGGCGTGCCCTTCGCCGGCCGGGCGCGCGGCCTGCGGCACGTCGGCGCACTGCTGGACGCGAGCGACGTGCACGGCGGGCGCAGCGCCCGGGCCCACCTGTCGGCGCTGGCCCGCAGCAACCGGATCCCGCTCGGGCGGGTGGACGAGGTGCTCGCCGAGGTCGGCCTCGGCAAGGCCGCGGGGCGGCGGATCGGCGGCTACTCGCTGGGCATGAAGCAGCGCCTGGGCATCGCCGGCGCCCTGCTCGGCGACCCGCCCGTCCTCCTCTTCGACGAGCCGCTGAACGGGCTGGACCCGGAGGGCGTGCTCTGGGTGCGCGGGCTGTTCCGCCGGCTCGCCGACGAGGGCCGTACCGTCTTCGTCTCCAGCCACATGATGGCCGAGATGGAGCACACCGCGGACCGGCTGGTGGTGATCGGCCGCGGCCGGCTGATCGCCGACGAGTCCCTGGTCGAGTTCTCGGCCCGCCACGCGGAGTCGAGCGTGGCCGTCCGGGCGCCGGAACTCCCCCGGCTGGCCGAGGCCCTGCGCGCCGAGGGGGCCGAAGTCGGCTTGGTGGAGCCGCAGTTCGGCATCGTCACCGGGATGGCCGTCGAACGGATCGGTGAACTGGCCCTGCGGGAGGGGCTGGTGCTGCACGAGCTGGCCGCCCGGACGTCGTCCCTGGAGTCGGCGTTCATGTCCCTGACCGCCGACAGCGTCGAGTACCTGGCTGGAGAGACCCGATGAGCACCATGACCATGATCCGGACCGAGGCCGCCCGCGCCACCGACCCGGCGCCCCGGTTCACCGACCTGCTCGCCGCCGAGTGGATCAAACTGCGCTCACTGCGCTCGACGTACTGGGTGCTGGCGCTGGCCTCGCTGACGGCGATCGTGATCAACCTGAACGCCGTCCACAGCGACCTGACGTACATCGACCACCCGCCGGCCCCGATGCCCGGCTTCCCCCCCTACCGGTACGACGCCCTGTACCACAGCCTCAGCTTCATCGCCTGCGATCTGATGGCCGTCGCGGCCGGCAGCCTCGGGGCGATCACCGTGTTCGGCGAGTACACCACCGGCATGATCCGCACCACCTTCGCCGCCGTGCCCGACCGGCGCGGGGTGATCGGCGCCAAGGTGCTGCTGATCGGTGGGATCACCGCGCTGGCCGGGGCGGTGGTGTCGACGGTGTCCTTCTTCGCCTGCAACGCCATGCTGGCCTCCCGGCACGTCGGGCTCTCCATCACCGAAGGGGTCAGCCTGCGGGCCGTCCTCGGCTACGCGGCGATCGTGCCGGTCTGCGCGCTGATCGGCATGGCGCTGGGCGCGGTGCTGCGGCACGCCACCGCCTCGATCGTCTCCCTGGTGATGCTGTTCTTCATCCTGCCGCTGATGTTCGGCGGGGACCGCTACCGCTGGCTGCACGAGATCGGCGCCCACCTGCCGATGGAGACCGCGAACCGGCTGACCTACAACCCCGACTCCTCGACCACGATCAGCAAGTGGGCACCGAGCGTGCTGGACTCGTGGATCACCATGGGCGTGTGGGCGGTTGTGGCGATGGCGGTGACGGTGACCGTGGTCCGCCGACGGGACGTGTGAGGCCTCCCGCACCCGCTGCCCGCCGAGCCGCCACCCGGTCTCGGCGGGCAGCGGGTGCGGGCGTTTCGGGCGTTCGGGTGCTCCGGGCGTTCGGGCGGGCGCGCGGGGCGGCGGGACCGGCTCAGGCCGTGGTGACCGCCGCCTTGGTGCGGAAGGCCCCGAGGGTGGCGGCCGGGACGCCGCAGGCGGGGAGGAAGGCCTCGGCGCCGCCGTGGCGGGAGCGGACCTGGCCGAGGAAGACGGTCATCGCCTCAGCGGGAGCCTCCAGCAGCGGGGCGGGGATGGTGAGGGTGCGGCCGTCGGAGTCGGTGACGCGGGTGGTGCCCTGGCCGTTGAGGGCGGTGCGGTGGCGCTCGGCGAGGTTGGCGAAGATCTGCGGGAGGGCGTCGGTGGTGCGGGCGTAGTCGGCGACGATGCGCTCGGCGGGGACGCCGAGGAGGTCGAGGAGCAGCGCGGTGAGCAGGCCGGTGCGGTCCTTGCCGGCGGCGCAGTGCAGCAGGACGGCGCCGGGGCGGGTGGCGGCCTCGACGGCGGCGGCGACGGCCTCGGGGGCGGACTCGGCGAGCAGCAGGTAGAACTCGCCGAGGTCGGCGGCGGTGGTCATGGTCGCCATGCGGGCGGTGAGGACGTCGGTGGCCGGGTTCACCGGGGCGGCGACCACGGCTATGCCCGCGGCCTCGGCGGCGGCCCAGTCGTCGGGGCGCGTCTCCCGGGGGTCGCGCAGGTCGACGACGGTGCGGATGTCGCAGGAGCGCAGCTGGGCGACGACGGCCTCGTCGGCGGCCGGGTAGGGCTGGGCAGAGCGGTACAGCACACCGGGGCGGATCCGCAGGCCCTCGGGGTCGCTCAGGACGGCGGGATCGCGGAAGTTGACCAGGGACATGCGGGTGGCCTTTCGGGGGGAGCCGCGCCGGGCGGAGCAGGACGTCCAACAGGACATCTAGATGTCTAACGCCTCACCGGGGTGCCGGGCAAGCCACGGCCTCCCGCGGCGCCCCTTCCATCCTCCGCCCCCACCCCGCCGGGGCACCTCGGAACGGCGGACCGGGGCCGCGCGCGGGGCCCCCGACCGTAAGGATCCTGATAAGGTTCACCGCCGAAAATCCAGGCCACACGGGGGTTGGCAGCGCGCGGTGAACGACACCAACGAGAACGAGCACGAGCACGACATACCCACCGAGCTGGCCGAGGCCTACCTCCACCTGCTCGCCGACGTCTCCCGCACCGGGCGCCTGCTGCGCCGGGACGAGCTGGAGGGCCTGCGCCGGCTGGGCGAGCACTGCGCCGAGGCCGGCTACGGGCTGCGCGAGGTGGTCGCGCACTGCCTGGCGGCGGCCCGGCGGGCCTGGCAGACGCTGCCCGGGACGACCGCCGCCGCCAGCGTCGGCGAGCTGCGCCGGATGGGCGACGCGGTGCTGGCCGCCACCGACGCCGCACTGGCCGCACTGGGCGAGGGGCACGAGCGGTCCCAGCGCCTGGCGGTCCGTCAGGAGGAGGCGGCCAGACGGGAGTTCATCGACGACCTGCTGCACGGCCGCACCGACCTCGGGCTGCTCGCCGAGCGCGCGGAGCGGTTCGGGCTGCGACTGGCGGGCGCGTACACGGTGGCGGTGGCGGTGGGCGAGGAGCCGTTCGCGGACGTCCATCCGCTGGTGCACCGGGTGGAGCGGGAGCTGGCCGGGCGGTTCGGCGAGCGGGACGTCCTGCTGGCCAGCAAGGACGGCCGGCTGGTGTGCATCGCCCCGGACTCCGAGCGGGCCGTGTTGGAGGCCTTCGCGGACCTCACACTGCGCCCCGGCTCCGGCTACCGCCCGGTGCTGCGGGTGGCGACCGGGCGCCGGCACTCGGGCGCCAGCGGGGTGCTGCGCAGCTACGACGAGGCGCTGGACGCCCTGGACTACGCCCGGCGGCTCGGCCTGCCGGGCCGCCTGCTGAAGGCCGAGGAGCTGCTGGTCTTCCCGGTGCTGATGCGCGACCGGGCGGCGATGGCCGACCTGGTGCGCAGCGTGCTCGGCCCGCTGACCGAGGCGCGCGGCGGCGCCCGTCCGCTGCTGGACACCATCGCGGTGCAGGCGGAGGCGGCGTACGTGAACGCGGAGGCGGCGCGCCGGCTGGGGCTGAGCGTGCGCACCCTCGGCTACCGGCTGGAGCGGATCAGGGCGCTCACCGGCTACGACCCGGCGGACGCCCTGCAGCGCTTCACCCTGGAGACGGCGGCGATGGGGGCGCGGCTGCTGAACTGGCCGGAGCAGCCGCTGTAGGCCGCGGCCGGGACGACTGCCGGGAAGGAACGCCGGAAGGGCCGCCGGGAGAGGCCACCGGGAGGGGCGCAGGAGGGCCACCGGAAGGGCCACCGGGAGAGATCGGCAAACCGCGGATGACCCGCCCGGGGCCGTCCTGTTGCCCGGTTGTCGCAATGTCATGGCGAGCGCGCGTACCAGGGTGTCAAAAGGCCGTAAAGATTGCCGGATCCTGGCAATGTGCGGACGCCTCCCCCGCTGCCATGATCTCCCCGGCGCCGACGTGCGGCGCCGTGGGAAGGGCGGGGGGCATGGCCGGGACGGGGGACTTCTTCGCGGCCGCGCTGGCCTTTCCGACGGCGCTGTTCAGCTTCGCGCTGGTGGTGGTCATCGGGTACTGGCTGCTGATGCTGATCGGCGGCCTGGGGTTCGACGCCCTGCACGGGGGGCACGGCGTCGGGCACCACCTGGGTGCCGGGCACGCCGGGCACGTGGGCCCGGTGGGTCACGTCGGACACGGTGCCGGGGGGCACGGTGTCGGGGGGCACGTGGCCCACGGGGCGTCCGGCGGGCACGGTGCCGGCGGGGGGAACGCCCACGACGGTGCCCACGGGGGGCAGGGCACCGGCCACCACGGGGGCGTGCTGGACGCGCTGGGGCTGGGCGGGGTACCCGCGACGGTGGCGGTGTCGCTGCTGGTCGCGCTCGCCTGGTTCGTCAGCCTGGCCGGCACCGTCCTGACCTCGGGGGCACCGGCGCGCGGCGGCGTGTTCGCCGTCGCGCTGGTCGCCTCCTGGGCGGGCACCCGGGTGCTCGTCCGGCCGCTGCGGCGACTGTTCCCGCAGGACCGGCCGATCACCCGGGGGGACTTCGTCGGCCGGGTCTGCGTGATCCGCACCGGCCGGGTAACGGCCGACTTCGGACAGGCCGAGGTGACCGCCGAGGACGGCTCCACCGCGACCGTGCAGGTCCGCACCCCGGACGCCGAGCCGGGATTGACGGCCGGGCGCACCGCGCTGATCTACGACTACGACGCGGACCGCGAGCACTTCCTGGTCGCACCGTTCGACCCGTCCCCACCAGGTCTCTGACGTCACGTCAGTTCTTCTCCGACCACAACCACTTCGCACCACCATCTCCGTCAAAGGACTCCGTGATGGACACCATCGCCGTGGGTTTCGGCGTACTCATCGCCGTCGTGCTCCTCATCCTGCTCGCCGCGCTGCTCTTCGTGGGCCGCCTGTTCCAGAAGGTCGAGCAGGGCAAGGCACTGATCGTCTCCCGGACCAGGAGCGTGGACGTCACCTTCACCGGCGCGATCGTCCTGCCGATCCTGCACAAGGCCGAGCTGATGGACATCACGGCGAAGACGGTGGAGATCCACCGGGCCGGCCGGGACGGCCTGATCTGCCGGGACAACATCCGGGCGGACATCCGGATCTCCTTCTTCGTCCGGGTGAACAAGACCGTCGAGGACGTCGTCAAGGTCGCGCAGTCGATCGGCACCGCCCGGGCCTCCGACCCGCAGGCGATCCAGGACTTCTTCGCGGCGAAGTTCGCCGAGGCGCTGAAGACCGTCGGCAAGCAGCTGGACTTCACCGACCTCTACACCCACCGGCACGAGTTCCGGGACCAGATCATCGCGGTCATCGGCACCGACCTCAACGGCTACACCCTCGAGGACGCGGCCATCGACCACCTCGAACAGACCCCGATGAGCCAGCTGGACAGCGACAACATCCTGGACGCCCAGGGCATCCGCAAGATCACCGAGCTGACCGCGATCGAGCACGTGCGCACCAACGAGTACCAGCGCACCGAGGAGAAGGAGATCACCCGGCAGAACGTGGACGCCCGGGAGACCGTCCTGGAGCTCGAACGCCGCCAGGCCGACGCCGAGATCCGCCAGCGCCGCGAGATCGAGACCCTGCGGGCCAAGGAGGACGCGGTGATCGCCCGGGTGCAGGAGGAGGAGCGGCTCAACGCCCAGACCGCCTTCCTGCGCACCGAGGAACTGCTCGGGGTGCAGCGGGAGAACCAGGCCCGCGAGGTCGCGGTGGCGCAGAAGAACCGCGAGCGGGTGATCGCGGTGGAGAACGAGCGGATCGAGAAGGACCGGCTGCTGGAGGTCGTCGGCCGCGAGCGGGAGACCGAACTCGCCGTCATGGCCAAGCAGAAGGAGGTCGAGTCGCGCCGCCGGGAGGTCGCCGACGTGGTCCGCGAGCGGGTCGCGGTCGACCGCACCGTCGCCGAGCAGGAGGAGGCCGTCAAGACCCTGCGGGCCGTCGAGGAGGCCGAGCGGGTGCGCAAGGCCGTCGTCATCCAGGCCGAGGCGGAGGCGCAGGAGAGGCTCGTCAAGGACATCAAGGCCGCCGAGGCCGCCGAGCAGGCCGCCTCGCACAAGGCCCGCGAGTCGCTGGTGCTGGCCGAGGCCCGGCAGCAGGCCGCCGAGCTGGACGCCGCCGCCAAGGTCAAGCTGGCCGAGGGCGTCCGGGCGGAGGCCGCCGCCGAGGGGCTGGCCCGGGTCCAGGTGCGGGAGCAGGAGGCCGCGGCGGTGGAGAAGGTCGGCCGCGCCGAGGCCGTCGTCCAGGCCGAGAAGGCCAAGGCGGCCGCGCTGGAGGTCGGCGCCAAGCTGAAGGCGGAGGCCGAGGGCCTGACCGAGAAGGCCGCGGCGATGGCCAAGCTGGACGAGGCCTCGCGCGGGCACGAGGAGTACCGGCTGCGGCTGGCCGCCGAGAAGGACGTCCGGCTCGCCGGGCTGGAGACGCAGCGGCAGATCGCCGAGGCCCAGGCCGCGCTGGTCGCGACCGGACTGGAGAAGGCGAAGATCGACATCGTCGGCGGCGACTCGGTGTTCTTCGACAAGCTGGTGCGGTCGGTGACGGCCGGCAAGAGCGTGGACGCCTTCGTCGGCCACTCGCAGACCGCCCAGGCCCTGGCCGGGCCCTGGCTGGACGGCCGGGCCGGCTTCACCGAGGACCTCACCCGGGTGCTGTCCTCGGTGTCCACCGCGGACGTGCAGAACCTCACGGTGTCCGCGCTGCTGCTCAAGCTGATCGGCGGCGGCGGCGAGCAGGCCGGGCAGCTGCGCCAACTGCTGGACTCCGCCAAGAAGCTGGGGATCGCCGAGACCCCGATCGGGGCGCTGGCCGGCGCCTCCCTGAACGGCAGCAAGTAGCCACCCGCCGAGCACCTGGGGAACGTGACCGTGGAAGCCCTCGACGACGCCCGGCCCGACACCGGCAGCTACGAGGTCCTGCGCCGCCGGCTCGCCCGGTTCGCCGCCGAACTCACCGACCGCGCACAGGCGTTGAACGCCCGACGGGTCGAGGAGTTCGGCGGCGGGGAGCTCCGGCTCACCGGCACCGGGCGGCTCACCACCGCCCGGCCCTGCCTGCCGCAGGACCTCACCGCCGTCGGCGGCCGGCTGCTGCTCGGCACCCGGCCGGCCGAAGTACTGGACGGCGCCGAGGACTTCACCGACGTCCTCGGCCTCTACCGGCCCGACGACCTCTCCCCCACCGGCGGCGCCCTGCTGGACGACCCCCGGCTGCGCCAGGACCTCGCCGACCTGCGCCGCTACTTCCGCGACGCCCGGCTGGAACGGCTGCGCCCGGTCGGCGGCCGGCTGCTCGCCGTCTTCCGCACCGGCCCCGCCGCCGCCGACGTCCGGGTGCTGCGCTGGCGCCTGGACGAGGACCGGGCCGACTACCAGGACGGGCGCGGCGAACGCGACCACACCCCGGCCGACGGCCAGCAGCTCGACTGGACGCCGCTCACCCGCGACGACCAGCTGCCCGCCGCCCCCGGCAGCGCACCGCGCGCCGACCTCGCCGGGGAGGTCCACCTCGGCGTGGACGGCGGGCGGCTCACCCTCACCACCCCCGACGGCCGCGAACTGCACCACGAGCCGCTCGCCGAGGCCCTGCAGACCCTCGCCGACGCCCAGATCGCCCACGCCCGGCTCGCCACCCTGCTGCTGGTGCGGGTGCGCCCGTACCAGGAGGAGACCGTCCGGCACCTGGTGGTCCACCTGCCCACCGGCAAGGTCACCCGGATCGACGCCCTCGGCCGGGCCTGCCTGCGACTGCCCGCCGACCAGGGCGTCGCCTTCCCCGGCGGCTGCCACCTCGCCGACGGCACCGTGCGCACCTTCGACCAGCCGGTGGACGGCCTGGCCTACGAGCGCACCGTCCTCTCCCCCAACGGCGAGGACGTGCTCTACGAGTTCCGCTCCACCACCGACGGGCACGCGCTGCTCCAGCCGTACAACTCCGTCCGCCAGGAGGCCGCCACCCCGCTCGCCTGCCAGGGCTACGCGCTGCTCGACGACGGCACCCTGATCGCGCTGCGCCCCGCCGAGGACGGCCCCACCCGGCTGCACCCCGTCCAGCTGTGGCAGAGCCCGTTCACCAGCGAACGGCACGCCGCCGAACAGCCGCCCGGCACCGGCCCGTTGGCCCGGATCGGCAACGCCGACCTGGTCCGCGGCCTGGCCGACTGCCTGGCCCTCGCCCGGCTGGCCGCCGCCGGCGCCGACACCCCGGCCGGGCACCGGGCCGTGCTCGCCGCCTGCGCCCGCACCGCCGACCGGCACCACTGGCTCGGCCAGGACGGCCTCGGCGACCTCGCCGCGCCGCTCGCCGGGATCCGCGACACCACCCGGCAGGTGATCGCCGAGTACGAGGCGATCGCCCAGCTCACCGCGCACGCCGCGGCCCGCACCGAGGAGACCGCCGAGCACGTCGAGGGCCTGCTGCGCACCGCGCGCGGCGAGACCCTCGCCGACGCCGCCGAGTGGGTCGACCGGCTGGCCGCCCTGCGCCGCGCCCAGGGCCGGGTGGAGGCACTGCGCGACCTGCCCCGGGCCGACCCCCAGCGGATCGACGCACTCTCCGCACACCTCGCCGAGGGGCTGGCCGAGGCCGCCGGCCGGGCCGTCGGCCAGCTCGCCGAACCCGCGGCCTTCGAGCCGCACCGGCACCGGGCCGGCGAACTCGCCGAGCGCTGCGCGGGCATCACCACCGCCGCCGAGGCGGAGCCGCTGTCCGCCCGACTGGCCGAGCAGAGCGAGGCACTGCAGACCGTCTCGGAGCTGGTCGGCACCCTCGACCTGGCCGACGCCACCACCCGCACCGCGATCCTGGACCGGCTCGCCGACGTGCTCGGGCTGCTCAACCGGGGCCGCTCCACACTGACCGTCCGCCGCCGGGAACTGCGCACCCGCGAGGCCGCCGCCGAGTTCGCCGCCGAGACGGCGCTGCTCGCCCAGGCCGTCACCGCGGCCCTCGCCGCCGCCGACACCCCCGAGGCCTGCGACGACCGGCTCGGCCGACTGCTGCTGCGGATCGAGCAGCTGGAGACCCGCTTCGCCGACGCCGACCCCTCACTCGGCGAACAGCTCGCCGAACGCCGCACCGAGATCCACGACGCGCTCACCGCCCGCCGCCAGCACCTGCTGGAGGAGCGGGCCGGCCGCGCCGACCGACTGGCCGCCTCCGCCGAGCGCATCCTCGACACCCTGCACCGGCGCCTCGCCGCCCTCGGCACCGCCGCCGAGATCGACGCCGCCCTGGCCGCCGACCCGACCGCCGTCAAACTCCGCGACCTCGCCGGCCGGTTGACCGAACTCGGCGACACCGTCCGGGCCGAGGAGCTGACCGGACGGCTCCGCGCCGCCCGCGGCCGCGCCCACCGCGCCCTGCGCGACCGCGCCGAACTCGCCGGGGACGGCCCCGGCACCCTGCGGCTCGGCCGCCACCTGTTCACCGTCACCACCCAGCGCCCCGAACTCACCCTGCTGCCCTGGCACGGCCGCCCCGCCTTCACCCTCACCGGCACCGGCTACCGCGCCCCCGTCACCGACCCGGCCTTCGCCGCCACCGAGCGCTACTGGTCCCGCCCGCTGCCCTCCGAGACACCCGCGCTCTACCGGGCCGAGTACCTGGCCGCCAGCCTGCTGCTGGCCGCCGAACCGGGCGCGCTGTCCTTCGACGCGGGCTCGCTGTCCTCCGACGCGGACCTCCTGGAGTACGTCCGCCGGGCCGCCGAACAGCGACCGGACGAGGGCTACCAGCGCGGGGTGCACGACCACGATGCGGCGCTGGTGCTCCGCGCCCTGCTCGAACTCGACGCCGAGGCAGGCCTGTTGCGCCACCCGGCGGAGGCCCGGGCGGCCGCCCAGCTGTACTGGGCGCACGGCACCGACGACCGGCAGCGGCTGGTCTGGCACACCCGTGCCCGCTCGCTCGGCCTCGCCCGGCAGGCGTACGGCGGAACCGTCCCGGTGCTGACCGAGTTGGCTCGCGAACTCTCCGCAGCCGTAGCGGAGTTCACCCCCGGCGCGGTCGGCGCTGGCGACTACCTGGTGGCCGAACTCGCCGCCGCCGCACCGAGCTTCGCCCACTCGGCCGGGGCCGGCGCGCTGCTGGAGAAGTTCCACGCCGCCCCCGAGTCCGCCGGGCTGACCCAGGCCCTGGCCGCCCTCCCCGAGGACCCTTCGCTGCTCCCGGCACGGCGCCAACTGGCCGCCACCTGGCTGGAGTCGGCCGCCGGCGACGCCGACCCGGGCGACCGCGCCGAGGCCGCCGCCGTGCTGCTCTGCCCAGCCCTGCCGCGCCGCCCCGCCGAGGGCGCCGTCGGCACCCGGCTGACCGGACTGCTCGGCGACCACCCCCGGCTGACCGGCGGGTCACTCGACCTTCGACTGGACGAACTGCTCTCCCGAGTCCGCGAGTTCGAGCGGGTCGACGCCCCCGGCCAGCGCGCCTACCAACGGCTGCGCGGCGAACTGCTGACCGCCGAGCACGCCCGGCTGCGGCTCGACCAGTACCGGCCCGCGCCGCTCAACGGCTTCGTCCGCAACCGGCTGATCGACCAGGTGTACCTGCCGCTGATCGGCGACAACCTCGCCAAGCAGCTCGGCACCGCCGACACCGGCGGGCCGGTGGACCGCAGCGGCCTGCTGCTGCTGGTCTCCCCGCCCGGCTACGGCAAGACCACCCTGGTCGAGTACCTCGCCGAGCGGCTCGGCCTGCTGCTGGTCTCGGTCAGCGGCCCCGCCCTCGGCCACCGGGTGACCTCACTGGACCCGGCCGAGGCCCCCGACGCCACCTCCCGGCGCGAGCTGGAGAAGCTCAACTTCGCCCTGCACGCGGGCGACAACGTGCTGCTCTACCTGGACGACGTCCAGCACACCTCGCCCGAGTTCCTGCAGCGCTTCATCCCGCTCTGCGACGCCCAGCGCCGGATCGACGGCGTCCAGGACGGCGAGGCCCGTGAGTGGGACCTGCGCGGCAAGCGCTTCGCCGTGGTGATGGCCGCCAACCCGTACACCGAGTCCGGCCGGCTCTTCCGGCTGCCCGACATGCTCGCCTACCGCGCCGACGTCTGGAACCTCGGCGACGCGGTGGCCGGTCGGGAGGACCTCTTCGCCCTCAGCTTCGTCGAGAACGCCCTGCCCGCCAGCCCCCACCTGGCCCCGCTGGCCACCGCCGAACGCGCCGACCTGGACACCCTGCTCGCCCGCGCCTCCGGCACCCCCGGCGGCACCCTGGCCGGCGCCTGGCCGGCCGCCGAGGCCGAGCGGATGACCGCCGTACTGGCCGGACTGCTCCACCTGCGCGGCACCGTGCTGGCCGTCAACCGCGCCTACCTCGCCTCCGCCGCCCAGGACGACCGCGCCCGCACCGAGCCGCCGTTCCTGCTCCAGGGCTCCTACCGCAACATGGCCAAGCTCGCCCAGCGCCTCGACCCCGCCCTCACCCGGCCGGAACTCGACGCCCTGCTCACCGACCACTACCGGGCCGAGGCCCAGCCGCTCGGCGCCGAGGCCGAGGCCCAGCTGCTGAAGCTGGCGGAGCTGCGCGGCGCCCTGACGCCGGAGCAGTCGGCGCGCTGGGAGCAGCTGAAGCGCAGGTGGCGCGAGGGGGTGTAGCCGAGGCCGGGTGGTCCGAGGGGGTGCGGCCGAGGCGCAGGTGGCGCGGGGGGGGTGTAGCCAGCTACACCCCCGGAAGTGAACCCCTGGCCATTGAGCCACCCCCGCCCCGGACGGTGGGATGGGGATCATGAACGCCACCGACCTCGCCGTCGAACTCCGCTCCGTCCGCCGGACCTACCGGCGCGGGCCCGAACCCGTCATCGGCCTCGACGACGTGACCATCGGGTTCCCGTTCGGCACCTTCACCGCCGTCATGGGGCCCTCCGGCTCCGGCAAGTCGACCCTGCTGCGGTCGGCGGCCGGTCTGGAGGCCATCGACGGCGGCGAAGTGCGGGTCGACGGCACCGTCCTCGGCGGGCTGCGCGACAAGGAGCTGACCGTGCTGCGCCGGGAGCGGATCGGCTTCGTCTTCCAGTCCTTCAACCTGCTGCCCGCGCTGACCGCGGCCCAGAACGTCGCGCTCCCGGCCCGGCTCTCCGGCCGCCGCCCCGCGCCGGCCGAGGTGACCGCCGCACTGGCCGCCGTGGGCCTCGCCGACCGGGCCGGGCACCGACCGGCCGAGCTGTCCGGCGGGCAGCAGCAGCGGGTCGCCATCGCCCGGGCGCTGTTCGCCCGCCCCGCCGTGCTGCTCGCCGACGAGCCGACCGGCGCGCTGGACTCCACCAGTGGCCGCGAGGTGCTCGCCCTGCTGCGCGGGACGGCCGACGACCCGGGCCGGGCGGTGGTCATGGTCACCCACGATCCGGTCGCCGCCTCCTACGCGGACCGGGTGCTCTTCCTCCGGGACGGTCGACTGGCGGGCTCGCTGGAGCGGCCCACCGCCGAGCAGGTCGCAGCCCGGATGACCGCGCTGGAGGCCGGTGCGCCGGCGGCCGACGCGCTGGACGCCGATTCGCCGGCGGCCGGTTCGCTGGACGCCGACTCCCTGGACGCCGGTTCGCTGGAGGCCGTCGCATGCTGACCCTCGCGCTCGCCTCCGTCCGGCTCCGCTGGGCCTCGTTCATCGGCAGCTTCATCGCGCTGGCCTGCGGCGTCGCCCTGATGGCCACCTCGCTGCTGGTCATCGCCGCCACCGCCGACGTCCCCGACCAGGGCCGTCAGCGCTTCTCCCAGGCCCCGGTCCTGGTGACCGCCGACCTGAACGTGGACTTCACCCCCGCGAGCGGCGGCGACCCCCAGCCCACCCCGGTCCCCGCCCAGCCGGGCCTGCCCGCCGCCCTGATCACCGCCGTCGCCGCGACCGGCCCGACCGTCGCCGACCACACCTTCTACGCCCAGCTCGCCGACGGCCCGCGCGGCCAGGTCGGACGCGCCTGGTCCGGCGCGGCCCTGGGCGGCTACCGGCTCACCGCCGGCACCGCCCCCGCGGCCGACGACCAGGTCGTGATCGGCGGCGGGAGCCCGGAGCTGGTCGGCCGGCAGGTCCGGTACGTCACCGCCGACGGCCCGCACACCGCGACGGTCTCCGGCGTCACCGCGGCCGAGGCCTTCGAGCACGCCGTCTTCTTCACCGACGCCCAGGCCGCCCGCTACTGCCCCGCCGTCGGCGTGCTGGCCGCCTTCGGCCCCGTCGACGCGGTGCGCCGGGCCGTCGACGTGGCCGGCGGCGCGAGCGTCGCCCGGGTGCTCACCGGCGCCGAGCGCGGCCAGGTCGACCCGCACCACGCCGAGGTCAGCAGCCGGCTGGACGACGTGCAGACCCCGCTCGGCCTGTCCGCCGCGGTCTCCAGCGGCACCGCCGTGTTCGTGGTGGCCGGCACCTTCGCGCTGTCCATCGCCCAGCGCCGCCGCGAACTCGCGCTGCTGCGGCTGATCGGCGCCACCCGTCGGCAACTGCGCACCCTGGTCAACCGGGAGGCGCTGGTGGTCGGCGTGCTGGCCTCCGCCGCCGGGTGCGGACTGGGCGCGGCCGGGGCGGCGCCGGCCGGCCGCTGGCTGGTCGACCACGGCATGGTGCCCGCCGAGTTCACCGTCCCGGTCACCTGGTGGGGGCTGCTGGTCGCGGGCGCCGTCGGGCTGCTGACCGCGATCGGCGGCGTGCTGATCTCCTCGCTCAGGGCCGGGCTGATCAGCCCCGGCGAGGCGCTCGCGGACGCGGACGTGGAGCGGCGCTCGCGCGGCGCGCTGGTGTTCCGCTGGGTGAGCGGCCTGGTGGTACTGGGCGGCGGCATCGTCGCCCTGGTGCTGACGGCCCGCACCTGGCCGGACGCGGCGGCCAACGCCGCCGACTCGCTGGCCCTGCTGCTGGCCGTCGTGGCCGGCTGCGTGCTGCTCGCGGCCGTCCTGGCCGGGCCGGCGATCCGGCTGCTGACCGCACTGCCCGCACTGGTGGGCCGGCTGCGCGGGCGCCCCGCCGAGGAGGCCGGCGGCATCGTCTGGGCCACCGCCCGGCAGAGCTCGCTGACCGCCTTCCGGCGCACCGCGGCGACCACCACCCCGGTGGTGCTGGTGATCGCCTTCACCGGGTGCCTGCTCGGCAGCATCGACACCATCAACCGCGCGCAGGTCAGCGAGGTCCGCCACCAGCTGTCCGCCGCCGACCTGGTGGTCAGCCCGGCCGGCACCCCCGGGCTGAACTCGGCCGTGGTGGAGCGGGTCCAGGCCGTCCCCGGGGTGCGGGCGCTGGTCATCACCCCGACCTCACTGATGGCCGTCGACCCGACCGGCCAGGCCCTGGTGCCGCTCAGCGCCGCCACGGCGGACCCGGCCGCACTGGCCGAGGTCGACCGGCTGCCGGTGGTCGCGGGCTCGCTCGCCGACCTCGGCCCCGGCTCGGTCGCGCTCAGCCGCACCTGGCCGGGCTCGCCCCGGGTCGGCGGGCAGGTCGCGGTCCGGCTGGCCGACGGCACCCCCCGGAACCTCCGGGTCGCCGCCCTGCTCGGCAGCGGCGCCGAGACCGTCCAGGCCTGGGTGACCGGCCCGGACGCCGTCACCACCGGCGTCAACGGCCCCGGCGGCGTCGGCGGCCCGGCCCTCGCCGGCCGGATCGACCTGCGGGTGCTGCCCGGCACCGACCCCCAGCAGGCCGCCGCCGCGCTGCGGACCGCCGTGACCGGGCTGGGCGCCCGGCTCAGCACCCCCGAGGAGGTCTGGTCGGCCGCCTCCGACAGCACCGAACAGGCCGCCTGGGACGCCCTGTTGATGATCCTCGGCCTGGCCATCGGCTACGCGGCGATCGCCCTGGCCAACTCCCTGGTGATGACGGTCAGCGACCGCCGGCCGGAGCTCGCCCTGCTCCGCCTGGCCGGCGCCACCCGGGGCCAGGTGCTGCGCACCGTCGCCGTGGAGACCCTGATGTGCGTGGCCGCCGGCACCCTGCTCGGCGTGCTCGGCACCGCCATCAGCGTCGGCGGCTCCTGGGCCGCGCTGACCGCCCTGGTCGGCCCGACCCCCGCGATGGTGCCCTGGACGGCGATGGGCGCACTCGCCGCCGCCTGCGCGGCGATCGCCCTGACGGCGGCGGTGCTCCCGACGGCCCTGGCCCTGCGCGGCCGGGACGGGCAGCCCCTCCCGCGCGCCGCGGCGGGCGCGGCCTGAACCGGTCGCGCACCCGATCCTCCTCCCGGATCGGCGCGGCGATGGGGCTGACCGTGCGCTGATCGTGCGCGGCCGCGGGAGGCCCCGGTCGGATGGTCACCCCGTCCGACGAGCGCACGATCCGTTCCGGCGGCCCAGTCGCGCGTGGCGGCACCGGGAAGGGGAGCGGGTGCGCGGCTAGCGTTCCCGCATGGGCGTTCAGGAACTCGATCTCACCGGGCTGCGCCGGGTGTACGGGCGGCCGGGGAGCCGGTGGTTCTACCGCCGGGTGGGGCGCAACGCCCGGCACTGGGGGTGGACGGAGCCTGGGCAGTCGAAGTGGCGGCTGTGGCGGGCCCAGCGGCAGTTGGAGGACGTGCTCGGGCGCAAGCTGGCGCTGCCGGTGGGCGCGCGGGTGCTGGACGCGGGTTGCGGGGCGGGGGTGGTGGCGCGGGCGATGGCGGCGCGGTTCGGGCTGATGGTCACCGGGGTCGACGTGCTGGACTTCCACCTCAGCGAGGCCCGCCGGCTGAGCGCCCGGGCCGCGCTGGACGGACGAACCGCCTTCTCCTGGGCCGACTACCACGAACTGCCCTTCGGTGACGAGGAGTTCGACGGGGCGTACTCGATGGAGACGCTGGTCCACTCCTACCGCCCGGCCCGCGCCCTGGCCGAGTTCCACCGAGTGCTGCGCCCGGGCGGGCGACTGGTGCTGCTCGGCCCGATGGCCCCCGGCCCGCTGGAGGAACTCCCGTCAGCCGCAGGCGAGTTGCTCGAACCGTACCTGGACGCGATGTCGATGAACGGCGCCCGGTTCTACCACGCGGGCAACCTGCCGCGGCTGCTCACCGAGGCCGGCTTCGAGGTCGAGGAGGCGCTGGACGCGACCGCGTACTACCGGCCGTTCACCGAGGCCGTACACGCCTGCTTCCGCGTTCCGTGGGAGCTGCTGCGCCGCTGCGGCGATCCGGCGAAGTGGCTCAACCTCCGCTCCACGGTGGAGATGTACGCCATCCGCGAGTACGTCGTTTGGTACGTTCACACCGCCGTCAAGCCTTCGAGGTGACCACCGTCATGGACGAGCACTCCGCCCCGCTGCCGTACCCGAGCGGCTGGTTCTGCGTCGGCCGGGCCCGCGACCTGCCGCCCGGCCGGGTGCGCACGGCCCGGCTGATGGGCGAGGACGTGGTGCTGTACCGGACGCAGCGGGGCGCGGTGCGCGCGATCGGGCCGCACTGCCCTCACCTGGGCGCGCACTTCGGCGCGGGCGGGCGGGTCCGGGGTGAGGAGTTGGTCTGCCCGTTCCACGGTTTCGCCTTCGCCCCGGACGGCTCCTGCACCGGCTCGCCGGACGGCACCCGGTTCCGGGGTGAACTGACGAAGCGCCGACTGGTCGAACGGGACAGCGCGTTGTTCGTCTGGCGGGGCGGGCCGGACGGTGCCGCGCCCGGCTGGGAGCTGCCGCCGGCGGTCGGTGTACGGCCGCTGGCCTGGTGGAGCGGGGAGGTGCTCTCGCATCCGCAGGAGGTGCTGGAGAACAGCGTGGACTTCCGGCACGTGGCGGTGCTGCACGGCCTGGACACCCGGGAGACGGCGCCGCCGGAGCCGGACGGCCCGCTGTTCACCGTCCACCAGCGCACCACCACCCGGTTCCCCGGGCTGGGCGCGGTGAGCCTGGAGCAGCCGGTGGTGCTGGCCGGGCTGGGGCTGATGCGGCTGACCGCCGAACTGCCGGAACTGGGCAGCACGCTGCGGGTGTGGGTGCTGCCGACGCCGCTCGCGCCCTGGCGCACCCTGGTGCGCTTCGCCGTGACCAGCACCGTGCCGGTGCCGGGGGTCGGGTCGGCGAGGGCCGTGGACCGGGCCGCCTCCTGGGTGGCGCTGCGGGCCGCGGTGCGGATCATCAAGCAGGACCGGCCGGTGCTGGCGCACAAGCGGTACCTGGCGCAGCCGCGGCTCGTGCCCGGGGAGCGCTCGATCGGGCTGTTCCGGCGCTGGGCGCGGCAGTTCTATCCGGAGGGCGTCGCCGGGATCGAGGGCGTCGCGGGCGCCGCCGGGATCGAGGGCGCCGAGGGCATCGAGGGCGTCGCTGGCATCGAGGGCGCCGAGGGCATCGAGGCCGGAGACGGTGCGGGGGCGGCCAGCGACTCCCAGACGGGGTCGGGCAGCCCGGGCACCGTCCGCCCCTCCGACTGCCAGCGGCGGGCCAGTTCGGCGTAGATGGGCACCCCGGGGTCGGGCACCGGGTCCGGTTCCGGTTCCGGGCCAGGGCCAGGTTCCGGAGGGCGCCCCGCGCCTGGCAGGATCGTTTCTTCGGCCGGCCAAAGCCAGGAAGCCGGCATCACCCCAAAACTGCTCACATCCGCCCAACGCGCCCCAGGGGCCCCGGGTCACGGCCGCGTCAACCGGACGGCCCGCGCGTCCACCCCACGCGGGCCGTCCGACACACTGAAGCCCCGCCTCAGCGCCGCCGGCCCGCCGCCAGCAGCTCCGCGACCGTCGCCAGCTTCACCCGTGGCCGCCCCTGCGCCGCGCCCCGCTCGCGCTCCGCCCGGTCCACCGCGCGCAGTTCCCGCAGCCCCACCGCGTCCGGCCGGCGCTGCCGCACCAGCCGCTCGAACTCCGCCTGTCCCGCCGTGGGCACCGGCAGCGCCCGGGCCTCCGCGTCGTCCATCAGGGCGTCCACCGTCTCCCGCGCGCAGGCCCGGTTGGCGCCGATCCCGCCGGACGGCCCGCGCTTGGCCCAGCCGACCACGTACGCGCCGGGCAGCGCCCGGCCGGTGGCCGGGTCGACCACCCGTCCGCCGCGTTGGGCGACCGTCCCGGTCCGCTCGTCGAACGGCAGTCCGGGCACCGGCACGCCCCGGTGCCCGATGGAGCGCACCACCAGTCCGGCGCGCAGGGTCTCGCGCTCCCCCGTCGAACCGCCGGGCTCACCTTCCCCGGTCAGCATCGTCCGCTCGACGGTCAGCCCCGAGACCCGGCCCCGCTCCCCGGCCAGCTCGACCGGCGTCGACAGGAAGCGCAGCACGATCCGCCGCCCCGGCCCGGGTGCCGCGGCCGCGTCGTGGCGCACCAGCGGCAGGTCGGCGAGCAGCGCGGCCCGGGAGTCCGGTGCGGCCGCCTCGATCGCGGCCCGCACCCGCGGGTGGTCCTCGACCACCAGCTCGACGCCCGGCAGTCGGCGCAGCGCCAGGAACTCGGGGGTGCTCCAGGCGGCCTGCTCGGGCCCGCGCCGGGCCAGCAGCACGACCTCCCGCACCCGGCTGCGTCGCAGCGCGGCCAGGGCGTGGTCGGCGATGTCGGTGACGGCGAGCCGGTCCGGGTCGGTGAGCAGGATGCGGGCGATGTCCACCGCGACGTTGCCGTTGCCGACCACCACCACCCGCTCGGCGGACAGTTCCACGGCGTCGGCCGGCACCGTCGGGTCGGCGTTGTACCAGCCGACGAAGGAGGTCGCGGGCACGCTGCCGGGCAGGTCCTCGCCGGGCACGCCGAGCCGCCGGTCGGCGGCCGCGCCGACCGCGTAGACCACCGCGTGGTGGTGCGCGACCAGTTCCCGGTGGCTGACGTCGGTGCCGACCTCCAGGTTGAGGTGCATCCGCAGCCGCGGGTCGTGGAAGACGCTCGCGAAGCTCTCCGCGATCCGCTTGGTGGACTGGTGGTCGGGCGCGACGCCGTGCCGCAGCAGGCCGCCGGTGACCGGCAGCCGGTCGATCATGGTGAGTTCGGCGCCGGTGCAGCGCAGCAGCTCCTGCGCGGTGTACCCGGCGGAGGGCCCGGTGCCGACCACGGCGATCCGCAGGGTGCCCACCTCGCCCGGCAGACTGCGCGGGAAGCTGGGCGCGCCCCAGGCGTGGTCGTTGGGGTGGTCGCGGTACCAGTCGCGGTTGAGGTCGCCGAAGACGACGTCCGGCCCGCGCAGCCGGTCGACCGGGAACACCGCGTCGACCGGGCAGGCGTCCGCGCAGGCGCCGCAGTCGATGCACGCCTGCGGGTCGATGTACAGCAGGTCGGTGGTGCCGAACTCCGGTTCGTCCGGGGTCGGGTGGATGCAGTTGACCGGGCAGACGGACACGCACGAGGCGTCGTTGCAGCAGGTCCGGGTGATCGCGTAGGCCATGGCCGGGGGTGAGTCCTCGTCCTCGCTGGAGATGGTGGTCCGTCAGAGCATGTGCACGCGGCGGTAGACCGCCGCCGCACGGCTGGTGATCAGCCCGGTCTCGGCGAGGAACGCCATCAGGTGCCGGGAGCTGTTGCGCATCATCGCCTTGCGGTGCTCGTTGCCCCGCACCTCGTCGAGGGCCCGCGCGACGTCCAGCCCGGCGGCCTTGTAGACGCCCGGGTGCACCATGCTGCTGACGATGACGTACGCGCCGATCGCGATGCCGGTGGCCGAGGTGCGGCGGCGGGCCGGGCTCGCGTGGCGCACCCGCTCGCGGATCTCCTGCCGGGCGAACTTCATGTGCCGCGACTCCTCGACCACGTGGATCCGGGAGGTGCCGCGGACGATCTCCAGGACGTTCTCGCCGCGCATCCAGTCGCGCTGCATGACGTCCAGCACCTCCTCGGCCACCAGGATGCCGCCGTAGGCGAGTTCGCCCTTGGCGAGCGCCTTGAAGGCACGCCCGGCCTGGGCGATCACCTTGTTGGGGCGGTAGGCGGGGACGCCCATCTTCTGGCAGGCGCGGGCGAACATGATCGAGTGGCGGCACTCGTCGGCGATCTCGGTGAGCGCGAACTGGAACTCGGCGTTGGCCGGGTTCTTGAGGTATTGGTCGCGCAGCACCATCTGCTGGAGGATCATCTCGAACCAGATGCCGGTGTTCATGATCGAGCAGACCTCGTGCCGGGTGAGGGTGACCCGCTGCTGCTCGGTCATCTCGTCCCACAACCGGGTGCCGTAGAGGGTGCTCCACTCGGGGTTGAGGCCGTAGTGCTCCGCCGGGAGCGGGGCGTCCCAGTCGATCTCGGTCATCGGGTCGTAGGAGAGGGTGGCGGCCGACTCCAGCAGCCGCTTCGAGACGTCGTCGTCGGCCGCCGTGTGACCGTGATCCGCCGCCGCCTGCCGGGTGAGAGCCATGGCTGCCTCCTGGTGCCTGCCCCTGCGGGTTCCCGCTCACCCGCTTATTAGACGGACAGTACAATAAGAGCCGGTCCCCGAGAACCCCCTGCGCGGCGCCGAACCCACGCGGAGTCAGCGGCCGTGCCGGTCCGCGGCGTCGAAGGCGGCGAGGGAGAGCGCGCCGGGGGCGAGGGCGCGGTGGAGGGCGGTGAGCACGGGGGGCTCCAGGCCGCCGAGGGCTTCGGCGAGTTCGTCGGTGACGTCCTGGGCGATCTCGGCGGCCACTGCGGCCGCGGGGGTGCGGGGGCCGAGCTTGCTGACGGCCGCCGCGGCGCGGGCGGGGGTGAGCAGCGCGGAGGCCTGGACCAGGAGCCAGCCGGGGACGCCGGCCGCGCCCTCGGGAGGGGGGAGGTAGGGGCGGGCGCCGTCGTAGCGCTCGTCCTCGGCGAAGGCCTGCTGCTTGACCTTGATCACCGGCCGGGCGGCCGCCGACTCGTGCCAGGCGCCGGCGGGCTTGAGGACGTACCCCTCGGCGCGGTTGTCGGGCAGTTCGGGCAGGCCGAACAGGGCGGGCACCCGGGTGGGGAAGGCGACGGGCAGGTCCTGGAGGGCGTTCAGGGTGCCGCGCCCGAGCAGGGGTACGCAGGTGAGCCCGGCGGTGGCGGCCGCGGACCGGAGTTCGCGGTCGGGGATCCACCATCGGCCCTCGTCCGTCTCCACCGTGGCGTCGAAGGGCAGCCAGCGCAGCCCCGGGGCGTACCAGACGCCGGTCTGGACGGGTTCGACGCCGTCGGCGGCGGGCACCTCGGGGTGCGGGTAGCGGCCGCCGGCCAGCTCGCCGTACACGGTGACGACGGCGCCCGGGTGTTCCAGCAGCACGACCGCCGCGAAGCGCCCGGCGGCGACCCGGAGTTGCGGCCAGATCCGGCTGACGCCGAAGAAGGCGTCGAGGTCCTCGTCGCCGAGCAGGTCGCGCCGCTTGGCGGCCCGTACGGAGCTCCCGTCGCAGACCACGGCGAAGTGCGCGCCGTGCACCTTCTCGGCCGCGATCCACTCACGGCTGCCGGGTGGGCCGGGGCGCCCCTTCGCGGGGATCTTCGGATAGGGCGTCAGTTCGGGCCGGGAGTCGGACACGAACAGGATCCTCGCCGCAACGCCCCTCCCTGGCAACGGAGATATCCAGATCCTGTCCGGCCGATCTCGGCGGATCAGCCCGCGGCAGGATCGGCCGGTCAGGGCCTAGGCCACCCGCTCCCACAGCCCCGCGAGGTGGGCGTGGAGGAGTTCCTCGGCCTCCGCCTCCGTCCGGTGACCGATGAGGACATGGGCGGTGAGCCCGTCGGTGAGGGCGAGCAGGGTACGGGCCTCGCGCCGGGCGTCGAGGTCGGGGGCGGCCTCGGCGACGAGCCGGGCGAGCAGTCCTTCGAGGTCCGCGTAGCCGGTGCGGAGGCCGGCGGCCAGGGCCGGGTTGACGGCGGCGGCGGCGAGGAAGGCGAGCCAGATCCGGGCTTCGGCGCGGTGTTCCTCGCGGAGCAGGGCGACTTCGGCGGCGACGTGCCCGACGGTACTCGCGGCGGACTGGGCCGGGCCGGCCAGGACCCGGTGGTGGACCCGTGCGGTGAAGCGTTCGCCGATGTGGGCGAGGGCGAACCGGAGCATCTCCTCCTTGCTGCGGAAGCAGCGCTGGACGGCGCCCATGGAGACGTCGGCCCGGGTGGCGACGTCCCGCAGGGTAACGCCCTCCAGCCCCTGGGCGTCGATCAGCGCGCACACCGCTTCGGCGATGTGCCGACGCCGTTCCTCGTGGTCGACCTGCTTGGGCATCCGCCACCCGCCTCCCTTCCTTGCTCCGGCTTATTCCGATGCAAGCGTATCGGCTCGCCCACTATGGTTCCGATGCAAGCGCATCAGAACCCAGAGCCCGGAACTCCGAACCCATCAGGAGGACCCATGTGGAAACTCCCCGCCTTCGCCATCGCCGCCGCCGTCCACAGCGGCGAGGTGTCCGCCCGCGAGGTGGTGGACTCCCATCTCGACCGCATCGCCGAGGTCAACCCGCGGGCCAACGCCGTCACCCAGCTCCTCGCCGACCGCGCCCGCGCCGCCGCCCGGGAGACCGACCGCGCCCGCGCCGCCGGCGAGCGGCTCGGCCCGCTCGCCGGAGTGCCGTTCACGGTCAAGGAGTGCATCCGCGTCGAGGGCGTCCCGACCACCTTCGGCACCCCGCGCTTCCGCGACCTCACCGCCCCCACCGACGCCATCCCGGTGGCCCGGTTGCGCGACGCCGGGGCGATCCCGATCGGGCACAGCAACATGCCGACCCTGATCCTGGCCGGGATGCACACCCGCAGCGAGCTGTACGGCGACACCCGCAACCCCTGGGACGCCACCCGTACACCCGGCGGCTCCAGCGGCGGGGACGGCGTGGCAGTGGCCACCGGCATGGCCCCGCTCGGCCTCGGCGACGACTCCGGCGGCTCGGTCCGCATCCCGGCCGCGTTCTGCGGGGTCGCCGCGCTCACACCGACCACCGGCCGGTTCGCCGCCGACCAGCGCATGCTGGGCCCGGACGATCCCGGCCCGGCCTCCCAAGTCCTGGTCACCGACGGCCCGTTGGCCCGGACGGTGGCCGACCTCCGGCTCGCCTACGAGACCCTGGCCGGCCCCGACCCGCGCGACCCCCGCACCGTCCCCGCCCCGCTGTACGGCGAGCCGCTCGGGGGCCCGCCACGGGTCGCCGTGGTCGCCGACCCGGGCGGCCACGGCGTCCACCCGGCCGTCCGCCGGGCGGTCGAGGCCGCCGCGGCGGCGCTGCGCGACGCCGGCTACGAGGTGGAGGAGGTGCCCGACGTGCCCCGGCTCGACGAGGCACTGGAGACCTACCACCGGCTCGCCGTCACCGAGTTCGCCCCGAGCTGGCCCACCGTGCGGCAGCTGCTGGGCGAGGGCGGGGACCGCTTCATCGAGCTGACCATGCGCAGCGCCCCGCCCGCCGATGCCACCGGGCTGATCCGGCTGATGAGCACCTGGATGAACGTCCGCCGCTCCTGGACGGAGTTCCTGACGGAGCACCCGCTGCTGCTCGGCCCGGTCTTCACCGAGCCGCCGGTCGAACCCGGCCTGGAGTCCCGGGACCAGGCCGGACGGGACCGGGTCGCCATGGCCATGCGGCTCTGCTCGGTCACCAGCTTCGTCGGCGTCCCGGCCGTCGCCGTCCCCACCGGGCTGGACGCCGACGGCCTGCCCGCCGGGGTGCAGCTCGTCGGACGCCCGTTCCGCGAGGACCTCTGCCTGGCCGCCGCCCAGCACATCGAGGACCGGCTCGGCACCCTCACCCCGATCGACCCGAGGGGGTGACGGCGCGTGGTCGCGCAGCCCGGGGCCCACGTCGCCCCACCCTGGCCGGCCCTGACCAGCCGTCACGTCGGCGCCGCGCCCCTCACCCACCCGGACGGGAGCCCCTCCCCGTCGGCCGACCGCAGCGCGCCGACTACGCCTCGTATCGGCCCGAGCGCCCTGCGTGAGAAGATCACGCGAGGTCACCGTGATCCGACCCCGAGGAGTAGGCATGGCCGAGCGCCAGAACGGCACCGTGAAGTGGTTCAACGACGAGAAGGGCTACGGGTTCATCAGCCCGGAGTCCGGCCCCGACCTGTTCGTGCATTTCCGGTCGATCGAGTCGACCGGCTTCAAGTCCCTGGTGGAGGGCCAGAAGGTCTCCTTCGAGGTCACCCAGGGACAGAAGGGCCTGCAGGCCGACAAGGTCCGGGTCGAGCAGTAGACGCCCCGGCGGACCCCCGCGCGCCCGGTCGATCGCGACCGGGCGCGCGTTCCGTTTTCCGGGGCCGGGGCCGGGAGTGGGGGTGGGGGGCGGGGAGCCGGGCGGAATGGGCTCGGGCATAGCATTCACTCCCATTCCATTGCAACGATGCCTCGTCGGGGCATTGCATTACGCTCCAGCACATTGCAATGATTTACCGTCATCTACGTGCTGCTATCCAGATTCACGGCAGCTCACCGGTTGCCACTTCACCGAATGCAACGTAGCGTTTCCACTGTCAGAAACGACGGGCCGCAGGGGCCCGCGCCGCAGACCGAGGAGAGCATCATGCAGAAGTTCGACACCCCCGCCGCGATCACCGCCATCCTCGACGTCCCCGCCGGGCGCGTCCGGTTCGCCGCCTCCGAGCGCACCGACACCGTGGTCGAGGTGCGGCCCGCCGACCCCGCCAAGAAGCGGGACGTGGAGACCGCCGAGCAGGCCGTCGTCGAGTACGCCGACGGCGTGCTGCGGATCCACACCGCCGCCCCCGGGAACGCGCTGCTCGGCCCCGGCGCGCTGGAGGTCACCGTCCAGCTGCCCGCCGGCTCCCGGGTCGAGGCCCGGACGGAGAGCACCGAGCTGCGCACCGCCGGCCGACTCGGCGACGTCGACTACCGGGGCGCGTACCGCCGGATCAGCGTCGACGAGGCCGCGGGCCTGCGCCTCACCGCGGTCGACGGGGACATCGAGGTCGGCCGGATCAACGGCACGGCGGACATCAGCACTTCGCGTGGTGACATCCGGATAGCCGAGGCCGGGCCCGGCGCGGTGGTGCTGAGCACCCAGTCCGGCAGCATCACCGTCGCCGCCGCCGCGGGCGTCTCCGCCACCCTGGACGCCGGCACCGGCCACGGCCGGATCGCCGACTCGCTCCGGAACGGGGGCAGTGCGGAGCTGCGGATCCGCGCCACCACCTCGAACGGCGACATCACCGCCCGCAGCCTCTGACCGGCACCGGGCACCGGGCACCGGGCAGCAGGCAGCAGGCGGCAGGCAGCGACGGACGGTCGGGCGAGTGGGCGGCCCTACTTGGACCGCAGCGCGGTCAGCACGCCCTGCACCTGCTGGGTCATCGCCGGGGGCAACGCGCCGTACTTCAGCGACTCGCCCGTCGCCTGGCCCGGCGCGCTGACCGCGTAGGAGGCGAAACTCGCCATGACGGCGGCGCCCCCACCGCTCCCGCAGAAGTCGAGGTAGCCGAAACCGACCACGGGGTAACCGGACTTGACCGGCTTCTGGTAGTCGAGCTCGACCGAGAGCCTGCTGCCCGAGGCCGCCACGGTGCCGGTCGCGGCCATCGCGTTGGCGCCCGGGGTGCTCGGGGCGACGTCGCCGTCACCGGTCCGCACCCGGGCCGTGTGGAGGCTGCCGACGTCCTTCAGCGGCACGAAGCCGATCGACCCCATGGCTCCCGCGATGGCACCGGGGATGCCCGCTTCGGTCGCGCCGGCCCCGGTCTTCTCCCCGGAGTCCCAGACCGGGCCCGAATCGAACGGCCAGTCGGCGGGTGCCGCCTTGCCGAGATAGTGGGCGAAGACGAAGGCGGACCAGGACAGGCCGGTCGGGACCCGTACGTCGATCGATGAACCGGGCAGCACGGTGGCCGGGTTGAGTGCCCTGATCGCCGGATCGTTCCAGGTCCGGATCTGGCCCCGGAAGATCTTGGCGAGCGTCGGTGCGTCGAACACCAGATCCGTCACCCCCGGCACGTTGAAGACGACCGCGACCGGCAGCACCGCGACCGGGACTTGGGACATCTGTCCCGAGACGCAATGCCTGCCGAACGTACCCAGTTGGCTGTCGGGCGCCTCCTCATCGACGGTGGCGGCCTCGAGGCGGCCGGCGGCGAAGTCGGCCACGTTGGTGTTGCTGTACGGGTTGTTCGGGTCTCCGACGAGCGGGGCCCGGTAGCTGAGCCGGTTGCTCGGGCAGGCCTTGCCGAAGTCCGCCGTCCACTTCTTGACCAGGTCGGCCTCCATCCCGTCCGAGCCGACGACCGCCGTGTCGGCCGTGTCGGCAGGGGCGCAGGCGAGGCCCGTGGCGGCTGCGGACGGGCCGGCCTGCCCGGCCTGCCCGGACTGCCCGGTACTCGGCCCCCGGTCGTGCCAGACCAGATAACCGAGCGTGCCCGCCGCGGCGACCACGACGGCGGCCAGCGCCGAGCCGATCAGCAGGGCCCGGCGCGGGCGGGGGCCCGGTTCGTCGGCGGGGGACGGCGGGAGGTGCGGCGGGACGGCCGGCGGCACCGGCGGCTGCTCCGGCGTCGGGGCGACCGGGTTGGCGGCCGTCGGCGTCGGAATCGCCGGGGCAGCCGGTACGACCGGTGCAGGAGCCGGCACAGCAGCCGGAGCCACCGGCCCCGTCCGCAGCCGGACCGTCCGCTCCCGCGCACTCTCCGCGATGATCCTCAACAGCCCCTCCACCGTGGGCCGTTGCTCCGGATCCTTGGCCAGGCAGCCGGTGATCAGCGGGAGCAGCTCCGGCGCCAGCCCGGCGAGGTCCGGCTCCTCGTAGACCACCCGGAAGCCCACCGCGTGCGAGGAGTCGGCGCCGAACGGGCCGCGCCCGGTGGCCGCGAAGGCGAGGACCGAGCCGAGGGCGAACACATCGGTGGCGGTCGTCGCCGTACCGCTGCGGAACTGTTCGGGCGCCATGAACGGCGGGGTGCCGACGGCGACCCCGGTGCTGGTGAGCTGGGTCTCGCCGGCGCTGCGGGCGATCCCGAAGTCGATGACGCGCGGGCCGTCCTCGGCGAGCAGCACGTTGCCGGGCTTGAGGTCGCGGTGCACCAGCCCGACGCGGTGGATCTCCTGGAGCGCCTCGGCCAGTCCGGCGGCCAGGCGGCGGACCTCGGGCGGGGTCAACGGGCCCTGCCCGGCGATGCGTTCGCCCAGGGAGGGACCGGGGATGAAGAGGGTGGCCAGCCAGGGGGCCGGGGCGTCGGGGTCCGCGTCGAGGACGGGCGCGGTGAAGGCGCCGCTGACCTTGCGGGCGGCCGTGACCTCCTGCCGGAACCGGGCCCGGAACTCCGCGTCGGCGGCCAGTTCGGGCCGGATGACCTTGACCGCCACCTGGCGGCCGGAGACTGACCGGGCGCGGTAGACCACGCCCATGCCGCCCGCCCCGAGCCGGCCCTCCAGGAGGTACCCGCCGATCTCGCGCGGATCGTGTTCCGACAGGGTCACGTGCCGTTCCCTCCCCCAGGCGTGTCCGGCCGACCGGCCCAGCCTAAGGCCTGCCTCCTGGCTCCTGCCTTCCACCTCCTGACTCCTGGCTCCTGCTTCCTGGCTCCTGGTGGCGGCCCGGGTCGGCCGGGGAAGCCGGCTCAGCCCGTGAACCCCGGCACCACCAGTCCCGACTCGTACGCGATCACCACCGCGTGGGTCCGGTTCTGCGCCCCGAGCTTGGTCAGCACGTTCCCGACGTGGGTCTTCACCGTCTCCTGGCTCACCGTCAGCGTCTCGGCGATCTCCGGGTTGGACAACCCGGTGGCCATCAGCCGCAGCACCTCCTCCTCGCGCCCGGTCAGCGCCGCCCGGGGCAGCGCCTCGGCGGAGTCCAGCGGGCGGGCGGCGACCATCCGGCGCAGCGCGGCCGGGAACAGGATCGCCTCCCCCGCCGCCACCACCCGTACCGCCTCGGCGATCTGCCGGACCGGCAGCCGCTTGAGCACGAAGCCGCTGGCCCCGGCGCTGAGCGCGGCGGTGACGTAGCCGTCGTTCTCGAAGGTGGTGATCACCACGACCCTCGGCGGCTCGGCGGACTCCGCCAGCAGCTGCCGGGTGGCCTCGATCCCGTTGCGGCGCGGCATCCGCACATCCATCAGGACGACGTCCGGACGCAGTCGCAGCGCCTGCTCGACCGCGTCGACGCCGTCGGCGGCCTCCCCGACCACCTCGATCCCCGGCTGGACGGAGAGCAGGGTGCGCAGGCCGCTGCGGGTGACTTCGTCGTCGTCCGCGATCAGCAGCGTGACGGGGGCACCGGACGCGGTGCTCACACCGTCGCCCGGACCGGCAGCCGGACCGCCAGCTTCCAGCGCTCGGCCCCGTCCGGCCCGGCCGCGAACTCGCCGTGCAGCAGTCGTACCCGCTCGGCCAGCCCGGGCAGGCCGTGCCCGGAGGTCGGGAAGGCGCCGGGGCCGGTTCCGGTTCCGGTTCCGGTCCGGTTGACCACCCGCAGCTCCAGCACGTCCGGCGCCGCCACCACACCGACCTCGATCGGGCCGCCGGTCCCGTGCCGCAGGGCGTTGGTCAGTCCTTCCTGAAGGATCCGGTACGCCGCCCGGGAGAGCGTCCCCGGCACCTGGGCGAGGTCGCCGGCGAGGTCCGGGTCCACCACGGCGCCCGCGTGGCGCAGCCGGTCCAGCAGTTCGGGCAGATCGGCGAGGGTCCGGGTGGGTGCCGTGGCCGCGTCCTCCTCGCGCAGCACACCGAGCACGTAGTCCAGGTCCTCCAGCGCGGCCCGGGTGGACTCCTCGATGCTGCGCATGGCGGCCCGCGCCGCCGCCGGATCGTCGGCGAGCACCTCGCCCGCCACCGCGGCCTGGATGGTGGCCGCCGTCAGGGTGTGCCCGATGGAGTCGTGCAACTCGTGGGCGAGCCGGTTGCGTTCGGCCAGCGCCAGTTCCCGTTCGGCGGCCAGCGCGAGCCGCTCGGCGGCGGACGGTCCGAGCAGCCGCGGCGCCGCCCAGCGCAGGACCCCCGTCACCACCGCGCAGCCGGTCACCGCCAGCAGCACGCAGACGACCGCCGGCAGGCAGCTCCACCAGCCGTCCGGCGTCTCCACCGACCAGCCGAACAGGCTGAACCGCGCCTCACCGCCGAGCCGGCCGAACGGCAGGGAGAGGCCCATGAGCAGCAGCACCCCGCTCGCCAGCGCGCCCGTCCACCCCAGTGCCACCTGCAGCACCAGCCAGGCCGGCGTCCGCCAGCGGTCGGCCCCGGACGGCCGGCGCCCGGCGGCGGCCGCCGGCAGCGGCACCCCCAGCATTCGACGGGCGGACGCGACCAGGGCGCGCCGGGTGGTGCGGGCCAGCCCGAGCAGACCGGTCAGCACCGTCCAGAGCAGCAGGGTCAGGGCGAACCGCACCAGGTACGGAGCCGACGCCCAGCCGAGCGCCGGCAGGGCGGCGAACGGCAGCAGCGGAAGGCTCGCCAGCGCGCCGCAGTAGGCGAACAGTGCGCCCGTGTACGTGGAGCCGCGGAGCAGCGGCCGAAGTGCTCTGATCATGTCCGCCAGTATGTCCGGGCAGGTCAGCGGGGGCCTCCCCCGATCGGGGGAGCGCGTTTTCCCGCCTTTCCGCGATGTGCGCCGGGGGCACCGGCGCCCAGGATCGAGTCACTTGCTCACCGGCGAATCCACAACCGGCGAGTCCCAACCGGCGAGCCCCCGACCGGCGGACCCACAACCGGCGGACCCACAGCCGACGAATCCACAGGAGTCGACCCATGCGTGACCTGACCCAGCAGAAGCCCCGTTCCTCCCGGCGGCGGGGCGTGTCCGCCGCGGTGGTCCTCGGCCTCATCACGGCCGGCGCCCTGGCCCCCGCGACGGCCGTCGCCGCCAAACCGAACACCGTCCAGCAGGGCCTGAACGCCCTGGTGCGCTCCGACGGCCTGCCCGCCGCACTGGCGAGCGTCCAGGACCGTACGGGCCGCACCCGCGACTACACGGCGGGGGTCGGCAACCTGGCCACCGGCGCGAAGGTGCCCGAGGACGGCCAGGTGCGGATCGGCAGCAACACCAAGACCTTCACCGCCGTCGTCGCCCTGCAACTGGTCGGCGAGGGAAAGGTCAAGCTGGACGAGCACGTCGAGACCTACCTTCCCGGCATCGTGCGCGGAGACGGCATCGACGGGAGCCAGATCACCCTCCGCCAGCTCCTCCAGCACACCAGCGGGCTCCCCGACTACGAGGGGGACATCGACGAATCCGTCATGCAGCAGCGGTACTTCGAGCCGCGCGAGCTGCTGGACCTGGCCTTCCGGCACCCGGCCTACTTCGCCCCCGGGAAGGGGTTCAAGTACAGCAGCACCAACTACGTGCTGGTCGGCCTGATCATCCAGAAGGTCACCGGCCGGCCGCTCGCCGAGGAGATCGACCGGCGGATCATCCAGCGCATCGGCCTGCGCCACACCTACTTCCCCGCCACCGGGGACCGCGGCATCCGGGAGGCCCACCCCAGCGGCTACCGCCAGGAGAAGCCGGGCGGCCCGCTGATCGACACCACCGAGCTGGACCCCTCCGCGGGCTGGGCGGCGGGTCAGATGACCTCCACCGACTCCGACCTGAACCGGTTCTTCACCGCCCTGCTGGGCGGCCGGCTGCTCTCCCCGGACCTCCTCGCCCAGATGCGCACCACCGTCCCCATCGGCGACACCGGCGCCGGCTACGGGCTGGGGATCATCAGCCGGCCGCTGTCCTGCGGCGGCGTCTACTGGGGCCACGGCGGCGACATCCCGGGCTACGAGTCCCGCGGCGGCGCGACGGACGACGGCCGCGCCGCCGACATCACCGTGACCAGCATCCCGGCGGACGACGCGGTCACCCGGCACCTGGAGGACGTCGTGGACACGGCCCTCTGCCACTGACCCGGACCGCCCGGACGACTGTCCCCCGGCCCCGGCCCCCCGACGGCTATCCCCGGCCCCGGCCCCCGGCCCCTGGGGGACCTCACCCGTCGAAGTTGGACCAGAAGATCCCGACCCCCGCACCGTTGCCGTCCCGACCGACCAGGATGCTGTTCGCCGTGAAGTCACAGGTCGGGAAGACCAGGCTGTTGGCGCCGCTCTCCGGGTCGACGACGACATCGAGCACCGGCGTCCGGGAGCCCGCCTCCTGCTGCGCGGCGAACTCGGCCACGGCCCGGGCCACGGGGTCCTCCGCGTCCGCGAACCCGGCGGTCCGCCGGAGGGCCCCGCCGATCGCCAGGCTGTCCGGGGTGCTGGAGTGGATCGCCGAGGCGTCCTCACTCAGCATGTTGACGTCGTCCGACGCCTCCTCCCAGCTCGCCTCCACCAGCGCCTCCGGGGCGGTACCGCCGGCGACCAGCGCGACCGCGGAGACGGTGGCGCCCCGCTCGTCGTCCCAGTCGTACGCCAGGTACACCTCGTGCAGCCCGTCGGCGATGTCGTCGAAGGTGAAGTACTCCCCGCCGTCGAGCCCGCACACCGCGATCTCCCCGCGGCTCGACAGGCGCCCCGCCAGCGTGAACTCCCCCAGGAAGCCCGGATCGTCCTCCGAACCGTTCGCCTTCAGAACCGCTTCGATCGCTTCGATCATCTTCATGCCGGGGAGTGTGCCACCCCACTCCGACAGGAGCCCGTACGGGAGCCCGCGCGGGAGCCGCAAACAAAACGGCCGGTCGATCCGAAGATCGACCGGCCGTTCGCTGTGCGCGAGGGGGGAGTTGAACCCCCACGCCCTTTCGGGCACTGGAACCTGAATCCAGCGCGTCTGCCTATTCCGCCACCCGCGCATCTGGGTGATGGGTTAACTATAGACCATCTTCAGGGGTGCCTCCGACCAGGTCAGAGCGACGAAGGGGGGCCGCCCGCGGCGGGGCGGCGCCCGCGGTCCGGCCTGGCCCGACCCCCCCGGCCTGCGACGATGGGCCCGTCGAACGATCGAGCAGGGGGACCGCATGGAGCTACGGCAGCTGCGCTGCTTCGTCGCCGTCGCCGAGGAGCTGCACTTCGGCCGGGCCGCCGAGCGGCTGCTGCTCGGGCAACCGGCGGTGAGCCAGCAGGTCCGGCGGCTGGAGCGGGAGTTGAAGGTCGAGCTGTTCGACCGCTCGCCCCGGTACGTCCGGCTGACCCCGGCCGGGGAGCGCTTCCTGCCCGCCGCCCGCAACGTCCTGGCGGCCGAGGACGCGGCCCGCGCGCTCGCCGCCGACCTGGCCGCGCCCGCCGTGCTGCGACTGGGCACCGTCACCGGGCTCGCCGAGCGGCTCGACCTGATCCTGGAGACCTACCAGCAACGGGCCCCCGGCGTACGCGTCGAACTGCACTCCGCCCCGGTGCGGGAGCGGCTGGCCCGGCTCTCGGACGGCCGCCTGGACGCCGCCTTCGTCCGCGGCGCGATCGCCGAGCACAGCCCGGACCTGCACTTCCTGCCGGTCTGGGAGGACGAGTTGGTGCTCGCCCTGCCCGCCCGGCACCCGCTGGCCGCCCGACCCGACGTCGATCTCGCCGAACTCGCCGACCTGCCACTGCGGTTGACCGAACACGGCAACCACCCGGCGCTGGTGGACCTGGTACTGGACGCCTGCGCGCGGGCCGGCTTCCGGCCCGTCCTCGGCCCGCCGCACGGCGCCCTGCAGGACACCCTGGCCTCGATCGGCACCGGCACCCCGATGTGGACGGTGGTGTACGCCGCCAACGCCCGGTCGGTGAACACCCACCGGGTGGCCTTCCGCCGCTGCCGCACCCCGCTGGCCCTGACCACCTCGGTCGCCGTACGGCGCTCCGCCCCACCGCCCCGACTGCTCCTGGAGGCCTGCCGCACGCCCCTGGCCCGGGACGATCAGGATTCGTGATCGCTGCCAGAGCGATTCGGGTCTGGGTGCGGGCGGGCCCGATCCGGTGGACTGTTCCCAGCCGGAGAACCCGGCGGAACAGCCCGGCGGAACAGCCGGGCAGGACACCCGGTCAGGAGCCGAAGATGCCGATCGTCACCATCCAGCAGGGCCCGCGCAGCGTCGAGCAGAAGCGCGAGCTGGTCGAGAAGGTCACCGAGGCCTTCGTGGACACCCTCGGCGTCCCCGCCGAGAGCGTGTTCGTGTTCGTCAACGAGTACCAGCCGGACAACTGGGGCACGGCCGGCAAGCTCACCGCGGACCGTTAGGGCGCGTCTGACAGAACCGATGGGCCCGGCAATCCGCCGGGCCCGCCGGCCCGAAGAGTACTGGGGGCCGCTCGCCGAGCTGGTCCTTCGTCAACCAACGACGTTCTGACCGGGCATGGCCAAAACTCGCCGGTAGGGGGTGGGGGGTGGAGTTAGCCTGACGACATGGTTGCAAACTACAAGGACGCAGTCGCCCTGAGTGACCAGGAGTTCGTCAGCGCACCCGCCCTGATCCTCCGTTCGCTCGCCTCCCACCCGCACCGGCGTGCCATCACCACCGCCGACCGGGTCGAGATCACCGCCGGCGACTTCGCCGCCGCCACCTACCGCCTCGCCCACGAGCTGCTCGCCCGCGGCATCACCCGCGGCTCGACCGTCACCCTGCTCACCGGCAACACCGCCGAGGCCCTCAGCGCCCGCTACGCCGCGGGCCTGGCCGGCGCCCGGGTGGTCAACCTCTACGACGGGATGAGCGCCCCGGTCCTGGCCGAGATCGTCGCCAGCGTGGACACCACCGTGCTCCTCGTCGACGCCGAACGCCACGCCGACGCACCCGCGTTGCTGCCGCTGATCGACGTCCCCGCCGTCCTCACCCTCGGCCCCGGCCCCCGCACCGACGGCACCGGCGCCGACGGAACCGGCAGCGTCGGCACCATCGGCGAGGACGTCATCGCCGCCTCCGCCACCCGCCCCGCCGAGGAACCCGCCGTCCCCATCGGCCCCGAGGACGACCTCGGCATCCGCCACACCGGCGGCACCACCGGCATCCCCAAGGGGATCCTCAGCCTCCACGGGCCCCTCCGCCGGATGTTCGACACCCCCCTCCACGACCGCCCGGACGCCGAACCGCCCCGCCTGCTCGCCGCCACCTCGATCGCCCACCTCGCCGGTGTGCTCGCCGACCTGACGCTCCACGAGGGCGGATCCGTCGTCCTCCAGCGCTCCTTCGAGCCCGGCGAGGTCCTCGCCGCGATCGAACGCGAACGCATCACCGACCTGTGGGTGCTGCCCCCGCTGCTCTACCGGCTGCTCGACCACCCGGCGATCGGCCGCACCGACCTGTCCAGCCTGCGGCGGATCGACTACGGCGGCTGCGCCTCCTCCCCGACCCGGATCCGGGAGGCCCTCAAGGTCTTCGGCCCCGTCCTGGTCAGCCTGTACGGCATGTCGGAGGCGCAGAAGATCGCCGTCCTCACCCCGGGCGAGCACGCGCGGTTCGGCGAGGACGGTCCGCTCCCGGTCGGCCGGCCCTTCCCCGAGGTGGAGGTGGAGATCCGCGCCGCCGACGGCACCGTGCTGCCGACCGGCGAGCAGGGCGAGGTGCACGTCCGCTCGGCGATGCTGATGGCCGGGTACTGGAAGCTGCCCGACCTCACCGCCCAGGTCCTGCGCGACGGCTGGCTGGACACCGGCGACATCGGGTACTTCGACACCGACGGCTACCTCTACCTGGCCGACCGCCTCAAGGACCTCATCATCGTCGTCGGCGGCCACGTCTACCCGACCGAGGTCGAGGAGCTCCTGCTCACCCACCCGACCATCGCCCAGTGCGCCGTCTTCGGCGTGCGCGACGACCAGGAGGCCGAGCACGTCCACGCCGCCGTCGTCCCCGCCGCCGGGCAGCGGCCGACCCTGGACGAGGTCCGCGCCTTCGTCACCGCCAACAAGGGCCGGATCTACGCCCCCGAAGCCCTCCACGTCCTCGACGCCATCCCGCTGACCTCCGTCGGCAAGCCCGACAAGAAGCGCCTCCGCGAGTCCCTCCCCCGCTGAGCCCGCCGGGGGACGCGCACCGAAACCCCACCGAACCCCGCACGGATCCCCACCCGCTTTCACCCCCAGGCGGGGTTTGGCTCAATGAACCACCACCCCGGTGCCGAGAAGCCAACGGGGGGTGGCGGCGCTGAGGGCCGCCACCCCTCCCCGGCCCGAGGGCCACCGCCGCGCGCTCACTCCTCGGCGGCGGCCGCCTCCAGGCAGCAGTCCACGAACGCCCGCACCACCGGGTCACCGTCGTCCGCCGGGGACCACGCCACCGCGATCCGGCTCGGGCTCACCCCGCCGACCGGCCGGTAGGCGATCCCCGGGCGGGCGTAGAAGCGGGCGGTGGAGGCGGGGGCGAGCGCGACCCCGTAGCCGTTGGCGATCGCGCTCAGCCAGTCGTCCGGGTGCTCCACCACCGCGCCGAAGCGCACCGGACGGCCCTCCCGCTCGTCGGCGGCCACCCAGTAGTCCCGCCAGCGGCCGGTCTCGGCCGGGGCCGCCACGAACGGCTCGTCCCACAGCTCGCGGAACGGCACCACCTCCAGCGCGGCCAGCCGGTGTCCGGCCGGCAGCGCGACCCAGCGCGGCTCGGTGAACAACTCGGCCACCCGCAGCCGCTCCTGACCGGGGAACGGCAACCGCAGCAGCGCCGCGTCCGCCTCCCCCGCCGCCAGGCCCGCCGTCGGATCCGACCAGGCGGTGTGCCGCATCTCGACCCGCCAGCCCGGCTGCCGGGCGGAGAACCCGGCGACGATGCCCGGGGTCGCCTCGTTCGCCGCGCTCGCCAGGAAGCCGACCCGCAGCACCCGCACCGCCCGGCTCGCCGCGCCCCTGGTCTCCCGCAGTGCCGCGTCCCAGTCCGCCAGCAGTCCCGGGACCCGCGCCGCCAGGCTCCGGCCCGCCAGCGTCAGCGCCATCCCGGCCCGGGACCGGACGAACAGCGGCACCCCGAGCAGCCTCTCCAACTGCCGGACCTGCTTGGTCAACGCGGGCTGGGAGACGTACAGCCGCTCCGCCGCGCGGGTCAGGCTGCCCTCCTCCGCGACGGCGGCGAAGGTGCGCAGCAGCCGGGTGTCCACATCCATTCCACCAGGTTATGGAAGCGGGTATTGGACGCAACGGGAGCACCCTGACGAGGCTGGAGCCATGTCCATCGCCTGTCTGATCGTCACCGTCCTCGCCATCGCCGCCAACGCCGGGATCGCCGCCGCCGACTTCGCCGGGGCCCCGTTCGTCCTGGCCAACTCCGCCGAGGTGCGGGTGAAACCGGAGTGGGTCCCGTGGCTGGCCGCCCTCAAGGCGGCCGGGGCCGCCGGACTGCTGATCGGCCTGGTCGGCTACCCGCCGCTGGGTGTCGCGGCCGCGATCGGACTGGTGCTCTTCTACCTCGGCGCGGTGGCCACCCACGTCCGCACCGGGGTGCTCCACAACCTGTACTTCCCGGCCGGCTACCTCGCCCTGGCCGTGGCCACCCTGGCGCTCGTCCTCACCCGTTGAGGCCGCACCGGCCGGCACCCGCACGAGCGGCCCTGCCCGGGGACCGGCCCCGAACCGGGCCCGTTCAGCCGGACGGCGTGCCGCCGACCGCCCGCACGGCGAAGGGCAGCAGCCGGTCGGCGGTCTGCCGGGCGGTGGCCTCGTCGACGTCCTCGGGCAGCCGCGGGGTGAGCAGGAAGTGGGTCATCACCGGGCCGACCACCACCTCGCCGACCAGGTCGACGCCGTCGAGCGGCGGGATCTCGCCCCGCTCGACCGCCCGCCGGACGACCTCCGCGACCCTTCCGTACAGCGGCCGGAGGAAGGCCGTGACCAACGCCTCGGCCAGCGCGGTGTTGTGGGCGGCCTCGCCGATCAGGGCACGGATCACCCGGCCGGGCTCGCCGGTCATGCTGGCGGCCTTGTCCCGCAGGACGACCCGCAGGTCCGTCTCCAGGCCGCCGGTGTCCGGCTGCTCGTACGAGCTCTCGCCGTGGAGTGCGGCGGCGGCGATCACCAGGTCCTCCTTGGAGGACCAGCGGCGGTAGAGGGTCGCCGTGGAGACCCCGGCCCGGGCCGCCACGGCGGCGGTGGTCAGCCCGCCGTAGCCGTTCTCCGCGAGGACGGCGAGGGTGGCGTCCAGCAGTGCCCGGTCCCGGGCGGCGTCGCGCGGGCGGCCCCGGCGCGGCGGCGGGGCGGACGGGGACGGAGCGGTGCTGGGGGTCATGCCGGAAGTCTACCGAAAACCAGAAACGAAATCGTTTCGTTTCGTTTATGCTCGACGGCATGAGCCTCTCCGCCGAAGCCACGTCCACCGGCAGCGACGAAGCCGCCGCCACCGTCTCCCGCCTGCACGCCGCCTTCGCCACCGGCCGCACCAAGCCGCTCGCCTGGCGCAAGGCCCAACTCCGCGCCCTGCGCCGCCTGCTGGTCGAGCAGGAGGCCGTCTTCACCGCCGCCCTGCACGCCGACCTCGGCAAGAACGCCGCCGAGGCCTACACCACCGAGATCGGCTTCACCCTCAACGAGATCGACCACACCCTGCGTCACCTCGACGGCTGGCTGCGCCCGCGCCGCATCCCGGTGCCGCTCGCCCTGCAGCCGGCCCGGGCCCGTACGGTCCGCGAACCGCTGGGCACCGTGCTGATCATCAGCCCGTGGAACTACCCGCTGCAGCTCGCCCTCTCCCCGCTGGTCGGCGCGCTCGCCGCCGGCAACTGCGCGGTGGTCAAGCCCAGCGAACTCGCCCCCGCCACCGCCGCCGCCATCGCCCACTGGCTGCCCCGCACCCTGGACCGGCAGGCCGTCGCCGTCGTCGAGGGCGGCGTGCCGGAGACCACCGCCCTGCTGGACCAGCGCTTCGACCACGTCTTCTACACCGGCAACGGCACCGTCGCCCACATCGTCATGACCGCCGCCGCCCGTCATCTCACCCCCGTCACCCTGGAGTTGGGCGGCAAGAGCCCGGTCGTCGTCGAGCCCGGCACCGACCTCGCCACGGCCGCCCGACGGATCGCCTGGGGCAAGTTCATGAACGCCGGCCAGACCTGCGTCGCCCCCGACTACGTCCTGGCCATCGGCGACACCGCGCCCACCCTCGAAGCGGAACTGACCGCCGCGATCCGGGAGATGTACGGCGCCGAGCCGGCGCACAGCCCCGACTACGGCCGGATCGTCAACGAGCGGCACTTCGACCGCCTCACCGCCCTGCTCGCCGACGGCCGGCTGGTCACCGGCGGCGACCACCACCGCGCCGACCGCTACCTCGCCCCCACCGTCCTCGCCGACGTCGACCCGGACGCCCCGGTGATGCGCGAGGAGATCTTCGGCCCCGTCCTGCCGATCCTCCGCGTCCCCGACCTGGACGCCGCGATCGCCTTCATCACCGCCCGCGACAAGCCGCTCGCCCTCTACGCCTTCACCGCCTCGGCCGCCACCAAGCGCCGCCTCACCACCGAAACCTCCTCCGGCGCCCTGGCGTTCGGCGTCCCCAACGCCCACATCGTCGTCCCCGGCCTGCCGTTCGGCGGCGTCGGCGAGAGCGGCCTCGGCCGGTACCACGGCAGCCACTCCATCGACACCTTCAGCCACACCAAGTCCGTGCTCGACAAGCCCCTCCTCGCCGACCCGCTCCGCCCCGCCTACCCGCCCTTCACCCCGCTCAAGTCCCGCCTCCTGCGCCGCCTCCTCTGAGATCCTCCGCCATCCTCTGAATCCTCCGACCCGCCGGACCGGCGGCCCTACGCCCGGAACAGCGGCTCGTACGCGTTCCCCTCCACCGCGTTGAGCAGCACGTACGACGGCCCGAGGCCGAAGGCGACCTCCCGCAGCCGCGCCAGGGCCTCGGCCACGGTGGGCACGTGGAGCCCGATCGCGGCGGCGGCCGCGTCCCGGTCGGCGAGCAGTTCGGGCTCGTCCGCCAGGTAGTCCTCGGCCGCCGCCGCGCTCTCCTCCTCGGTCAGCCGCCGACAGTCCCGCCACCACGGCACCGCCAGCAGCAGCCGGACCATCTCCTCCAGCCCGACGGCCAGCAGCGCCGCGCCGCCCTCGGAGTCGGCGTAGAGGACGGGCCGCTCGTCGCCGCCGTCACCGCACAGGAAGAAGGTGCCGCCCGCGCCGCACTTGGCGACCTCCTCCAGGGCCTCCCCGGAGGCGAGCACGACCTCCTCCACGTGCGAGTAGGCGTCGAGGGAGAAGTCCCCGGGCCAGAGCAGGTAGTCGACGGTGGCGGGGGTGGCCCGGAGGCGCGTGAGGAACGACATGGCGGCCACCCTACGAGGCCCCCACGACAACTCCGCCCTCCGGGAGTTGATCTCCGCGTCGCCCCGCTGTTGGCTGGCTTCCGCTGCCCTGACCCGAGACCGGCCCCGAGACCGGTCCGAGGCCGGCCCGAGGCGATGAAGGAAGTTGACACGGTGGACGACAGATCTGCCCGGACCGCGCTCTTCGAGGAGCACCGCCCGCACCTGCGCGCGGTCGCGTACCGGATGCTCGGCTCGATCAGCGAGGCCGACGACGCGCTCCAGGAGGCCTGGCTGCGGTACGACCGCGCCGACACCGCCGAGGTGGCCAACCTCGGCGGCTGGCTGACCACCGTGGTCTCCCGGGTCTGCCTGAACCTGCTGCGCGACCGCGCCGCCCGCCGCGAGGGGCCGCTGCGGCCGACCGGTCCGGGCGGCGAGGGCGGCCCCGAGCGCATTCCGGACCCGCTGCTGCGCCGCGAGGGGGTGGTCGACCCGGAGCAGGAGGTGATGCTCGCGGACTCGGTCGGCCTGGCGCTGATGGTGGTGCTGGAGTCGCTGTCGCCCGCCGAGCGGGTCGCCTTCGTGCTGCACGACCTGTTCGCGGTGCCCTTCGAGGAGATCGCCCCGCTGATCGAGAAGACCTCGGCCGCCACCCGTCAACTGGCCAGCCGGGCCCGCCGCAAGGTGCAGGGGCGGCCCGTGCCGGATCCGGACCTGGGCCGCCAGCGGGTGGCCGTGGACGCCTTCTTCGCCGCCGCCCGCACCGGCGACCTGGCGGCGCTGCTGGCCGTGCTCGACCCGGACGTGGTGCTGCGCTCGGACGGCGGGGCCGGGCAGGCCCGGCACACCGTGGTGCTCGCCGGCGCCGCGACGGTGGCCGGGCAGGCCGTGCTGTGGGGCAGGCTGTCGCCGTTCGCCCGTCCCGCGCTGGTCAACGGCACCGTTGGCGCGGTGGTCATCGGCGACAACGGACGGGCGCTGTCGATCATGGCGTTCACCGTGGTGGCCGGCGCGATCGCGGAGATCGAGGTGCTCCTCGACCAGGAACGGCTGGCGGCCTTCGACCTGTCGGCGTTCCGGGACTGACGACCGGCCCCCTGCGGGCGGGGGCGGGCCGCCCCCGCCCACAGGACGGCCTCAGACCTCGGCACCCACAGGACGGCCTCAGACCTCAGCGCCGCAGGACGCCCGCAGGCCTCAGCGCCCGGGGAACGAGCTCAGCGCCCGACGGCCCCGTCCAGCTGCTCGCGGATGATGTCCGCGTGCCCGGCGTGCCGCCCGGTCTCCTCGATCATGTGCACCAGCACCCAGCGCAGCGACGGCCCTTCGGCGGCGTCGGGCCGCAGCGAGCGCGCGCCCGGACGGTCCAGGTCGGGGGCGGCCGCGGCCACCGCGTTGGCCCGGGCGATCGCCTCCCGGTAGTCGGCGACCGCCGCCTCCACCGTCAGTTCGGCCGACCGGAAGTCGTCGCTGTCCAGTGGCGCGTCCCCCTGCCCGCCGTACGCGTACTCGAGCCAGTTGAGCTCGACCACGGTCAGGTGCCGGACCAGCCAGAGCAGGCTGGTGCCGGAGGCGACGCCGGGGCGCCGGGCGTCCTCGTCCCCGAGGCCGTCCAGCTTGCCGATCACGCCCTCCCGCAGGTAGTCGAGGAAGGCCAGCAGGGTGGTCCGCTCGTCGGCGTTGAGCGTCGGCGGGCGGTTGTCGGAGAGCTTGCTCGGCGCGGCGCCCCGGGGCGCGGTGTTGTCGGTCACCGCGCCACCGTAACCAGCGGAACCGGCCGGACGCACCCGACTATCGGTCACCAGCCCTGTGCGCGGACCCAGTCCGCGAGGTGCCGGGCGCAGCCGTCCACCGACTCCCGCCAGCTGTGGGCCGCGCCGTCCCCGGCCTCGTCGCTGACGTACTTGACCAGCCGCACCGGCACCCCGGCCCGGTGGGCGACGGCGGCGACGGCGTAGCCCTCCATGTCGACCAGGTCGGCGTGCTCGGCCAGCCGGGCCTTGGCGGCCGGGTCCTCGACGAACAGGTCGCCGGTGGCCAGCACCGGGCCGTCGCCCCGGCCGACCACCAGCGGGGCGCCGTAGCTGCGGCCGGTGAGCTGCCGCAGGGCCGTGGTGTTCAGGTCGTGCTGGATCACCTGGACGACGTGGTGCATGCCCTCCCAGCCTGGGCGCAGCGCGCCGGCCGTGCCGAGGTTGATCACCTCGGAGGGCCGCTCGCCCTGGGCGAGCACGGTGGCCAGGGCCGCCGTGGCGTTGACCTTCCCTATCCCGGTGAGCAGCACGGGCAGCCGGTCGTCGAGGTGGGCGGCCTCCTCGCGGACCGCGACGACGAGCAGCGGGCGGTCGGGCGAGATCGTTCCAAGCAGTCGCATGGGGCCCATGGTACGGAGCGCAGGGGTGCCGGGCCCGGGATCAGCGCGGCGCGGAACCGCTCGGGGCGCCGCGGGCGTCGCACGGATCGCCACCTCTCCGTCGGCCCGGCCGGACCGGTACAAGCCGTACGAGAGCGTGCGGAAACCGTGCACGACATGCTCAAGATCGGCGCAAGTCGGGTGTGGCCGGAGGAAGTCACGGCCATACTGCTGCCATCGGTCGGGCCCCGGGTGTCGGGCCGGCCCCAGGGGAGGATGAGGCGGGTGGCAACACCAGTAGGCAACGGCGCACCGGGCGCACCGGTCCCGGCCCGGCCGGGCACGCCACCGGCCGGGCCGGCCGCGGCGCCGTACGGGGGTGCGGCGGCACCGTACGGCGTTCCGCCGGCCCCGGGGGCGCCGCCCCGCGGGGTGCCCGCGGCGAGGCCCGGCTCCGGATCGCCCGCGCGTCGCCCCCGGGCGGGGGTGCCGGAGCGGGGCGTGCGCGCCCGGCTGGCGCAGGCCACCCGTACGGCCCCGGGCCGGCTGCGGCTGGCCGGGGTGGTGCTCGCGGTGCTCACCGTGGCCTTCGGCGGGCTCACCGCCTGGCAGTTGGAGACCAGGGCGCAGGCCGCCGACCGGGTGGTCTCGTACAGCCAGCCGCTCAGCCGGGACGCCGCCGAGATCCACCGCTCGCTGGCCGACGCCGCCACCACCGCGGCCTCCGGCTTCCTGCTGGCCGGCGCCGAGCCGAAGGACGTCCGGGCCCGCTACGAGCAGGACCTCGCCCAGGCCGCCAAGCTGATCTCCCAGGCCGCCGCCCGCACCACCGCGACCTCCCCGGCGCAGGACTCACTCAGCCGACTGAACCAGCAACTCCCGGTGTACGCCGGTCTGGTGGAATCCGCGCGGGCCGACAACCGGCAGGGCATCCCGCTCGGCGGCGCCTACCTGCGGTACGCCTCCGAGCAGATGCAGACCGTGCTGCTGCCGGCCGCCGCCGAGCTGAACACCATCGAGAACCACGAGCTGGTGAACGACTACGCCGCGGCCCGGTCGACGCCCTGGGGCGCGTACGGCCTGGCGGTGCTCACCCTGGCCGCGCTGGGCTGGGTGCAGCTGACCCTGTTCCGCCGCACCAACCGGGTGTTCAACATCGGTCTGGTGGGCGCCACCGCCGCCGTCCTGGCCGGCACGCTCTGGCTCGCCGTGGCCGGGCTGACCACCGGCTCGGCGCTGGAGAAGAGCGACCTCGAAGGGGCCAACCCGCTGCGGGCGCTCAACTCGGCCCGGGTGGACGTGCTGACGGCCCGGCTGGCGGAGAACCTGAACCTGGTCGCGCGCGGCTCCACCGCCACCTACGCCACCCAGTACACGGACCTCACCAAGCGCCTGGCCGGAACGGCCGAGAAGAGCACCCCGATGCGCGACCGCGCCGGCACGCTCTCCAACGCCCTGATCCTCGCCCCCGCCGCCGCGAGCCGGTCGCTGGCCACCGCCGCCGACCAGTACGACGTCTGGCAGGACCGGTACCGCGCCGCGCGCACCGCCGAGGTCGACAACGCCGACTACCAGGGCGCCCTGAACGCGACGGTGTCGGCCACCGACACCACCAACACCGCCGACGCCGCCTTCAACGCCACCGACCGGGCGCTCGCCCAGGCCGCCGACGCCGAGCAGGCCCGGTTCGACGCCGCCGCCGACGGCACCGCCGGGGACCTCCGCCTCGCGGCCGGCGCGGCCGCGGTGCTGGGCCTGGTGGCCGCGGCGGCCGCGCTGCGGGGCCTGGGCCGACGACTCGCCGAGTACCGGTAGAGGGGGGAACACGACGATGCGCACGAGGACCGTACCGACCAGGAGCGCCGCGGCGCTGGCAGTGCTGGCGGCCTGCGCGGCCGTGCTCGGCGGGGGCGGACCGTCCGGCGCCGCGCCGGCCGCCGCGACCGCCGCGCCGCGGAACGCGCCGCAGGCCGTCCAGCAGACCCAGGACCAGTCCGACACCTGCGACATCTACAGCAGCGTGCCGCCGAGTTCGGCCGACGGCCCGGCGGTGAAGGCCATCAAGGCCAAGCGCAGCCTGGTGATCGGCGTGGACCAGAACAGCTACCGCTGGGGCGCCCGCAACCCGAACACCGGCCAGATCGAGGGCTTCGACATCGACCTCGCCCGGGCCATCGGCACCGCCATCATGGGCGACCCGGACAAGGTGGTGCTCAAGCCGGTCGCCACCGCGGACCGGGTCGACGCGGTGCAGAAGGGCCGGGTCGACCTGATCGTCCGCACCATGACCGTCAACTGCAAGCGGATGCAGGACGTCGCCTTCTCCAAGCCGTACTTCAGCATCTCCCAGCGGGTGCTGGTGCCGAAGACCTCCCAGGCGAAGAACCTGGACGAGGCGATCGCCGGCAGGAACGTCTGCGTCGCCAAGGGGTCCACGGCCGCCGACGTGATGGACCCGGCCAAGGGCGCCAAGAAGGACGCCAAGGCGCAGCTGACGGTCGTCGAGAACCAGTTGGACTGCCTGGTCCTGATGCAGCTCGGCAAGGTCGACGCCACCATGACCGACGACGGCCTGGCGGCCGGCCAGGCCGCCCAGGACCAGACCGTGCGGATCGTGGACGGCGACGTGCAGCCGGAGGTGATCGGCGTCGCCATGCTCAAGAGCAGCCCGGACCTCACCGCCCGGGTCAACCAGGTGCTGGCCGACTACCACGGCAGCGGCGACTGGGGCCGCAGCTACGACCGCTGGCTGAAGCCGTACATGCTGAACGACGCCGAGCACTACTGGCCCGTTCCGCACTGAGCGCCGCATCGCGCACGGAGCACCACGGACGCGGGACGTTGACGCCGTCTTGACGCCCCGCGCCCGCACCGCCCGGACGGCCACCGGCTAGGGTTCGGGACGATCACCACGGGGAGACCGGTGGTGGGCACGGGGGTTGTCGTGGGCCGCACGTCGTACGCGACGGCGTCGCACGCGAGGGAAGGAAGGACACCGCGGTGGCGGCATCGGCTGGCCCGGTACTGAGCCGGGAGGAGGTGGACCGCGCGCTCGCGCGCCTCGGCGCGGAGCGGGACGCGGTCGAGTCGGCGCTGCTCGCCCTGCAGGACCACCCGGGCCTGCGGCTGCTGGAGGGCGCCGGGCTGTCCGGCCGCACCCTGGAGCGCTGGTCGGTCGCCGGCAAGGGCCTGCCGCTGCTCTGGGCGCTGTTCGACCGCTACTCCGAGGCGCTCGCCTCGGCCCGCGCCGTCCGGGCCCGCAAGGCCAAGCCCGGCGGTCCCGAACTCGCCGAGCTGAGCGAGCTGCTGACCGGCGACGCGGTGACCGTCCCCGGCGGCGCGCTGCCGGACGGGCCGCAACTGCTGGGCGCGCCCGCCAAGCTGGTCGAGCGGATCAGCCTGGACGCGCTGATGGCCCGGATGAACTCCTGGTACGCCACCGTGCTGGAGGTGGTCAGCGCCGCCGACGCGGTCTGGTCGGCGCTGCCGGCCCGGATCGACCTGCTGCTCGCCGAACTGCACCGGGTGCGGACCCTGGCCGCCTCGCTCGGCGTGCGCACCGGCAGCCACCCGCTGGGCGACGACCTGACCGGGCTCGGACACGACCTCACCGAGCTGCGCACCGAGGTCCGGGAGGACCCGCTGGCGCTGTGGCGCCCGGCCCGGGTGCCCGCCCAACGCGGCACCGTGCCCGACGGCGAGGCCTTCGCCTCGGCCGCCGGGGTGGTCGACACCGAGCGCTTCGACCGGGCCGGGCGGGCACTGGACGGCATCCGGCTGGAGCTGGAGAACCTGCTGCGGCTGCGCGACGACGCCGAGGAGCGGCTGCAGGGCGTCGGCGACCTGCTCCAGCGGGCCGACGCCACCCTGGCCGAGGCCCGCCGGGCCCGCGGCGAGGTGCTGGCGAAGATAGCGGCCAGCGACGTCCCCGCGGTGCCCGGCCCGGCCTCGGCGCTGCGCGAACGGATCGTCACCGCCCTGGACCTGCGCCAGGCCGGGCAGTGGGGCCGGCTGGCTCCGCTGCTGGACGCCCTGGAGGACGCCGCCGCCAAGGAGCTGGCCCGGGCCCGGCACTCGCTCACCGAGGTCACCCAGCCGCTGGCCGTCCGGGCCGAACTGCGCGGCCGGCTGGACGCCTACAAGGCGATGGCGGCCCGGATGCGGGTCGCCGAGGACCCGGAAGTGATCGAACGGTACGAGAAGGCGCGCTGGCTGCTGTGGAGCGCGCCCTGCGACCTGCGGGCGGCGGCCGCCGCGGTGGCCCGCTTCCAGCAGTCGCTGCGCCCGGCCCAGAGCGAGGCCGCGGAGGGCGCGCAGGCACACGGGACGACCGGCCAGACGCCGGTCGACGGACAGGTACAGGGGGGCTGAGGTTGATGGGCGAGACGTGCGTACGGCCGGGGTGCTCCGGCAGCGGCAGGATCGACGCGGACGGCTACTGCGACGAGTGCGGGCTGACCCCGGTGGGGGCCACGGCGGTCGCCCCGGCGTCCGCCGGCACGGCGGCCCCGCCGCCGCCGACCGCCGCCGGTCCCGGCTCGCCGTGCCCGCGGGACTGCTCCGGCCGCATCGACGCGGACGGCTACTGCGACGAGTGCGGGCTCACCCCGCCCGGCGCGGACACCGGCATCACCCAGCCCCACGTGCCGTCCGCGCGGGTCGCCCCGGACTCCGCCCGCAGCGGCTCGGTCCGCTCGCTGTCGGCCCGCACCGGCTCCGCCCGCTCGATGTCCGGCCGCTCCCGCTCGCACCGCTCGACCCGCACCGGCAGCAGCCGCTCGGTCTCGGTGCGCTCCACCCGGGGCAGCGTCAGCGCCGGCACCCGCAACCGACTGGGCGCCGGGCTGGTCACCGTGCCGACCGTGGCGACGGCCGACCCGGCGCAGGCGGTGCTGGCCAACCCCGAGGTGCCCGAGCGCAAGCGGTACTGCTCCAAGTGCGAGGCCCCGGTGGGCCGGGAGAAGAACGGCCAGCCGGGCCGCCCGGACGGCTTCTGCACCAAGTGCGGCACGCCGTACTCCTTCACGCCCAAGCTGCGCCGCGGCGACCTGGTCGGCGGGCAGTACGAGGTGGTGGGCTGCCTGGCGCACGGCGGGCTCGGCTGGATCTACCTGGCCATAGACCGCCGGGTCAACGACAAGTGGGTCGTCCTCAAGGGCCTGTTGAACACCGGGGACGAGGACGCGCTCGCCGCGGCGGTCGCCGAGCGGCGCTTCCTGGCCGAGGTGGACCACCCGAACATCGTCCGGATCATCAACTTCGCCGAGCACCTGGACATCAACTCCGGCTCCACCGACGGCTACATCGTCATGGAGTACGTCGGCGGCAAGTCGCTCAAGGACATCGCCAACGACCGCCGCACCCCGGACGGGCGGCGCGAGCCGCTGCCGGTGGAGGTGGCGATCGCGTACGCGCTGGAGGCGCTGCCCGCGCTCGGGTACCTGCACAGCCGGGGCCTGATCTACTGCGACTTCAAGATCGACAACGTGATCCAGAGCGGCGACGCGCTCAAGATCATCGACATGGGCGCGGTCTGCCGCCTCGACCACGACGGCGCGATCTACGGCACCGTCGGCTACCAGGCCCCGGAGATCGCCACCCACGGCCCCTCCCCCGCCTCCGACCTTTACACCGTGGCCCGCACCCTCGCGGTGCTCACCTTCGACTTCCAGGGCTACAGCACCACCTACCGCGAAACCCTGCCCGGGCCCGAGGACGTCGAGGTCTTCGCGAAGTACGAGTCGTACTACCGCTTCCTGGTCCGCGCCACCGACCCGGACCCGGCCCGCCGGTTCTCCTCCGCCGAGGAGATGGCCGACCAGCTCACCGGCGTGCTGCGGGAGATCCTGGCCCTCCAGGACGAGCGGCCCCGCCCCGCGCCGTCCACCCTGTTCGGCCCCGAACTGCGCGTCGTGGACACCGACTTGGTGCTGCCAACCGACCACCCCGGACAGCTCCGGGTGGCCGCCCTGTCCCCCTCCGCCGCCGCCCTGGCGCTGCCCGTCCCCCGGGTCGACCCCGGCGACCCCAACGCCGGCTTCCTCGCCACCCTGCTCGCCACCGACCCCGAGGAGGCGCTCGCCGCCCTCGGCGGCGCCCCCGCCGTCTCGGTCGAGAGCCGGCTGCGCGAACTGCGCGCCCTGCTCGAACTCGGCCGCCACGACACGGCCGTGAACGCGCTCGCCGTGCTGGAGCAGGACCACCCGGACGACTGGCGGGTGGTCTGGTACCGCGGGCTGGTCGCCCTGGTCGCGGCCGCCGACGACTCCGGCACGCCCCGAGCACCGGGTCACCCGGAGGCGAGCGGGCGAATCACAGCCCTTCGAGCGGCCGCCGAGGCCTTCGACGCGGTCTACGACGCCTTCCCGGGCGAGGCCGCGCCCAAGCTCGCCCTCGCCATCTGCGCCGAACTGCTCGACGACGGCGGCGACGCGGCCGAGTTCTACCGGCTCGTCTGGACCACCGACCACTCCTACCTGAGCGCCGCCTTCGGCCTGGCCCGGGTCCGCCTCGCCGGGGACGACCGGCCCGGCGCGGTGCGCGTGCTGGAGTCCGTCCCGGCCACCTCCAGCCAGTACACCGCCGCCCGGATCGCCGCCGTCCGCGCCCGGCTGCGCGAACGGGCCGCCACCGAGCCGCTCGCCACCGACCTCGCCGCCGGCTCCGACCAGCTGACCGCGCTGCGGCTGGACGACCGCCGCCGCGAGGAGCTCTCCGTCGAGGTGCTCGGCGCGGCCCTCGGCTGGGTCGGCGCCGGCTCGGCCGGTGCCCCGCAGGGCGCCGACCTGGTGGTACTGGGACGTCCCGCCGTCGAGCGGGAACTGCGCTTCGCCCTGGAACAGTCCTACCGGGTACTCGCCCGGTTGGCCGACCGGGCCGAGACCAGGATCGAGATGGTGGAACGGGCCAACCGGGCCCGCCCCAGGACGTGGGTGTAACCGATGCCGCAGCAGACCGAGTGCCCGAGCTGTTCCGAGCCGATGGACCGTGAGGACGCCTACTGCGGGCGCTGCGGGGCCGGCCGGGACGGCCGGGCGGCCCCGGGCGCGATGCCCGCCAGCTGGGCCGCCGCCCGCGGTGAGGCCGTCCCGCCGCAGCGCGGGCCGGTCTGCGTGCACTGCGGGCAGCCGCAGGTCACCGAGGACGGCTACTGCGAGGGCTGCGGCAGCGCCCAGCCGCGCCCGCGCGACCACATGGAGAAGGCCCTCGGGGGCGTCGCCGGGGTCAGCGACCGCGGCGTGCGCCACCACCGCAACGAGGACTCCTTCACCGTCGCCGCCACCTCGCTGCCCGGCGGGGAGCCCGTCGTGGTCGCCGTGGTGTGCGACGGCGTCTCCTCCTCCGACCGCCCGGACGAGGCCTCCGAGACCGCCGTCGACGCCGCCTCGGAGTCCCTGCTCACCTCCTTGGAGGCCGGCCGGGACCCGGAGGAGGCGATGCGCGCGGCGATCGCCGACGCCGCCAAGGCCGTCGCCGACCTCGCCACCGACGGCGCCGGCCCGACCCGCCCCGACCTCAACGCACCCGCCTGCACCTACGTCAGCGCCATAGCGGCGGGCGGCCGGGTCACCATCGGCTGGGTGGGCGACACCCGGGCGTACTGGATCCCGGACGACCGCACCGGCGCCGAACCCTTCCGGCTCACCCAGGACGACTCCTGGGCGGCCCGGATGGTCGAGGCCGGGCTGATGGGCGAGGCCGAGGCCTACTCCGACCCGCGTGCCCACGCCATCACCGGCTGGCTCGGCGCCGACGCCGAGGAGGTCGTGCCGCACACCCTCGACTTCACCCCGCACGTCCCCGGAGTGCTGCTGATCTGCACCGACGGGCTGTGGAACTACGCCGAGGCGGCCACCGACCTGGCCTACTACGTCCGGCCGGACGCCCGCACCGAACCGCTCGCCACGGCGCAGACCCTGGTGAAGTTCGCGGTCGCGGCCGGCGGGCACGACAACATCACCGTCGCGGTGCTGCCGATCGAGCCGTCCGCCGCCACGCTGGCGGAGATCGAGGAGACGCCCACCGCGCTGGACCTGAAGGTGATCGCCCCGGCGGAGGCCCAGGCCGCCCGGGCAGGCGCCCCGGCCGGTACCCCCGCGGGTATCCCGGCCGCCGCCCCCGGGGACGACGAGGACCACGACCCGACCCTGCCGGACCTCCCGGTGATCGGCTCCCCCGCCGCCCCGCTGCCCCCGGCCCCGCCGGTCCCGGCCACCGCGCCGCCCGTCCCGCCGGCCCCGCCCGCGCCCCCGGCCGTCCCGCCCGCACCGCCCGCACCGCCTGTGGCGCCGCCCGTCCCGCCGCAGCCGCCGCACCCGCCGACGGCCTGACCGGCCCGACGCGAACGGCCCGACGGCCCCCGTCCGCCGGACCACCCCCGAGACCCGATCGCATCCACCCCTGACCCGACGGGAGCCACCGCCCCATGGCAACACTGGCGAAGCCGAACCTGCCCAGGTTCGACGTGGAGATCTTCCAGAACGAGTACCTGGCCGACGGCGCCCGCGAGGTCAACGCCATCGTCACCGTCACCTCCACCGGCGGCGGCACGTCCGGCGGCCGTCCGCTCGGGATCACCGACGCCGGCCGGCCGGGCGGCGACGCCAATGCCGCGGTGGTGATCCTGGTCGACTGCTCGGGCTCGATGGACTACCCCAAGACCAAGATCAACGGCGCCCGCGAGGCCACCGCCGCCGCCATCGACGCCCTGCGCGACGGCACCGCCTTCGCCGTGGTGGCCGGCACCCACGAGGCCCGCGACATCTACCCCGGCGACGGCACCCTGGCCACCGCCTCGGCGAGCACCCGGGAGCAGGCCAAGGAATCGCTGCGCCGCCTCACCGCGGCCGGCGGCACCGCGATGGGCACCTGGCTGGCCAAGGCCGACAAGCTCTTCCTCACCCGCCGCGACATCGCCATCCGGCACGCCATCCTGCTCACCGACGGCAACAACGAGCACGAGTCGGCGGAGGACCTCGCCCGCAACATCGAGCGGGTCACCGGCCACTTCACCGCCGACTGCCGCGGCGTCGGCACCGACTGGCGGATCGACGAGCTGCGCAAGATCTCCTCCGCGCTGCTCGGCACCACCGACATCGTCGCCGAGCCCTCCGGCCTGGCCGAGGACTTCCGCTCGATGATGACCGGCGCGATGGGCAAGCAGGTCGCCGACGTCGCCCTGCGGATCTGGACCCCGGCCAACGCCGCGGTCAAGTTCGTCAAGCAGGTCGCCCCCGCGGTCGAGGACCTCACCGGCCGCCGCACCGAGTCCGGCCCCCGGGCCGGCGACTACCCCACCGGCTCCTGGGGCGACGAGAGCCGCGACTACCACGTCTGCGTCGAGGTCCCGGCCGCCTCGGTCGGCAACGAGATGCTCGCCGCCCGGATCAGCCTGGTGCTGCCCCCGCAGGTCGGCGGCGGCACCCCCGAGGTGCTCGGCCAGGGCCTGGTCAAGGCCGTCTGGACGGACGACCTGGCCTCCTCCACCCGGATCAGCCCGCAGGTCGCCCACTACACCGGGCAGGCCGAACTCGCCTCCTCCATCCAGGAGGGCCTGGAGGCCCACCGCGCCGGGGACGTCGACACCGCCACCGCCAAGCTGGGCGCCGCCGTCCGGATCGCCCACGCGACCGGCAACGACGGCACCTTCAAGCTGCTGCAGAAGGTGGTGGACGTGGTGGACCCGAAGGAGGGTACGGTTCGGTTCCGTAAGAACGTGAGCGAGGCCGACTCGATGACCCTTGAGACCCGGTCGACCAAGACGGTACGTGTGAAGAAGTGACCGCTGAAAACGTGATCGGGCCGGCCGCCCGGCGCCACGCCGCACCGCACCGGCCCGAAACGAGGGGGACCTGATGCCGATCTGCCCGAGGGGCCACGAGTCGCAGGCCGAGGACTGGTGCGACTTCTGCGGCTTCCCGATGACTCCACCGGTCCCGGCACCCGGCGCCCACGGGGGGTACCCGGGCGCGCCCGGGGCCGACCCCGCGCCCGGCGCACCCGCCGGGTACCCGCAGCACGGCGGTGCCGCCTTCGGCGCGCCGCCCGGGCCGCCGACCCACCCGGGGGCCGTCCCGCCGCCTCCGCCCGGGGCGTTCCCCCCGCCCGGCGGCTACCCGCCGCCCGGGGCGCCGCACGGCCTCACCGAGGGCCTGGCCCTCTGCCCGATCTGCCGCAGCCCGCAGACCGGCCGGTTCTGCGAGGAGTGCGGCTACGACTACGAGCTGTCCACCCCCTCGCGCCGCCAGGTGCCGGCCGGCGGCGGCGCCGCACCCGCGCCCGGCCCGGCCCAGCCCCCGCCGCTGAACATCCCGGCGGCCTACGGCGGCCCCGCGCAGCCGCCGCAGGCCCCGCCCGGTCCGCCCGGGGCGCCGCAGCCCCACCAGCCGCAGCAGCCGCAGCAGCCGCAGCAGCCGGGGTACCCGCAGCAGCCGGAGTACCCCCACACCTACGGCTACCCGCCGCCGGAGGGCGCCTTCCCGGAGGCCCCGGTCCGCGAGGACTCCGGCCCGGTGTACGCCCAGCCGGCCGGCCCCGGCCCGAACAACCGCGGCGGCGACTTCGGCACCTCCTTCCACCTGGCCCCGCCGCAGCCCCAGCCGGGTGCCCAGCCGGAGGGCGTCCCGGCCGAGCCGGTCCGGGCCAACTGGATCGCGGTGGTCTCGGCCGACCGCGACTACTTCACCGACATGATGGCCCGCAGCGGCCCCGAGGCGGCCGGCCTGTTCTTCCCGCCGTACTGCCCCGAGCGCCGCATCCCGCTGACCGGCCGCGGCCAGCTGCGGATCGGCCGGCGCAGCCAGCACCGGGGCACCGTCCCGGAGATCGACCTGTCGGTGCCGCCGGAGGACCCGGGCGCCTCGCACCAGCACGCGCTGCTCGCCGAACAGGCGGACGGCAGCTGGGTCCTGGTCGACCAGGACTCGACCAACGGAACCACCGTGAACGGCGGCGCGGAACCGATCTCCCCGCACACCGCCGTACCGCTGAACGACGGCGACCGGATCCACATCGGCGCCTGGACCACCATCACGATGCACCGCGCCTGACCTGCTCCTGAGCACGCGTCAGCGACAACTCCGGCCGGGCCGGGCGGAATTCGGATATTCCGCCCGGCCCGGCCTTTCACGACTTCCTCAGGGATTCCACAAATCCCCGTCCCCGGTGTGCACAAGACGCTCCGAAACCCCTATTCTCTGGCCTCATGACTGCTGCAATATCCGCTGACGGCATCCGTCAGCGGTACGGGGATGTGCAGGCCGTCGACGGGGTTTCGCTCACCGTCGAGGCCGGCGAGTTCTACGGGATCCTGGGCCCGAACGGCGCCGGGAAGACCACCACCATGGAGATCCTGGAAGGGGTCCGGAAGCCCGACGAGGGCCGGGTCGAACTGCTGGGGATGGCGCCCTGGCCGCGCAATCCGAAACTGCTGCCGCGGATCGGCGTGCAGTTCCAGGCCTCCGCCTTCTTCCGGAAACTGACCGCCCGGGAGACCATCCGCACCTTCGCGTCCTTCTACGGGGTCGGCCCCAAGCGGGCCGACGCGATGCTGGAGCGGGTCGGCCTCGCCGACAAGACCGAGACCCTCACCGACCAGATGTCCGGCGGCCAGGCCCAGCGCCTGTCGATCGCCTGCGCACTGGCCCACGACCCGGAGCTCGTCTTCCTGGACGAGCCCACCACCGGCCTCGACCCGCAGGCCCGCCGCAACCTCTGGGACCTGCTGCGGGACATCAACGCCGAGGGCCGCACCGTCGTCCTGACCACCCACTACCTGGACGAGGCCGAGGTCCTCTGCGACCGGGTCTCGATCATGGACCACGGCAGGATCCTCCACACCGGCGCCCCGGCGGCGCTGATCCGCGAGATCGACGACACCGTGCGGATCAGCGTGGCCTCCGGCCAGCTGCCGCTGGAGCGGGCCCGCGAACTGCTGGCCGCCGCCGGCGCCGACATCGCCACCCTGGAGGACGACACCGTCTCGCTCTCCGTCTCCACCCGCCTGCCCGCCCCGGTCCTCAGCGTCCTCGCCGAGCAGAACGCTCTGCGCGGCCTCGAAGTGCGCGGCGCCACCCTGGAGGACGTCTTCCTCCAGCTGACCGGACGGGAGTTCCGCGCATGACCGCCACCACGTCCTCCGAGCCGAAGGCCCCCGCACCGCGCGGTGGTTCGGCCGGCGCCGCCGAGGGACGGGAGCGGGTCAGCGCCTTCTGGAGCCTGTCCCGCGCGATGCTGCTCGGGATGAAGCGCGACCGCACCGCGACCTTCTTCATCCTGCTGTTCCCGCTGGTCTTCCTGGTCTTCTTCGGCTCCGTGACCAAGGGCTCCAGCAGCCCGCACGCCAAGGTCGCCCAGGTCGGCGCGGTGAAGCTGTTCGACTCGATCCAGGGCGACCAGCGGGCCGGCCTGGACAAGGTCCTCACCATCACCCGGACCGACGACGAGGCCGGCACGCTGGAGAAGGTCCGCAAGGGCGACTTCGACGCGATGATCAAGCAGGGCCCGGACGGCACGGTGGAGCTGCGCTACACCGCCGCCGACCAGGTCAGGGCCGGCGCGCTCCAGGGCATCCTCAACTCGGTCGTCCAGGAGGCCAACCAGCAGGCCACCCACCAGCCGGCCGCCTACGTGCTGGACTCCCAGCAGGTCGAGGACAAGTCGCTCAAGCCGATCCAGTTCCTCACCCCGGGCCTGCTCGGCTGGGCCGTCGCCACCGGCGCGGTCTTCGGCGCCGCGCTGACCCTGGTCAACTGGCGCAGGTCCAAGGTGCTGCGCCGGCTGCGGCTGGCGCCGATCAGCGCCGGCACGGTGGTCAGCTCCCGGATCCTGGTCTCGCTGCTCACCGCGTTCCTGCAGACCAGCGTCTTCCTGGTGGTCGCCACCAGCTTCTTCGGGCTCAAGCTCACCGGCAACTGGTGGCTGGTCCTCCCGCTGGTGGCCTGTGCGACGCTCGCCTTCATGTCGATCGGCCTGCTGGCCGGTTCGGTCGCCAAGACCGAGGAGGCGGCCAACGGCATCTCGCAGATCATCGTGCTGCCGATGTCGTTCCTGTCCGGCTCGTTCTTCCCGATGGACGGCGCCCCCGGCTGGCTGCAGACCGTCTCCAAGGTCATGCCGCTGCACTACCTGGTCGACACCGCCCAGACCGTGCTGACCCGCGGCGGCGGCATCACCGACGCCCTGCCGACCATGGGCGGACTGCTGCTCTTCGCGGCCGTGCTGACCGGCATCGCCTGGAAGCTGTTCAAGTGGGAAGACGCCTGATCCTCCCCTCCTGACACCTCCGGCCCGACGGGGTCGTACGCCATTGGTCCCGGTGTACGACCCCGTCGGCGTCTGCGACCATGGTCGGGTGACAGAGATCGGGCGAGGCACGTTCAGCGAGGAGACCTTCTTCGAGCAGGTCGGCGGTGAGCCGACCTTCCGGCTGCTGACCCGCCGCTTCTACGAGGGCATCGCCCAGGACGAGTTGCTGCGACCGATGTACCCCGAGGAGGACCTCGGCCCGGCCGAGGAGCGGATGGCGCTGTTCCTCATGCAGTACTGGGGCGGCCCGCGCACCTACAGCGAGCAGCGCGGCCACCCCCGGCTGCGGATGCGGCACGCCCCGTTCAAGGTCGACAAGGCCGCGCACGACGCCTGGCTCACCCACATGCGCGCCGCCGTGGCCGGCCTGGAACTGCCCGCCGAGCACGAGCGGCAGCTGCTGGACTACCTGACCTACGCCGCCGCCTCGATGATCAACACCCCGGGCTGAGCGGGCGGTTCACCGCAGCGGGCTGAGCGGGCGGTTCACCGCAGCGGGCTGAGCGGGCGGTTCACCGCAGCGGGCTGAGCGGGCGGTTCACCGCAGCGGGCTGAGCCCCAGCCCCGCGCCCGGCGCGGCCGCCGTCCGCACCACCACCGAACCCGCCGGGGCGCTCAGCCGCAGCCAGCCGCCCGCCCGGTGCACCGAGAGCGGGGCCCCGGGCTTCAGGAAGCCGATCACGTACGCGGCGTGCACCGCGCGCAGCGGCAGCTCCGGCAGCACGCCGACCGGCCGGGACCAGATCTCGTCCGCCAGCCGGTCCAGCACCGCGCGGCTGCGGTGGTGCTCCGGGACGGCCTCGGTGCGCTCCCGGAACTCCCGCACCCCGGCCATCAGTTCGGGGTACACCTCGGCCACCGGCGGGGCCCCGACCGGTCGCCAGCCGGCCCGCGGCGGCAGCAGCCCGGCCCAGGCCGGACCGGTCACCGGCGCGGGCAGCGCGACGGCGCCCGCCTCGGCGTCCACGCCGTCCAGCAGTTGGCCCGCCGAGACGGTCAGGTCCACCGGCTCGTCCAGGCCGCTCAGCCGGGCCGTACGGATCGCCAGCGCGCCCGAACCGCCCAGCGGCAGCCGCCCGAAGACCGCCAGCACGCCGTCCGCCCCGGCCGGGTCGACCGCCTGCAGCCGCACGGCCGCCGCCCGGTCGAAACGCAGCAGGCGCAGCAGGAAGGCGGAGAGGTCGGTGGCCTCACCGGTGTCGGTGAGGGCGAGGCGGGCGGTGACGGTCAACGCGGCTCAGCTCGAATCGGTTCGGGGATCCGGGTGCTCGGGGATCCTGGCACTCGGGGTCCGGGGACTTTCAGACTGCCGCGCCGACCGGGGCCTCGTCCATGAAACGGGAGAGGAACTCCCGCTCCACCGGTGAGATCCGACGCGGCCGGCCCTCGGCCAGGTCGTAGGGCACGACCACGGTGGAGGCGCGGACGTACACCGTCTCGGAGCCGTCCTCGTGGACGTCCTTGATGTCGTAGGAGACGGTCAGCGAGGCGCTGCCGATGCGCGTCACCCGGGTCTCGACGGTGACCGGCTCCGGCCGGTGCACCAGCGGACGCTTGTAGTCGATCTCGTGGCGGGCCACCACCGAACCGCCCGCGAACTCCCCGGCGCCGGCCTCGGCGGCCTGGGTGAACATGAAGTCGATCCGGGCCTCCTCCAGGTAGCGCAGGAAGACCACGTTGTTGACGTGCCCGAAGGCGTCCATGTCGGACCAGCGCAGCGGGCAGGCGTAGATGTGGCGAGCCACGGGTGTTCTCCTCGGTGTCCGGTCGCCCGCCGCCGAACCTCGGCGACGGGCCGCGGCCCGGCAGGCCGCCCCGGGGGGCAGTCTGCCGGGCCGTTGTGACAGCTGGGTGTCAGCCTCGGGTCAGCTTCTTGTACGTGGCCCGGTGCGGACGGGCGGCGTCGGCGCCCAGTCGCTCGATCTTGTTCTTCTCGTACGACTCGAAGTTGCCCTCGAACCAGAACCACTTGCTCTCGCCCTCGTAGGCGAGGATGTGGGTGGCCACTCGGTCCAGGAACCAGCGGTCGTGGGAGATGACCACGGCGCAGCCGGGGAACTCCAGCAGGGCGTTCTCCAGCGAGGAGAGCGTCTCGACGTCGAGGTCGTTGGTGGGCTCGTCGAGGAGCAGCAGGTTGCCGCCCTGCTTGAGGGTGAGCGCCAGGTTCAGCCGGTTGCGCTCACCACCGGAGAGCACGCCGGCCGGCTTCTGCTGGTCCGGGCCCTTGAAGCCGAACGCCGACACGTAGGCGCGGGACGGCATCTCGACCTGGCCGACGTTGATCCAGTCCATACCGTCGGAGACGACCTCCCAGAGGGTCTTCTTCGGGTCGATGTTGGAGCGGGTCTGGTCGACGTAGCTGATCTTGACGGTCTCGCCGACCTTGACCGTGCCGCTGTCCGGGGTCTCCAGGTCCTGGAGCATCTTGAACAGGGTGGTCTTGCCGGCGCCGTTCGGGCCGATGATGCCGACGATGCCGTTGCGCGGCAGGGTGAAGCTCAGGTCGTCGATCAGGATCTTCTCGCCGAAGGCCTTGTTGAGGTTCTCGACCTCGATGACGACGCTGCCCAGACGCGGGCCCGGCGGGATCTGGATCTCCTCGAAGTCCAGCTTCCGCATCTTGTCGGCCTCGGCCGCCATCTCCTCGTAACGGGCGAGGCGGGCCTTGGACTTGGCCTGACGGCCCTTGGCGTTGGAGCGGACCCACTCCAGCTCTTCCTTGAGCCGCTTGGCGCGCTTGGCGTCCTTCTGGCCCTCGACCTTGAGACGGGACTGCTTGGTCTCCAGGTAGGTGGAGTAGTTGCCCTCGTACGGGTAGGCGCGGCCGCGGTCGAGCTCCAGGATCCACTCGGCCACGTTGTCCAGGAAGTACCGGTCGTGGGTGACGGCCACGACGGTGCCCTTGTACTTCTCCAGGTGCTGCTCCAGCCAGTTCACCGACTCGGCGTCCAGGTGGTTGGTGGGCTCGTCGAGCAGCAGCAGGTCGGGGGCCTCCAGCAGCAGCTTGCAGAGCGCGACGCGGCGCTTCTCGCCGCCGGAGAGCTTGGTGACCGCCCAGTCGCCGGGCGGGCAGCCCAGGGCGTCCATGGCCTGCTCCAGCTGGGCGTCCAGGTCCCAGGCCTCGGCGTGGTCCAGCTCCTCCTGGAGCTTGCCCATCTCGTCGAGCAGCGCGTCCGAGTAGTCGGTCGCCATCAGCTCGGCGATCTCGTTGAAGCGGTCGAGCTTGCCCTTGATCTCCTTGACGCCGTCCTGGACGTTCTCCAGGACCGTCTTGGTCTCGTCGAGCGGCGGCTCCTGGAGCAGCATGCCGACGGTGAAGCCGGGCGAGAGGAAGGCGTCGCCGTTGGAGGGCTGCTCCAGGCCGGCCATCATCTTCAGCACGGTGGACTTACCGGCACCGTTGGGGCCAACGACGCCGATCTTCGCTCCGGGGAGGAAGCTGAGCGTCACGTCGTCAAGGATGACCTTGTCCCCGTGAGCCTTGCGCACCTTGCGCATCGTGTAGATGTATTCCGCCACGTGAGATCGCTCCGGCGTCGTCGGGAGTATTCGTCTTGCAGCGTTCCATTGTGCCGCACCGGCCGGGAGCCCCGAACCGCCCGGGTGACCCCACCGGGGTACCCGGCCCCTCCCCCGTACGGCGACCGCCCCCGGGCCCCCCGCGCCGGGTGCTCCTCGCCCCTCCGCCGGGACACTCAGCCGGGACTCTCAGCCAAGACATGCGGACGAGACACTCCGCTGGGACACGCGGACGGGACATGCGGACGGGACATGCGGACGGGACATGCGGACGGCCCGGCCCCCGCAGGTGCGGGAACCGGGCCGGTTCGACTGCTCAGGCCCTCAGGAGGTCATCGCCTCCCGTGACCCGCTCAGGCGGTTCAGGCGGTGGTGCGACCGTGACGGCCACGGCGGCGCAGGACGAAGACCGCGGCGCCACCGGCCACGACCAGGCCACCGGCGACGGCGGCGAGGATCGGGGTGGAGTCATTGGCACCGGTCTGGGCCAGGCCACCGGTGCCCGGGGCGGCGCTGGTGGTGGACGGAGCCGGCTGGGCGCCACCGGTGCTCGGGGTGCCCGAGGGGGTGGCGGTACCGGTGCTGGTACCGGCCGGGGTGGTCGGGGCGCCGGTCGGGGTCACGCCGGTCTTGCAGTCGAGGACTCCGGTGAACTTCTTGGAGTAGCCGTTCGGGCCGGTGACGGCGACGGTGTACTCGGCCTTCTCGGCGACCTTGACGAGCACGCTCTCGGTCTTGCCCGGCTGGACGGTCAGCTGCTGCGAGCCGACCGTGACGGTTCCGGCCTCGTCACCGCTGTTGGTGACGGAGACGCGCACGCCGTTGCTGGCGCACTCCACCTTGGCGGAGCTGTCGATGAGCGCGCCCTTGCCCTGCTTCCAGGTGGCGGCGGCCGCGGCCGCGACGTTGACCTTGGTGGAACCGGCCAGAATCATGGTCTGGCTGTGGCGACCACGGTCGTCCAGGTTGCTCATGAAGACCCGGCCGCTGAGCACGTTGGCGTCGGCGCTGGCGTTGACGGCGGCCTTGCCGTCCGGGGTGCCCGCCGGCACGTCCAGGAACAGCTGGGTGTCCTTGGCGATCGGACCGGCTAGAGCGCCGTTGACCGGCTTGCCGTCCTTGTCCACCAGCTTGGCCTTGTCGGCGGCGTCACCGGAGACGGTGAGCTTCACCTCGTTGGCGCTGGAGTTCAGGACGAACGGACCGAGCTTGCTGCCCGACTTGCCGGACACGGAGTCCGGGGTCAGCGTCAGCGAGGGCTTCGGCTCGGCCGCGACGCCCTTGTTCACGTCGCTGACCAGGTAGTCGCGCAGCTTCTTGGCGTTGTCGTTCCGCGGCACGGCGTTCTTGTTGTCCGAGAACTTCCAGATCGCGGCCTGGGTGCCGGCGGCGGCGTCCTCGTCGCTCAGGCTGTCCACGTGGATGGCCGCGGCCAGCGACTTCAGGTTCGCCTGCGGGTACGAGTTCTCCAGGATCCAGCGGATCTTGGGGGCGTTCGCGTTGCTGTTGAGGGAGCTCGACGCCCAATCGGCCTCGTGGTACTTGGCGCCGCTGTCCAGGTACACCGGGTTGTCGAAGTCGATGCAGTACGTCTGGAGCTTCTCGCCCGCAGCCGTCTTGAGGGTGAACAGACCGCCCTCGACGGTCCCCTTGCCCTGGACGTCGATCGCCTCACCGAGCATGGTGTTCTGGACCACAGCGGACACACCCGACGCCGGAGTGTCGGCCGCAGCCGCCGCACCGGCCGCGAACAGGCCTCCGCCCAGCGCAACGCTGGTCGTGAGCATGACAGTGGCTATGCGGGACAGACCCCGCCCCTGCCTCTTGAACATCTGGGATCCCTCCGGAGCGGGCCGCGCCGATTGGGCAGCCCGCCGACTTGCCGTGCCGCGCGTGCCCCCTGTGGCACTGCTGCGGGGTGTGAACCAACCGAATCCTATTGAGCCTCAGGGGCCTCGAAACCCCCATGCGAAATCAGGACGATTCCGTATCTGGATCGTTATCAACCCCCTCAGGTTCCACACAAGCTGACGCCCCGCCAGAATCTCTCCTTGACTTTCCGTTATCCCGACGAGATTGCGCGTGCGGGCGCAACGACTGTCTCGATCAACATATTTGTCGACAGGGAAGGGTCACCACCCCGTCAGCCCGACATCGCCCGCTCTTCACCTCCCCGTTCCCCCTCGGACACTCCCTCCTGCTGCTCCGTCACCGCTCCCGCCCCCGGTGGCAACTCGGGCAAACGGGGCGCCGCGGCCACCGCCGAGGCCCGGCGCGACTCCAGTGCGCTGACGATCCACCCCGGCACCGGCTCGTTCGCGGTCTCCGCGCCGGCCGCCCCCGCCGGGCCCGGCGGCTGCCCGCGCACGCCCGCCGCCCAGCGGAACGCCGAGGTGCCGCGGGTGAGATCGTGCCCGACCGACCGGGCGTCGATCTCGGCCCGACTGCGTTTCGCCTCCCCGTCCCGCCACTCCCGCACCCGCAGCCGGCCCGTCACCAGCACCGGATCGCCCTTGGCCAGCGAGCCGATCAGGTTCACCGCGAGCGCCCGCCAGGCCGTCACCCTCAGCCACTGCGTCTCGCCGTCCACCCAGCAGGCCCGCTCGCGGTCGTACCGCCGCTCGGTGCAGCCGAGCTGGAAGTTCGCCATCGGCACCCCGCCGCTGGTTTCCCCGTAGCTCACCTCGGTCGCGACATTGCCGAGCACCGTCACATGCATCTCGTTCACAGCACACTCCCCGTTCTCGCCGACGCACCGTACGGAATCGAGCGGTGCGAGTTGAGAGTGCGCCCCGGAAGAAATCCCCGCCATCGGGTTCCGAAATCCTGTGGACAACTCCTAGGCCGATCGGCAGGGTGAAAAACGGCAGTCACTCACAGGGGTGAATTTCGGCCTTCGTGCACCGCCGGGCCGCCCTCTCTTCGCGCTCATGACAACAAACCGGCTGATCGCAGCCGCCCCCGGAGCGCGCCGGATGAGCCGCCGGCGGCCGTCCGCCCACGTCATCCGACCGGAGCAAGCCGAATAGGAACCCCCACCCGCACCGGCGGCCCGACATTCTCCGTGTCGAATCCATAACGGGTGGGGAGGCAGCCCCGTAACGAGTGCACAACGTCCGGCCCGGAACTGTCCCAGACCGCTGCACGCACGGTCTTCACCTGCGATTATCGGACCGCTCCACCGAACCGACACACCAACGACGGTGTCGTCACACCCGGCCGAGGATCTGAACACCCTTATCCTGTCCCCGACAGGGCGAGGGCCCACCAACCCCCACCCCCATCCTCCGGCACGGGGCCGGACTACGCGCGTCCCCAACGCTCGTCGCCCGATCCCGGCCACGGTCACGCCCGCCAGGGCGCCGTCCGTCCCGCCCCCATAGCTCAGCGGATAGAGCACCCGCCTTCTAAGCGGTAGGTCGCAGGTTCGAATCCTGCTGGGGGCACCACCCCACAATTCCCGCAGGCCATCGCGCGTGCGAACACTTTCCGTGGCCGTGCCGGACCTCCGGGTAATCCGGCACCCACCGCACATAACCCGTGACAATGCGTGTCATGACCGCCGCGAAAGCCGACCGGGCGGGAAACCGGAATTCCGGGCGAATCCCCCAGCCCAGAACGAAACAACCCGCCCCGGCCGGTCAGACGGCGAAATCCGACAAAAGCCGGACAGAAGCGCCCGGTACGCGTCCGGACACATCGGGGCGCCTCATCGGGGTGCCCCGGGGGACTATGCCGCCAGCCCCGCCAGATAGCCGTCGAGCAGTGCGATCTGCCGCTCCGCGGGGAACTCCGCCGGGGCGAACAGCGACTGCACCACCAGCCCCAGCACGAAGGCCTGCGCCGCCGCCGCGAGCCCGGCGGGATCGGCCCCGGCCGGGAGCTCGCCGAGCCGCTGGGCGTCCGTCACGTGCTCCGTGAGCGCCACCCGCGAGCGGGCGTAGCGCCCCGCGTGCGCGGCCGCCAGCTCCGGGTCCGCGAGGGCGACGTCCCAGGAGCTGACCCAGATCCGGTTGCCGGACTCGGTCGCCTCGTCCAGCGGCAGCACGTCGAGCAGCGCGGCGCGCAGCCGGGCCAGCCCGGCGGGCGGCGGCGGGGCGCCGTCGGCGGGCGCCATCCGCCGGGGCCGGGCGGCGGAGCGGCGGTCGAGCTCCTCCAGGGCGTGGCTCAGCAGCGCCCGCTTGTTCGGGAAGTAGTGCGTCAACAAGCCGGTGGAGGCGCCCAGTTCGGCGGCCACCGCGCGCAGGGTGAGCCCTTCGAAGCCCTTGCTGGAGAGCACCCGCCACACCCCCTCGGAGACTTCCGAGCGGCGGGCGTCATGGTCTCCACGGGCTGGCGTCATGGGGGCTATCGTACATACCAAACGTTTGTTATGAATGACCCTGACCGCTCCGGCACCACCTCCGAAAGGCCCGCCCGTGTTTTCCGTCCCGCTCGCCGAGAACGCCGAACTGCGCCCGCTGGAGCCCTGGCAGGCCCCCGAGTTCCTGGCCCACATCGACCGCGGCCGCGCCCACATCGACCCGTGGATCCCGTGGGCCTCCTTCTCCACCGACCTGGACTCGGCCCGCGCCACCCTGCAGCGCTACGCCGACCGCCAGAACACCGACTCCGGCCGGATCTACGGCATCTGGCGGGACGGCACGCTGGTCGGCGGCGTGATGTTCGTGCACTTCGACGCCAAGAGCGGCACCTGCGAGATCGGCGCCTGGACCGAACCGGCCGGTGAGGGCGGCGGACTGATCACCGCCGGCGTCCGGGCTCTGCTCGAGTACGCCTTCACCACCCGGGGCCTGCACCGCGCCGAGTGGTGGTGCTCGGCCACCAACGCCCGCAGCCGGGCGGTGGCGGAGCGGGTCGGCATGCGCCGGGACGGCGTGCTGCGCGAGTGGTACCTGCACAACGGCGTCCGCCACGACAAGGAGATCTGGGCGATCCTCGCCCGGGAGTGGGCCGCCGCCCGGGGCTGACGGCCCGCCGGAAGGCCGTCCGGACCGGACGCGACGGTCCAGGGCGCGACGGTCCAGGGCGCGACGGAGCGGGCCCGGTGGACCAGGGCGCGACGGCGCGGGCCCGGTGGACACCCCCGTCGTCCACCGGGCCCCGCTCCGTCGAACTCCCCCGCCGACCCCGCCGACCCTGCCGGCCCTCCGACCTCGCTCAGGCCGCCGACCCCACTCAGGCCGCCGGCGCCGGCTCCTCCGCCCCCGCCGCCGACTCCGACTCCGACTCCGACTCCGACTCCGACTCCGACTCCGACTCCGAAGGCTCCACCGAGCGCAGCCGCAGGGCCAGCAGCAGCACCATCACCATCACCCCGCCCGCCGACAGGAAGACCACGTCCACGGCGTCCGTGAAGCTCCGCACCGCGTGCTCCCGGGCCGCGCCGGTCAGCGTCCGCACCACGCCGAGCGACCGCCCGGGCTCGCCGGCCTCGAACACCCGGGCCAGCACGGTGCCGAAGAGTGCCGCGCCGAGCGCGTTGCCGAGGGTCTGGAAGAACCGGATGCCGGTGGTGGCGACGCCCAGCTGATGGCGCGGGGCGGTGTCCTGCACCAGGGTGATCAGCTGCCCGATCAGCTGTCCGAACCCGGCGCCCAGCAGGCCGAGTTCGGCGCCCACCTGCCAGAGCGGGGTGTCCGGGCCGCTGAGTCCGAGCAGCGCCAGGGCGAGCACCGAGCAGCCCGCGCCGGCGATCAGGAAGGTGCGCGGCCGGTGGCCGCGGGCGATCAGCCGGGTGGCCAGCAGGCCGACCCCGGTCATCCCGGCGGCCATCGGCATCAGGTAGAGGCTGGCCGTGGTCGGGGCGACCCCCCGGGCGATCTGCAGGTAGATCATCACGTAGACGATCGCGCCCATCATGCCCATCCCGACCAGGCCCTGGATGGCGAAACCGATCCGCACCACCGGGATCCGGAACAGCGAGAGCGGCAGCACCGGCTCGGCGGCGGTGGCCTGGCGCCACAGGAAGAGCCCGAGCGCGGCCAGGGTGGCGGCGGAGAGCCCGAGGATCACCGGGGAGGTCCAGCCGTAGTCCTTGCCACCCCACTCGGTGACCAGCAGCAGCCCGGTGGCGAAGGCCGCGGCCAGGGTGGCGCCGAGGAAGTCCAGGCCGTGCCGGCCGAGGGTGCGCGGCAGCTTGATCACCAGGGCGACGCCGACCAGGACGAGCAGGCCCAGCGGCAGGTTGATGTAGAAGATCCAGCGCCAGCCGAGGTGGTCGGTGAACAGCGCGCCGATCAGCGGGCCGATCGCCATGCCGAGCCCGGCGACGATCCCGCCCACTGCGCCGCCCTTGCCGCGGCCGCGCTCCTGCGGGTCCTGGAGCTGGGCCATCACCACCATGGTCACGCTCATCAGCCCGCCGCCGCCGATGCCCTGGACGGCCCGGAAGGCGATCAGCTCGCCCATCGACTGCGCGGCGCCGCACAGTACCGAGCCGAACAGGAAGGTGCCCACCGCGCCGAACAGCACCCGCTTGGCGCCGTGGACGTCGCAGAGCTTGCCGTAGAGCGGGAGCAGTGCGGTGGCGGCCAGCGAGAAGGCGCTGACCAGCCAGGGCAGCCGGTCGACGCCGTGCACCGGGTCGAGGTCGCGGACGATCGGCACGGTGGCCGCCGAGACGATGTTGGAGTCGAGCACGGCCAGCACGATCGTCACCAGGCAGAGCAGCATGCCGAGTTGGCGCTGCGCGGTGGTCATCAGGCCGGATCCGGCCCGGTCGGGCGAGGCCTGGTCGGGCGAGGTCCGGCCCGGCGACGTCCGGCCCGGCGACGTCCGGCCCGGCGAGGTCCGGCCTAGCGAGGTCTGGTCGGACACGGCCTGGTCGGGCGCGGTCCTGGCGGCGGATGCCATAGGGAAGTCCCCCCGGAGTCAGTGGAGTCGGCCCCGACCGGTGCGGTCCGGCGGGCTCGTCACCACCATGGCAGGACTTTTGGACCGGGTCAATTCTTCATCCACGACAATCTTTCAGCCTGGTCAACCTTTGATCCTGGTACAGTCTTCTCATGGCGACCCACCACGGCTTGGACCTCGGCCCCGACCGCGACCTCGACGCACTCCCGCTGCGCGAGCGCAAGAAGATCCAGACCGGCATCCGGATCTTCCGCACCGCCATCGGCCTGTTCGCCGAACGGGGCTTCGACCAGGTCTCGGTGGCCCAGATCGCGGCCGCCGCGGACGTCTCCAAGATGACCGTCTTCAACTACTTCCCGACCAAGGAAGACCTGGTCATGGGCCCGATGGAGCAGCACCTCGACGAGCCGGCCCGGGTGGTGCGCGAACGCGCCCCGGGCACCTCGGCGGTCGCGGCGCTGCGCGAGCACTTCCTGGCCGCGCTGGAGCGGCGGGACCCCGCCACCGGCCTGAACGACGACCGGGTGGTACTGGACGTGATCCGGCTCGTCCACGACACCCCGGCGCTGGCCCTGCGGGCCACCGCGGCCTTCGACCCCCGCGCGCGAACCCTGCTGGCCGCCGAACTGCTCGCCCAGGACCCGGCCCACGACGAGCTGCTCGCCCGGGTCGCCGCGGCCCAGCTGCTCGCCGTCCGGCTGACCCTGATCGGCGACAACCACCGCCGGATGCTCAGCGGCGAACGCGCCGAGGACGCCCTGCCCGCCGCCCTCGAGGCGGCCCGCCGCGCCTTCGCCTCGGTCGAACGCGGACTCGGGGCGTACTGCGCCGGCCCGGCCTGAGAGAGTGGCCGCACCACGCCGACCGGAGGTGCGCATGGACCAGCCGCTGCTCACGCGGGACCGCTCCGCCCTGCCCGCCCAGGCCGAGGGCCTGAACGCCTACGTGGGCGAGGACGGCGTCGCCGTCCTGGAGTTCGCCCGCCCGCACCGGCGCAACGCGGTGACCCTGGCGATCTGGCAGGCGCTGCCCAAGGTCCTGGAGCAGCTCGCCGAGCGGCCGGGCGTGCGCGTCCTGCTGCTGACCGGCGCCGGGAACACCTTCAGCGCGGGCGCGGACATCACCGAACTCGCCGAGGTGTACGGCGATCCTCGGCGCGCGGACGCCTACCACGCGGTCAACGTGGCCGCCGAGGAGGCGCTCGCGGCCTTCCCCCACCCGACCCTCGCGGTGGTGCACGGCGCCTGCGTGGGCGGCGGCTGCCAGCTGGCCGTCGCCTGTGACCTGCGCTTCGTCGCCGAGGACGCCCGGCTGGGGATCACCCCGGCCAAGCTCGGCGTGGTCTACCCGGCGGTGCCGACCCTGCGGCTGGCCCGGCTGGTCGGCCCGGCCCGGGCCAAGTACCTGCTGTTCTCCGGCGAGTTGGTGCGCGGCCGGGACGCGCTACCGCTGGGCCTGGCGGAGCGGGTCCTGCCGGACGTCGAACTGGACGCCGCCGCCCTGGAGTTCGCCCGGCTGCTGACCAGCCGCTCGACCCAGACCATCGGCGCGGTGAAGGCCGCGCTGGCCGTTCCGGCGGAGCGGGCGGGCGAGGCCCTGGAGCCCTGGGAGCGGCGCTCCCGGGAGGCCTCGGACGTGCACGAGGGGTTGGCCGCCTTCCTGGCGGGCCGCCCGCCGCGATTCTGACCCGCGGTTCCGGCCCGCGGTTCTGGCCCGCGGTTCTGGCCCGCGGTTCTGACCGGCCCGGTTCCACGCGCCACGGCCGGCCCGGTGGCGACCGGCGCCGAGGCGCGGTGGCACAGGCGGCTCACGTACGATCATCCGACCAGCGACGGGCCGCCCGCCGCCCTTCCGACCCGGAGTACGCACCCCGATGACCGCCGAGGCCACGACCGCCCCCACCAGCCGGACGACCTGGGCCCGCCGGGTCACCGACGGCGTCGAGCCGAAGAACGTGATCATCGCGGTCTGCCTGCTGATCGGCGCCCTCCGCTACGGCTGGGCCGGCCTCGGCTGGGCCGCCTTCGCCGCGCTGTTCGCGGCCGTCATCCCGACCCTGTTCATCCAGCGCGGCATCCGCAAGGGCACCCTGGAGGACCGCCACGTCGGCCACCGGCAGCGCCGGCTGACCGTCATCCCGTTCATCATGGGCTCGGTCGCGGTCAGCTTCGCGGTGATGATCCTGGCCGACGCCCCGCACGACCTCACCGCGATGGTGGCGGCGATGTTCGCCTCACTGATCCCGATCCTGGTGATCACCGTCTGGTGGAAGGTCTCCGTGCACACCGCCGTGGCGGCCGGCGCGGTGACCTGCCTCGGCATCGCGCTCGGTCCGCTGTGGCTGCTGCTCTACCCGCTGGTCGCGGTGATCGGCTGGTCCCGGGTGGTGCTGCGGGACCACACCACCGCGCAGACGGTCGTCGGCGCGGTGGTCGGCGCCCTCAGCTCCGGGCTCGCCTTCTGGGCCACCAGGTGAGTCAGCGGATCGGCATCCCCGAGATCGCCCGGGCGATGACCAGCCGCTGGATCTCGCTGGTCCCCTCGAAGATCGAGTAGATCGCGCTGTCCCGGTGCATCCGCTCCACCGGGTACTCCCGGGTGAAGCCGTTGCCGCCGAGGATCTGCATCGCCTGCGCCGTCACGGACTTGGCCGTCTCGCCCGCGTACAGCTTGGACATCGAGCCCTCGGCCGCGGTGAACGGCTGGTTGTTGGCGGCCATCCAGGAGGCCCGCCAGACCAGCAGCCGGGCCGCGTCGATCCGGGTCTTCATGTCGGCGAGCTGGAAGGCCACGCCCTGGTTGTCGATGATCGGGCGGCCGAACTGCTCCCGGGTCTTCGCGTAGTCCAGCGCCACCTCGTACGCGGCCCGGGCGATGCCGATCGCCTGCGCCCCGACGGCCGGGCGGGAGGCCTCGAAGGTGGCCATCGCCGCGTTGCCCTTGCCGCCCGCCCGCTTGACGCCCTCGCGGGCCCGGGCCAGCCGCTGGTCCAGCTTCTCCTTGCCGCCGAGCAGGCAGCTGCCGGGCACCCGGACGCCGTCGAGCACCACCTCGGCGGTGTGCGAGGCGCGGATGCCGTGCTTCTTGAACTTCTGGCCCTGGCTCAGCCCCGGGGTGGCCGGCGGGACGACGAAGGAGGCGTGCCCGCGGGTGCCCAGCTCCGGGTCGACGGTGGCCACCACGACGTGCACGGCGGCGATCCCGCCGTTGGTCGCCCAGGTCTTGGTGCCGTTGAGCACCCACTCGTCCTTGGCCTGGTCGTAGACGGCCCGGGTGCGCAGCGCGCCGACGTCGGAGCCGGCGTCCGGCTCGGAGGAGCAGAAGGCGGCCACCTTGACGTCGTCGGGGGTGCCGAACATCTGCGGGGTCCAGGTGCCGATCTGCTCGTCGGTGCCGTTGGCGAGCACCGCGACGGCGGCCAGCGTGGTGCCGACGATGGACAGCCCGATGCCCGCGTCGCCCCAGAACAGCTCCTCCATGGCGATCGGGATGCCGACGCCGGAGGGGTCGAAGTACTGCTGGGCGTAGAAGTCCAGCGAGTAGATGCCCAGCTTGGCGGCCTCCTGGATGATCGGCCAGGGGGTCTCCTCCCGCTCGTCCCACTCGGCCGCGGCGGGGCGGATCACGTCCGCGGCGAAGCCGTGCAGCCAGTCGCGTACGGCGAGCTGGTCCGCGCCCGGGTCCAGCGAGAACGTGCTGCTCATGGTGGAGCCTCCGCAGAAGGGATACGACGCAGGGGATTGCGGCCGCCGGATGCGACCCACCGGGGTGTTACCCCGGGTAACATCGTCGGAGTCTGCTACTGATTGGTAACCGGTGTCAACGCCCAGGCCACCCAGAAACCGAGGAGCAGCGCATGTCCCGAGAGCCCCGCCGCGAGCAGCTGCTCAACGCCGCCGACCGGGTCATCCAGCGCGAGGGGCCGAGCGCCAGCATGAACGCCATCGCCGCCGAGGCGGGCATCACCAAGCCCATCCTCTACCGGCACTTCGGCGACCGGAACGGCCTGATCGGCGCCCTGACCGAACGCCACACCAGCGGCCTGCTGGCCGCCGTCCGGGCCGCCCTGGCCGAACCGCTGGAACGCCGCGACCGGGTCGAACACGTCCTGGACACCTACCTGGCCGGGATCGAGGCCCGCCCCCAGGTGTACCGGCTGCTCACCCACCCCGAACCCGGTGACCCGAGCGGCGCCGGCAACGCCCTCGCCCCCGCGCTCCGGCAGATCGCCGAGGAGATCACCCGGGCCGTGCAGCACCAGGTCGACCTCGGCGCCGACCGCGAACTGCTCGCCGAGGCCTGGGGCCGGGGCATCACCGGCATGGTGCTGGCCGCCGGGGACTGGTGGCTGGAGACCAGACCCTGCTCGCGCACCCGCATGGTGCAGGCCCTGGCCGACCTGCTCTGGGGCCGCCTGGCCGCCGCCGCCGACCTGCCGCAGGCCGTACTGCCGCCCACCCCCGCCGAACCGAACGGCGACTGAACTCCCCGTCCGCGCACGACCCTTGTGCCGGCCCGGGGGCCACGGGCATCATCGGGCCCCCACCCCCCGCCGTGCGAGGTCCCGATGCGCCTGCGCCGCACCGCCGTTGCCCTGCTGCTCGCCGCCACCGCCGCCCTCGGCGGCACCACCCCGGCCACCGCCCAAGACGCCCACGCCGACCGCCCGGCCCGCTTCCCCACCGGAACGGCCACCGGCCCGGACGGCCGCACCGCCCTCACCGACGACCAGGGCCGCCGGCTCCAACTGCGCGGCTTCAACCTCGACAAGTACGCCGAGGCCACCGGCGCCGACCTCGACTCCGTCGCCGCCCAGGGCTTCACCCTGGTCCGGCTGCCGGTCTCCTGGACCAGGCTGGAGCCCGAGCACGGCCGCCTCGACCCCGCCGAACTCCACCGGATCCAGCAACTCCTCGACCGGGCCGACCGGCTGGGCCTGCTCGTCCTGGTCGACTTCCACCAGGACGTCTACGGGCCGAAGTTCGGCGGCGGCACCAACGGCATCCCGGTCTGGGCCACCCGCGACGACGGACTGCCGTTCACCCCCGACCCGAAGGACTGGTTCGCCGGCTACTTCCAGCCCGCCGTCCAGGCCGCCTTCCGCCACCTCTACGACGACCCCGACCTGCGCACCTGGCAGGCCGACTTCTACACCCGGCTGGCCCGCGAACTGCGCGGCCACCGCTCCCTGTTGGGCTACGACCTGTTCAACGAGCCGTTCGGCCCGGTGGACGGCGACCCCACCGACCCGGCCGTGCTCGCCGCCGCCTCCGCCGCCCTGGAACAGGGCCGGCTCGCCGACATGTACCGCCGGCTGATCGCCGCCGTACGCCGAGTGGACTCCCGCGCCTGGCTGTTCGTCGAACCGACCGTCCTGGTCGGCCAGGGCGTGCCCACCGCCCTCCCCGGATTCGCCGACCCCCGCCCCGGCGCACCCCGGCTCGGCTACGCCCCGCACTTCTACGACACCGCGGTCGAGAACGGCGCCGACTGGGACCCTTCCGACGGCTTCGTCGAGCAGTACACCGCCGCGATCACCGGCTACCCGGCCGCCCACCGGCTGCCCGTGCTGGTCGGCGAGTGGGGCCCGCCCGACTCCCGCACCCCGGGCAACACCCTGCTGGTGCGCCGCCAGGTCGCCGCGATGGACGGCTTCGCCGAGGGCTGGACCATGTGGTACTGGTGCCGCGGCACCGGCGGCTACTGCGCCCTCGACCCCACCGGGCACCCCGCCCCCGGCGACGGTCCGGCCTTCGGCCCGTACCCGGCGGCCGTCGCCGGCACCGGCGTCCGGACCGCCGACGGCACCGTCCGCTGGGCCGCCGACGGCACCGCCCGCAGCAGCGAACTCGTCCTGCCGCCCACCGCGTTCCCCCACGGCGCCCGGGTCACCGTCTCCCCCGCCGGCGCCCGGGTCGAGGTCGAGCAGCCCACGGCCGGACGCGCGGGAACCGTACGGATCCGGCTCCCGCACACCCGCCCGGGCACACCCGTGACGGTGACCCTCACGCCGCGCTGATCAGGCCAGCCCCCGGCGGGCCAGCAGCGGCGCGGTGTCCGGCGCCCGGCCGACCACCGCGCGGAAGGACTCCAGCGGGTCCCGGCTGAACCCGCGGGCCAGCAGCTCGCGCCGGAACAGCTCGCCGCTGTCCCGCACCGACCGCCCGCCGGTCTCGAACCACCGCACGGTGTCCGCGTCCAGCACCTCCGACCAGATGTACGCGTAGTACCCGGCGCTGTAGCCGCTGGCGAAGATGTGCTGGAAGTACGGCGTGCGGTAGCGCGGCGGGATCGCCGGCACCGCGATGCCGGCCTCCGCCAGCGCCCGCGCCTCGAACTCCTCGGCGTCCGCGACCCGGTGGCCCTGCGGCAGGGTGTGCCAGGCCCAGTCCAGCAGGGTCGCCGCCAGGTACTCCACCGTCCGGAAGCCCTGCCCGAAGCCCTCGGCCGCGGTCATCCGCTCGACCAGCTCGGCCGGCAGCGGCTCCCCGGTGGCGTGGTGGCGGGCGTAGTTGGCCAGCACCTCCGGCCGGACCATCCACATCTCGTTGACCTGCGAGGGGAACTCCACGAAGTCCCGCGGCACCGCGGTGCCCGCGAACAGCGGGTACCGCACGTCCGAGAACAGTCCGTGCAGCGCGTGCCCGAACTCGTGGAACAGGGTGCGCACCTCGTCCCAGCTCAGCAGCGCCGGCTCACCCGGCGCCGGGCGCGGGACGTTGAGGTTGTTCAGCACCACCGGCCGCCGCCCGGTCAGCCCGGACTGGGCCACCAGCTCGTCCATCCAGGCCCCGCCGCGCTTGGACGCCCGGGCGTGGAAGTCCCCGATGAACAGGCCCAGCGGGGTGCCGTCCTCCTCGAACACCTCGAAGACCCGGGCGTCCGGGTGGTGGGCCGTCAGCTCCGGCCGCTCGGTGAAGCTCAGCCCGTAGGCGAGCTTCGCGGCGAAGAACACGCCGTCCTTCAGCACCCGCTCCAGCTCGAAGTACGGGCGCAGCGCCGCGGTGTCCACCTGGAAGGAGGCCTGCCGGACCTTCTCCGAGTAGTACGCCCAGTCGTGCGCGGCGATCTCCGCGACGCCGTCCTCGGCCGCCACCCGGGCCAGCTCGGCGGCCTCCCGGCGGGCGTTCGCCACGGCCGGCTCCACCAGCCGGGCCAGCAGCCCGGACACCGCCTCCACGGTGCCGGCCGTCTCGTCCGCCACCACGTACGCGGCGTGGCTCGGGTAGCCCAGCAGCACGGCCCGCTCGGCGCGCAGCGCGGCCATCCGGATCGCCAGCGGGCCGTTGTCCTCGGTGCCCCGGGCGAGCGAGGCGGCCAGCAGCCGCTCGCGCACCGAGCGGTCGGCGAGCTGGGCCAGCTCGGGCTGGTTCGAGGGGCTCTTCAGGCTGAGCACGTACTTGCCCTCGTGGCCGAGCACCCGGGCGTTCTCCGCCGCACCGGCGATCGCGCCCGCGGAAAGCCCCGCCAGCTCCTCGGCGGAGTCCACCACCAGCGCGGCGGCGCGGGCGGCGGCGTTCACGTTCTGCTGGAACGTGGTGCCCAGCGCGGCGAGTTCGGCGTTCAGCTCGCGCAGCCGGGCCTGCTCGGCCGCGCCGAGCCGGGCGCCGGAGCGGACGAACGCGGTGTACCAGCGCTCCAGCAGCCGCAGCGACTCCGGGTCCAGGCCCAGCGCGGCGCGGTCCGCGTGCAGCGCCTCGATCCGGGCGAACAGCTCCCGGTCCAGGTGGATCGCGTCGTGGTGGGCCGCGAGCAGCGGGCTGACCTTCGCCTCCACCTCGTCCAGCAGGTCGGTGGTGTCGGAGGAGGACTGGTTGCGGAACACCGCGTCCACCCGGCGCAGCAGCCCGCCGGAGCGCTCCAGGGCGACGAGGGTGTTCTCGAAGGTCGGCACGGCCGGGCTGCCGGTGATCGCCGCGATCTCGGCCAGCTGCTCGGCCATCCCGCGCTCGTAGGCGGGCAGGTAGTGCTCCTCCCGGATCTCGGCGTAGGGAGGGAGTTCGTAGACCAGCGTGCTGGCTGCGAAGAACGGGTTCTCGGTCATTTCGCCGACCCTACGCGGTGTCATCCCGCGTGCCCATACACCCCAGGTCATCGTTGTCAGACCCACCCGTTAACGTCGACGGCGCGGACCCCCACTCGCACACCCGCACGCCCCACCGCCCAGCCGTACGACCAGCCACCACACGAGAGGAGACGCCCGCCGTGGCCCCCAGAACCGCCCTCGCACCCGCCCCGCACGGCCCCGGCGGCCGCCTCCAGCCGCTCGACGACGCCGGCCGGCCGCTCGGCCCGCCGGAGGCCGTCCCCGACCTCGCCGCGGCCGTCGCCGCCCGGGAGGCCGCCGACCACCCGCGCTGGGTCTGGGCCGCCGCCGACTCCGGGTACGCCCCGCTGCTGCCCCGGCTGCCCGACCGGCTCGCCCGCTGCCACGACCTCCGGCTGGTCGAGGCGCTGCTGCTGGGCCACGAGGGCCGCTTCGGCGCGCCGCGTTCGCTCGGCGCCGCCTGGGCCCGGCTGCACGGCCTGCCCGTCCCGGACGACCTGCCCGAGCCGGGCCTCGCCGACGCGGACGACGGACAGGACACCCTGTTCGCCCCGGACCGGCTGCAACTGCCGCCCGGAGTCGACCCGTTGACGGCCGTGGTGGCCGTGCACGCCGAACAGCAGCGGCGGATCGCCGCCATCGCCGACCCGGCCGAACGGCAGCGCTTCCGGCTGCTGGTGGCCGCCGAGTCGGCCGGCGCCCTGGTGGCCGCCGAGATCGCCCACGACGGCCTGCCCTGGCGCTCCGACGTCCACGACCGGCTGCTCACCGAACTGCTCGGCCCCCGCCCCACCGTCCCCGGCACCCAGCCCCGGGTGCTCGCCGACCTCGCCGTCGAACTCCACCAGGCCCTCGGCGCCAAGCCGTTCAACCCCGACTCGCACACCCAGGTGCTGCGCGCCTTCGCCGAGGCCGGCATCCAGCTCGGCTCCACCCGCTCCTGGGAGCTCAAGGAGATCGACCACCCGGCCGCCCGGCTGCTGGTCCGCTACAAGGAGCTGGCCCGGATCCACGTCGCCCACGGCTGGGCCTGGCAGGACGCCTGGGCCCGCGGCGGCCGCTTCCGACCCGAGTACGTGGTCGGCGGCGTGGTCTCCGGCCGCTGGGCCAGCCGCGGCGGCGGCGCCCTGCAGATCCCGCGCATCCTGCGCCGCGCCGTGGTCGCCGACCCGGGCTGGCTGCTGGTGGTCGCCGACGCCGCCCAACTGGAGCCGCGGGTGCTCGCCGCGCTCTCCCAGGACACCGGCCTGGCCCGCACCGCGGCCGGCGGCGACCTCTACGAGGCGCTCGCCGCCCAGGCCTTCCAGGGCGACCGCGACAAGGCCAAGCTCGGCCTGCTCGGCGCCATGTACGGGCAGACCAGCGGCGACATCGGCCCGCTGCTGAACACCCTGCGCCGCCGCTACCCCGCCGCGATGGGCTACGTCGAGGCCGCCGCCCGCACCGGCGAGGACGGCGGCGTGGTCGCCTCCCGGCTCGGCCGGGTCTGCCCGCCCGCCTCCGCCGCCTTCCTCGACCTCACCGAGGCCGACACCGCCGGCGAGACCGGCGGCCGCACCGCCCGCGCCCGCGGCCGGTTCACCCGCAACTTCGTCATCCAGGCCAGCGCCGCCGACTGGGCGCTGGCCCTGCTGGCGGCGCTGCGCCGGCGGCTGAACGAACTGCCGGTGGCCGTCCCGGCGGACCGCCCGCACCTGGTGTTCTTCCAGCACGACGAGGTGATCGTGCACACCCCGGCCAACCTGGCCGAGGAGGTGGCCGCCGCCGTCACCGAGGCCGCCGACGAGGCCCGGCGGCTGGTCTTCGGCGACACCCCGGTGCGCTTCCCGCTCAGCACCGCCGTCGTGGACTGCTACGCCGACGCCAAGTGACCGCTACAGCTTGCGGAAGGAGCGCGCCTCCTCGGCCGCCGCGACCACCTCGTCCAGCCCCGCCCCGGCCGAGGCGGTGACCGCGGCGGCCACCGCACCCTCCACGAACGGCGCGTCCACCAGCCGTACGCCCGGCCTCGGTTCGTCCTCCAGCACGGTCACGGCGGTGAGCACCGAGCTGCCGAGGTCCGGCAGCACCACGACGCCGGCCCCGCCGTCCGCCGCCGCGACCGCCGCGGCGATCAGCTCGTAGCTGGTGCCCAGCCCGCCGTCCTCCGTCCCGGCCGCGACCACCACCCGCACGCCGTCCGAGGCCAGTTCGCCGAGCAGCTCGCGCAGCCCCTCCGCGAGCCGAGCGCTGTGCGAAACCAGAACAATGCCCACGCGTTCGCTCATGCGCCCGACCCTACGGCCCGTCCCACTGCTCCGGAAGGGCGAACGGAACGCGCGTGTCGGACCCCGTGCCCACGGCCCCCGTCTGGCGTAGCGTCGGCGACAGCAGCGTCCTGATCTCGTGGCCACCTAGGGAGCGAAGAGCGTTGAAGAAGCTGATCAACACCCCGGAGAGCGTCCTGGAGGACGCCCTGGCCGGAGTCGCCGCCGCCCACCCCGAGCTGACGGTCGACATCCCCAACCGGGTGATCACCCGGGCCGCCCGCCCGGCCGGCCCCAAGGTCGCGCTGATCTCCGGCGGCGGCTCCGGCCACGAGCCGCTGCACGGCGGCTTCGTCGGCCCCGGCATGCTCGACGCCGCCTGCCCCGGCGAGGTGTTCACCTCCCCCGTCCCGGACCAGATGCTCGCCGCCGCCAAGGCCGTCGAGTGCGGCGCCGGCGTCGTCTTCATCGTCAAGAACTACACCGGCGACGTGATGAACTTCGAGCTCGCCGCCGAACTCGCCGCCGAGGAGGGCCTGGAGGTCCGTACCGTCCTGGTCAACGACGACGTCGCGGTCGAGGACTCCACCTGGACGGCCGGCCGCCGCGGCACCGGCGCGACCGTCCTGGTCGAGAAGACGACCGGCGCGCTCGCCGAACGCGGCGCCGGCCTGGACGAGGTCGCCGCCCTGGGCGAGCGGGTCAACGCCGCCTCCCGCTCCTTCGCGATCGCGCTCACCGCGGCCACCGTCCCGGCCGCCGGCAAGCCCGGCTTCGACCTGCCCGAGGACGAGATCGAGGTCGGCGTCGGCATCCACGGCGAGCCCGGCCGCCGCCGCGAGAAGCTCCGCCCGGCCCGCGACCTGGCCGCCGAGGTGGTCGGGACCATCCTCGCCGACCACCACCTGACCGCCGGCGACGAGGTGATCGCCCTGCTCAACGGCCTCGGCGCGACCCCGCTGCTGGAGCTGTACGTGGTCTACGGCGAGGTCGCCGCCCAGCTCGCCGAGCGCGGCATCACGGTGGCCCGCAGCCTGGTCGGCAACTACGTCACCAGCCTCGACATGGCGGGCTTCTCGCTCACCCTCACCAAGGCCGACGCCCAACTGCTGGACCTCTGGGACGCCCCGGTCGACACCCCCGCCCTCAAGCGGGCCTGAAGGGAGACGGCATGGACTTCGACACCACCCTCGCCGAGGCCTGGATCCGCGCGATCGCCGCAGCCGTCGAGCGGGAGCGGACCCAGCTCACCGAACTGGACTCCGCGATCGGCGACGGCGACCACGGAAGCAACCTCCAGCGCGGCTTCAGCGCCGCCCTCACCGCCCTGGACGGCCTCCGACCCACCAGCCCCGGCGCCGTCCTCACCAAGACCGGCACCACCCTCATCTCCAAGGTCGGCGGCGCCTCCGGCCCCCTCTACGGCAAGGCCTTCCGCGCCATCGGCGCCGCCCTGCCCGAACCCGCCGACCCGACCGCCGTCGCCGAGGCCCTCTCCGCCGGCCTGGACGCGCTCCGCATCCTCGGCAAGGCCGAACCCGGCGACAAGACCATCGTGGACGCCTGGACCCCGGCCGTCGCCGCCTTCCGCACCGCGGCCGCCGCCGGCGCCACCCTCCCCGAAGCCGCCGCAGCCGCCGCCGAAGCCGCCGAACGGGGCGCCCACGACACCGTCCCCCTCCAGGCCCGCAAGGGCCGCGCCTCCTACCTCGGCGAACGCAGCATCGGCCACCAGGACCCAGGCGCCACCTCCACCGCCCTCATCTTCCGCACCCTCGCCACCACCACCGCCAGCTGACGGCCCCCACCCGCGCCCACCCACCCCCAACCCGCACCCACCTCACCCCCTCCCCCTCCCCTCCCCTCCCCCTCACCCGACCAAGGCGAGAGGGACGCGCTGCGGGAGGGGGCGGTGGAGGGGGTGGGTGCGGAGAGGGGCGTGACGGGTGATTTTCAGACCGCCAACGGCGCCCAACCCCCCACCACGAGGGTCGGCGGTCCGAAAATCACCCAGCCCCCGGAGCGCCCACCCCCGTAACCGCCCCCGGCCCCACCCACCCTCCCGAAAGCCCACCCCCACAACACCAGCCCCGCGCAGCGGCCCCCCACCCCGCTAGCCCCCCGCGAAGCCCCTCAGTCCGTCCAGGCGACCAGCAACAACAACGCGTCATCCCGCAACTCCCCACCCGTGTGCGCCAGCAGATCCGCATACACCCGCCCCACCGCCGCCTCCAACTCCCCCGCCGAGCGCCCAGCTCCCCGCACCAGCGGCCCGACCCGCTCCGCCAGCGGGTAGAACTCCCCGCTCCTGCGGTGCCGCGCCTCGATCACCCCGTCCGTACACAGCACCAGCACGTCCTCCGCCCCGAACGGCTGCCCCCAGGTGGTCGGTTCGCCCGTCGCCAGCCGCCCGAGGCCGAGCGGCACCCACGGGTCGGGCGCGTCCAGGACGTGGGCCCGCCCCTCGCCGTCGACCCGGATCGGCGCCACGTGCCCGTACTGGAGCAGTTCCATCTCCCCCGGGGTGCGGAATTCGGCGAACAGCGCGGTGGTGAACTCCCCGTCGGGCACGTGCCGCTCGACGCTGGCCTCGATCCGCGCCGCGACGCCCCGCAGTCCGGCTTCGTCGTACGCGGCTTCGCGGAAGGCGCCGAGCACCACCGCCGCGGTCTGGACGGCCGCCAGTCCCTTACCCCGGACGTCGCCGACCGCGACCCGGGTGCCGTGCGGCGTCTCCAGCACCGAGTAGAGGTCCCCGCCGATCCGTGAGGCGTCCGCCGCCGAGACGTACCGCACGGCCAGCCGCAGCGGGCCGACGGCCGGTCCGGGCAGCCGCAGCAGGGCCCGCTGGGCGGCTTCGGCGACGGAGCTGACCGCCGCGAAGGCCGCCGCCCGCCGCATCCGGATCTTGGCCACCCAGGCGGAGAACAGCGTCAACACCAGGTAGCTGACCATCGCACCGTAAAGGAAGCGGGCGTCGTTGATGTTGTCGAGCTGGTCGTAGTGGCTGAGCCCGAAGACCGCGAGCAGCCCGACCGCGCAGACCGCGAGCAGTTCGCGGGGTTTGAGGGTGAGCGCGGCGATGGTCGGGACCACGGTCATCAGTGGCGCGAGGTACCGGTCCTTGCCGGAGAGGAGGTCCGCGAATGCGACCAGCAGGACGGCGATCAGGGCCGGGGTCGCCCGCCGCCAGAACGGCACGTCCTGGAGGTCGGCGGCCAGCAGGGCCCCGCGCTGCCGGGCCTGGGGCAGTCCGGCGGCGGTGGGGGCCGAGGGTGACTGGGCGCGGCGGATCGGAAGCACATATCGAACATAAGGGACGATCCCACCCCCGGCGGTCGCGGGCCGCCCCCCACAGCCGTCCACATCATCCCCTAATGCCTGATTTGTCATAAAGTTCGACCGAAGCAGCTACTCAGCGGCTACGCAGCGGCTACTCAGAGGAGGCCCCGTCCGGTGTCCGGATACCGACCCGCTCCGCGCATCACCACACCCCCCGTCCGGGCCGCCGCCCGGCCCCACCACTGGGTCAAGTTCTTCCTGACCGGTCTGCTGCTCTGGGCCTGCACCGTCCTGGTCACCTTCTTCACCGACAACAGCAACCTGGTCCCGACGATCGTGCTGCTCGGCAGCTTCCTCGTCCCGGCCACCGTGGTGATCTGGGCGTACGAGCGCTACGCGGCCGACCTCGGCGCGGACCGGATCTTCACCTGCTTCGGCATCGGCGGGGTGATCGGCGTCCTGGGCGCCTCGGTGCTGGAGTCGTACCTGCTCTCCCCCTCGGTGTGGATGTACGTCGGCGTCGGCCTGATCGAGGAGGCGGTGAAGCTGGCCGCGCTGGTGCTGGTGAGCCGGCGGCTGCGGGTGGTCGGGCTGCGGTACGGGCTGGTGCTGGGCGCCACCGTCGGCGCGGGGTTCGCCGCGTTCGAGAGCGCGGGGTACGCGTTCAACGCCGTGCTGAGCATCCAGGGCCTCTCGCTCGACGACCTGGTGGAGACGGAGATCCTGCGCGGGGTGCTCGCGCCGGTCGGCCACATCCTGTGGACGGCGATCATCGGCGGGGTGCTGTTCCGCGAGCGGCGGGGCGGCCGTTTCCGCCTCACCACCCCGCTGCTGCTGACGTACCTGGGCGTCTCACTGCTGCACGCGCTGTGGGACAGCATGAGCGGCATCGCCGTCTGGCTGGTCGCCCGGACCACCACCAGCGACTTCCAGCGCGCCCTGTTCGACCTGGGCTACATGCCGAACCCGTCCAGCGAGCAGGTCCACCTGTACACCGCGTACGACACCGCCGGGCTGCTGCTGGTCTCGCTGGGCGGGCTGCTCTGGCTGCGACTGCTGCTCCGGCGCGAGCCGACCGCGCCGATCCCGGCGCAGCACCCCTCGGCCCCGGCCTGACCGGAGCCGTCGCCTACGATGCGATCCACCTCCCCCACCCCCTCGGGAAATACCCCGCAGGGGTATGGTGTTCGAAGAGCAAGAGAGCCAGCACCCGCACCGACCTCCCGGAGGCCCCGATGTCCAACACCATCACCTACACCGTGTCCGGCATGAGCTGCGGCCACTGCGAGAAGGCGATCAGCGAGGAGCTCTCCGTGCTGGCCGGTGTCACCGACGTCGCCGCCGACGCCCAGGCCGGTACCGTGACGGTCTCCTCCGACGCCCCGCTGGCGGAGGACGCGGTCCGCGCCGCGATCGACGAGGCCGGCTACGAGCTGGTCGGCCGCGCCGCCTGAGTCACCCCGGGACGGCGGGGCCGGCACCTGCCCCGCCGTACGCCCCCAGCAAGGAGCCCTCCGCATGACCACCTCCGCCCCCGGTGTCCAGGCACGGGACCGGATCGAGCTGTCGATCGGCGGGATGACCTGCGCCGCCTGCGCCGCCCGGATCGAGAAGAAGCTCAACCGGATGGACGGCGTCGAGGCCACGGTCAACTTCGCCACCGAGAAGGCCCGGGTCGACTACGGCCCCGGCGTCACGGTCGAGGACCTCATCACCACCGTCGAGCGGACCGGCTACACCGCCGAACTCCCCCCGCCCCCGACCCCCGCCGCCCCCGCCCCCGGGGAGCCGGAGCGCGGGGAGGCGGAGCCCGCCGACCCGCTGCGCGAACGCCTGCTGATCAGCACCGTGCTCAGCGTCCCGGTGGTGCTGCTGTCGATGGTCCCGGCCCTGCAGTTCACCAACTGGCAGTGGCTGGCCTTCGCCCTCACCGGCCCGGTCGTCGGGTACGGCGGGCTGCCCTTCCACCGCGCCGCCTGGACCAACCTCAAGCACGGCGCCGCGAGCATGGACACCCTGGTCTCGCTCGGCACCCTGGCCGCCTTCGGCTGGTCCTGCTGGGCCCTGTTCGGGGGGCGCGCCGGCCGGCCCGGGATGCACCACGACTTCTCCTTCACCATCGGCGCCACCGACCCGGCCGGCGCGCTCTACCTGGAGACCGCCGCCGCCGTCACCGTGCTGATCCTGCTCGGCCGCCACCTGGAGGCCCGCTCCCGGCGCCGGGCCGGCGCCGCCCTGCACGCCCTGCTGGACCTCGGCGCCAAGGACGTCGCGGTCCTCCGGGACGGCCGGGAGGTCCGGCTGCCGGTGGACCTGCTGACCGTCGGCACCCGCTTCGTGGTGCGCCCCGGCGAGAAGGTCGCGACCGACGGCGTGGTGGTCGAGGGCAGCTCCGCGGTGGACGCCTCGATGCTCACCGGCGAGTCCGTCCCGGTCGAGGTCGCCGTCGGGGACGCCGTCACCGGCGCCACCGTCAACGCGGGCGGCCGACTGGTGGTCGAGGCCACCCGGGTCGGCGCGGACACCCGGCTGGCCCGGATGGCCCGGCTGGTCGAGGACGCCCAGAACGGCAAGGCCGCCGCCCAGCGCCTGGCCGACCGGATCTCCGCGGTCTTCGTCCCCGCCGTCCTGCTGATCGCCCTCGCCACCCTGGTCGGCTGGCTGCTGGTCACCAGCAGCCCCACCGAGGCGTTCACCGCCGCCGTGGCCGTGCTGATCATCGCCTGCCCGTGCGCCCTGGGCCTGGCCACCCCGACCGCGCTGATGGTCGGCACCGGTCGCGGCGCCCAGCTCGGCATCCTGATCAAGGGCCCCGAGGCGCTGGAGACCACCCGCCGGGTGGACACCGTCGTCCTGGACAAGACCGGCACCGTCACCACCGGCCGGATGGCCCTCGTGGCCGTGCACACCGCCGAGGGCGCCACCGAGGCCGAGGCCCTGCGCCTGGCCGGCGCCCTGGAGCACGCCTCCGAGCACCCGATCGCCCGGGCGATCGCCCAGGCCGCCGCCGACCGCTCCGGCGGACTGCCGCCGGTCCAGGGCTTCCGGAGCCTCCCCGGCCGGGGCGTGGAGGGCGTGGTGGACGGCCATGCGGTGGTGGCCGGCCAGGAGGCCCTGCTGGCCGACCGCGCCCAGCACCTGCCGCCCGCGCTGGCCCGGGCCAAGCGCGAGGCGGAGTCGGCCGGCCGCACCGCGATCGCGGTCGGCTGGGACGGCGAGGCCAGGGCCGTGCTGGAGGTGGCGGACGCGGTCAAGCCGACCAGCGCCGAGGCCATCGCCGAGCTGCGCGCCCTGGGCCTGACCCCGGTGCTGCTGACCGGTGACAACACGCTGGTCGCCGAGGCGGTCGCGGCCGAGGTCGGCATCGAGCCGGAGCACGTGATCGCCGAGGTGCTGCCCGAGGACAAGGTGGCGACGGTCCGGCGGCTGCAGGCCGAGGGCAAGGTCGTGGCGATGGTCGGTGACGGCGTCAACGACGCGGCCGCGCTCGCCCAGGCCGACCTCGGCCTGGCCATGGGCACCGGCGCCGACGCCGCGATCGAGGCCGGCGACCTCACCCTGGTCCGCGGCGACCTGCGCACCGCGGCCGACGCCATCCGGCTCTCCCGCAGGACCCTCGGCACCATCCGGGGCAATCTCTGCTGGGCCTTCGGCTACAACGTGGCGGCGATCCCGCTGGCCGCCGCCGGACTGCTCAACCCGATGATCGCCGGGGCCGCGATGGCCTTCTCCTCGGTCTTCGTGGTCAGCAACAGCCTCCGACTGCGCCGCTTCCGGCCCGCCGGAGCCCACCTGAGCTCACCTGACCCGAGCTGAGCCGAGCCCCCGGGGCCGCCTCGAACGCCCCGGCCACCCCGGCCACCCTGCCCACCCCGAACAGCCGGACACGCCGAACACCCGAGGGCCCGAACCGACCAACGGTCCGGGCCCTCGTCGTGACGCCTCAACGCCCCAGCAGTTCCCCGCCGTTGCAGTGCAGGATCTCGCCGGTGATGAACCCGGCCTCGGGCGAGGCGAGGAAGTGCACCGCCGCCGCGACCTCGCCGGTCTCGCCGATCCGGCCGAGCAGCGTGCGCGCCGCCCGACGGGCCACCTCGGCCTCGTCCAGTCGCGGCCCGAAGAACTCGGTGCCGGCCACCGTGCCCGGCGCGACGATGTTGGCGGTGATCCCCGAGGTGCCCAACTGGGCGGCCAGGAAGTGGTTCCAGGCGTGCAGCGAGGCCTTCGCCGCACCGTACGAGCCGGCCCCGCGCAGGGCGGCGATGGAGCTGATGGTGACGACCCGGCCGGAGCCGGGGGTGAGCCGGTCCCGGATCGACTCGGTGAGCAGCACCACGGTCAGCACGTTGCGCTCGAAGTCGCCGCGCCAGCGGGCCAGCAGGGCGTGCGGTCCGCCGCCGATCACCGTCTCCCGGCTGCCGGCGTTGTTCACCAGCACGTCGATGCGCTCGGGCAGTTCGTGCAGCGCGGCCTCGACCGCGTCCGGGTCGGCGAGGTCGCACACCAGCGGGGTGACGTTCGGCCCGAGGTCGACCGCGGCCTTCTCCAGGACCTCGCGGCGGCGCCCGACGACCACCACGTGCTCGCCCGCCTCGGCGAACCGCCGCGCGACTTCGTACCCGATTCCCGTGCCACCGCCGGTGACGACGACGTTCCTGGCCATCTGCGCACTCCCTCCCCAGTTCCGCCGTCGCGCGACGAGGGGGCGCGACGGTCCGTACCGGAATGCCACGATTCCTATCACGCTCGGTTGCCGTGACTGCGGGGAGGGTGACGTCGCGCCCGAGGGAAGGTGTGGTATGAGCGCGGTACGAAGTGCCTACGGAGCGTGGCGAGAGGCAGCTCACACCCCCCGGGCGTAACTTCTCGCACCCTGATACGTCTTAGGTTGGTAGTGCGGCAGTTTTTCCGATGGGTGGGGCGCGATCAACGGCAACGTGTCCCCGCGCTTCCAGCGGCTGCCGCCGACGGGGCTCCGGCGGGCCCCGGGAACGGTCGTCGAACTCTCGACGGCCTTCGCGCACGGCGCCGGGGTGTGGCGGGTCAGGGACGCTTTGAGCGGCCGTCCCCGACTGCAGCCGGCCCCGGAGTCGTGCGTCGTACGGTTCCGTCCCCGCGCGCGGGCCCTTCCGGGGTCAGCGCGCGGGGACGCGAAGGGGCCCGGCCGCTCAGCAGCGGCCGGGCCCCTCTCGGTCGGTGTGCCGTCAGCGGCGCCCGGTCAGCGCTGCTCGAGCTCGACGTAGTCGCGGATCGCGGTGCCCGTGTAGATCTGGCGCGGGCGGCCGATGCGGCTGGTCGGGTCGTTGATCATCTCGTGCCAGTGGGCGATCCAGCCCGGCAGCCGGCCGAGGGCGAACAGCACGGTGAACATGCTGGTCGGGAAGCCCATGGCGCGGTAGATCAGGCCGGTGTAGAAGTCCACGTTCGGGTACAGCTTGCGCGAGATGAAGAAGTCGTCCTTGAGGGCGTGCTCCTCCAGCTTGAGCGCGATCTCCAGCAGCTCGTCGCTCTTGCCGAGCTGGCCGAGGACCTCGTGCGCGAGCAGCTTGACCTGCGCGGCGCGCGGGTCGAAGGCCTTGTACACGCGGTGGCCGAAGCCCATCAGCTTGACGCCGGCTTCCTTGTTCTTCACCTTCGTGATGAACGAGTCGACGTCGCCGCCGTCCTTCTGGATGCTCTCCAGCATCTCCAGGACGGCCTGGTTGGCGCCGCCGTGCAGCGGGCCCCACAGCGCCGAGATGCCCGCCGAGATCGAGGCGAACAGGTTGGCGTGGCTGGAGCCGACCAGGCGCACGGTGGAGGTCGAGCAGTTCTGCTCGTGGTCCGCGTGCAGGATCAGCAGCTTGTCCAGGGCGTTGACGATGACCGGGTTGAGCTCGTAGTCCTCGGCGGGGACGGCGAAGGTCATCCGCAGCAGGTTCTCGACGTAGCTCAGGTCGTTGCGCGGGTAGACGAAGGGCTGGCCCATCGCCTTCTTGTGCGCGTACGCGGCGATGGTCGGCAGCTTGGCCAGCAGGCGGACGGTCGACAGGTGGCGCTGGGCCGCGTCGAACGGGTTGTGGCTCTCCGGGTAGAAGGTGGAGAGCGCGCCGACCACCGAGGACATCATGGCCATCGGGTGGGCGTCCCGCGGGAAGCCCTGGAAGAAGCGCTTGACGTCCTCGTGCAGCAGGGTGTGCTGGGTGATCTCGCGGTTGAACTCCGCCAGCTGGTCCGCGTTGGGCAGCTCGCCGTTGATCAGGAGGTACGCGGTCTCGATGAAGCCGCCCTGTGCTGCGAGCTGCTCGATCGGGTAGCCGCGGTACCGCAGGATGCCGTTGTCGCCGTCCACGAAGGTGATCGCGGACTTGTACGCGGCGGTGTTACCGAAGCCGTTGTCCAGGGTGACCAGGCCGGTCTGCGGGAGCAGCTTCGAGATGTCGAAGCCGGAGTTGCCCGCAGTGCTCTCGACGACGGGGTACTCGTACTCGCCGTCCTGGTACCGCAGTACTACCGAGTTGTCGCTCACGTCTTCCTCACCGACGAAATGAATCCTCTTCCAAGGTGCCCTGACTGTCTCCACCATCCCCCATCCGGAGCACAGTCGCGCACCCGGGGTGGCCCGGAAGGGCCCGCCCCTACAAAACCTGTTGCCGCTGCCGGTACGAACCGGACAAGATCGGCACCACCCTAGGCTCTGCCGTAAATCTCTTCACGTCAAGAGAACATTAGAGGCAACCATCCTGTTGGATAATCATCCAGAAGCAAGTCGATGATCGAGCGCGGCGTGCCGCCGACCTGCACTGACGGCCCTCACGGCCTGGGCGATCGCCTTCCGTGACCCGACCAGCACCACGAGTTTCCTCGCCCTGGTCACAGCGGTGTAGAGCAGATTTCGCTGGAGCATCATCCAAGCGGACATAGTGACCGGAATCACCACCACCGGGTACTCACTGCCCTGCGAGCGGTGGATCGTCACCGCGTACGCGTGGGCGAGCTCGTCCAGTTCGTCGAAGTCGTACGACACCTCCTCGTCCTCGTCGGTCAGCACCGTCAGCCGCTGGTCGTCCACGCTGAGGGCGGTCACCACTCCCACTGTGCCGTTGAAGACCCCGTTCCGCCCCTTGTCGTAGTTGTTGCGGATCTGGGTGACCTTGTCCCCCACCCGGAAGGTCCGCCCGCCGAAACGCCGCTCCGCCAGCCCCTCCCGGGCCGGGGTCACCGCGGCCTGCAGCAGCGTGTTCAGGTTCCCCGCCCCGGCCGGGCCGCGGTGCATCGGGGCCAGCACCTGCACGTCCCGGCGCGGGTCGAAGCCGAACTTCTGCGGGATCCGACGCGCCACCACGTCCACCGTCAGACCGGCCGCCAGCTCGGCGTCCTCCTCCACGAACAGGAAGAAGTCGGCCAGACCCTCCGTCAGCGGCGGTTTCCCCTCATTGATCCGGTGCGCGTTGGTCACCACGCCCGATTGCTGCGCCTGCCGGAAGATCCTGGTCAGCCGCACCGACGGGATCGGCCCGCCCTCCGCCAGCAGGTCCCGCAGCACCTCGCCGGCGCCGACCGAGGGCAGCTGGTCCACGTCCCCCACGAACAGCAAGTGAGCACCCGGGGGTACCGCCTTGACCAGCTTGTTCGCCAGGATCAGGTCCAGCATCGAGGCCTCGTCCACCACCACCAGGTCGGCGTCCAACGGCCGGTCCCGGTCGTACGCGGCGTCACCGCCCGGCTTCAGCTCCAGCAGCCGGTGCACCGTCGATGCCTCCGCCCCGGTCAGCTCCGCCAGCCGCTTCGCCGCCCGCCCGGTCGGCGCCGCCAGCACCACCTTCGCCCGCTTGGCCAGCGCCATCATCACGATCGACTTCACCGTGAACGACTTGCCGCAGCCCGGACCCCCCGTCAGCACCGCGACCTTCTCGGTCAGCGCCAGCCGCACCGACTGCTCCTGCTCCGGCGCCAGCTCCGCCCCGGTCCGCTTCGCCAGCCACTCCAGCGCCACCGGCCAGTCCACCCCGGCCGACCACGGCAGCCGGTCGGTGTCCGAACGCAGCAGCCGCAGCAGCTGGTTGGCCAACGAGATCTCCGCCCGGTGGAACGGCACCAGGTACACCGCGGTGATCGGCTCGCCCGCCTCCCCCGGCACCGTCTCCCGCACCACCCCCTCGGCCGCGACCAGCTCCGCGAGGCAGTCGATCACCAGCCCGACGTCCACCTGCAGCAGTTTCACGCCGTCCGCGATCAGCCGCTCCTCCGGCAGGTAGCAGTGGCCCTGGTCGCTGCTCTGCGACAGCGCGTACTGCAGCCCGGCCTTCACCCGCTCCGGACTGTCGTGCGGGATGCCCACCGCCTGGGCGATCCGGTCCGCCGTCAGGAAGCCGATGCCCCAGACGTCCGCCGCCAGCTTGTACGGCTCGTTCCGCACCACCCCGATCGAGGCGTCGCCGTACTGCTTGTAGATCCGCACCGCCAGCGAGGTCGACACCCCGACCCCCTGCAGGAAGACCATCACCTCCTTGATGGCCTTCTGCTCCTCCCAGGCCGCGGCGATCTTCTTGGTCCGCTTCGGCCCCAGCCCCGGCACCTCGATCAGCCGGCCCGGCTCGTTCTCGATCACCTCAAGGGTGTCCACCCCGAAGCGGTCCACGATCCGCTCCGCGAACCGCGGCCCGATCCCCTTGATCAGCCCCGACCCCAGGTACCGCTGGATGCCCTGGACCGTCGCGGGCAGCACCGTCGTGTAGTTCTCCACGGTGAACTGCCGCCCGTACTGCGGGTGCGAACCCCACCGCCCGTGCAGCCGCAGCGACTCCCCGACCTGCGCCCCCAGCAACGCGCCCACCACCGTCAGCAGGTCGTTCGCACCGCGGCCGGTGTCCACCCGGGCCACCGTGTAGCCGGTCTCCTCGTTGGCGTAGGTGATCCGTTCCAGCACGCCCTCGACCTGCGCGAGCTGGCGGACCGCCTGCTGTGCCTGCTGCCCCGACTGCGCCGCCTTGCCCACCGGAGCCCCCTTCGACCGGTACGGGTGGACCATTCCGTTACGCACCGTACCGCCCGGCGGGGACAAGGCCGGACCGCCCGCGGACTCGCCGTGCACCACCCCCACCGAGGTGCCAGGCTGGAAGGTCGAGGGGGGAGTCGACCGCGCCCGCGCCCGTACGGGACCGTCCTAGGAGCAGAGCCGCCATGCTCAACACCGACTTCCGCCCCGGTTCGCCGGACTGGCTCGACCTGAGCAGCCCCGACACCCGGGCCTCCGTCGACTTCTACACCGCCCTGTTCGGCTGGACCTTCGACTCGGCCGGCCCCGAAGCCGGCGGCTACGGCTTCTTCCAGCTCGGCGGCCGGACCGTCGCCGCACTCGGCCCGCTCGCCGAGGACGGCAGCCCGCCCGGCTGGACGGTGTACTTCGCCACCGACGACGCCGACCGCACCACCGACCTCGTCCAGCAGGCCGGCGGCCGGGTGCGGTTCGCCCCCTTCGATGTCTTCACCTCGGGCCGGATGGCCGGCTACACCGACCCCACCGGCGCCGACTTCGCCGTCTGGCAACCGCACGACACCCGCGGCCTGGACCTTGTCAACGAGGAGGTCAGCCTCTGCTGGACGGAGTGCTACAGCATCGACGCCGAACGGGCCAAGAGCTTCTACCGCACGGTCTTCGGCTGGCAGGAACAGGACGTCCCGCTCGGCGAGGTCCTGTACACGGTGCTCACCCCGGCAGGCGGCGGCACCGACGACGCCCACGGCGGCATCATGCAGCTCGGCCCGGAGCACACCGCGCGCGGCACCAGCTCGCACTGGCTCCCCTACTTCGAGGTCCCCAACGTCGACGCGAGCCTCGCCATCGCCGACCGGCTCGGCGCGAAGGCCCGGATCCCGGCGACGGACGTGCACGGCGTCGGCCGCCTCGCCCAGCTCCAGGATCCGCACGGAGCCGTCTTCGCCGTCATCACCAGCACCCCGGCCGGGGACTGACTCCACATCGGCCCAGAGGGGCCTTAGAAGGGCGCTACGGGCGTAGACAAGGCACCTGGCGGCACCGGGGCTTGCCTATCCTCTGACCATGACTGAAACGGCTGTTCTGACGATCCGACGGGCCATCGAGGCCGACCTCCCGGCCATCGTCGCCATGCTCGCCGACGACCCGCTCGGCGCCACCCGCGAATCCCCCGACGACCTCACCCCGTACCGCACCGCCTTCGCCCGCATCGACGCCGACCCCCACCAGCACCTGGTCGTCGCCGAACGCACCGGTCGCACCGTGGGCACCCTGCAGCTCACCCTCGTCCCGGGCCTCTCCCGGGCCGGCTCGACCCGCGCCATCATCGAAGGCGTCCGCGTCCACGCCCACGAACGCGGCAGCGGGCTCGGCACCGAACTGATCCAGTGGGCCGTCGACCGCGCCCGCGAGCTCGGCGCCGACCTCGTCCAGCTCACCTCGGACGCGACCCGCACGGACGCGCACCGCTTCTACGAGCGGCTCGGCTTCGTGGCCTCGCACCTCGGATTCAAGCTGACGCCCTGACCGGCGCCCCCGGATCCCCTTCCCCGGGAAACGCGAAAAGGCCCACCCGGAAACCCGGGTGGGCCTTTTCTGAAGAATTGTTCGGCGGCGTCCTACTCTCCCACAGGGTCCCCCCTGCAGTACCATCGGCGCTGTGAGGCTTAGCTTCCGGGTTCGGAATGT
>NZ_JBVIFM010000011.1:0-153388 GCF_055571335.1 Kitasatospora sp. NPDC030952
GAGGGGGTGTCGTTCGGTGCGCCGGAGAGGAAGCTGGGGATCAAGGGTTCGCCGACGCGTGAGGTGTACTTCGACAATGTGCGGATTCCGGCGGATCGGATGATCGGTGCGGAGGGTACGGGTTTCGCGACGGCGATGCGGACGCTGGACCACACGCGGGTGACGATCGCGGCGCAGGCGGTGGGTATCGCGCAGGGGGCGTTGGACTACGCGAAGGGCTATGTCCAGGAGCGCAAGCAGTTCGGGAAGGCGATCGCGGAGTTCCAGGGTGTGCAGTTCATGCTGGCGGACATGGCGATGAAGCTGGAGGCCGCGCGGCAGATGACGTATGTGGCGGCGGCGAAGTCGCAGCGTGGGGACGGGGATCTGACGTTCTTCGGTGCGGCGGCGAAGTGCTTCGCGTCGGACGTGGCGATGGAGGTGACCACGGACGCGGTGCAGTTGCTGGGTGGTTACGGCTACACGCGGGACTACCCGGTGGAGCGGATGATGCGGGACGCGAAGATCACCCAGATCTACGAGGGCACCAACCAGGTCCAGCGCATCGTGATGGCCCGCAACCTGCCGTAACGACCGCCCGACGGGCCCCGACGGCCGGTCCGGTCCGCCGACCGGCTGTCGGGGGCCGCCCCGTGGCGCCGATGCTAAGTTCCGGAGAATGAGCGAGAAGGAAGAGCAGGACCAGCCCATGAACGACGGGCCCTCGAAGCCGGCGATGCGCGAGGCGCTGGTGGCCGCGGCTTTCGAGCTCTTCCTGGAGCGCGGCTTCGAGCAGACGACGATCGACGACATCGTCTCGCTCGCCGGCGTCGGCCGGCGCTCCTTCTTCCGCTACTTCCCGGCGAAGGAGGACGTGGTCTTCCCCGACCACGAGCGCAGCCTCGCCGAGATGACGGAGTTCCTGGACTCCGGCACCGGCGAGGAGGACCCGGTCAAGCACGCCTGCGACGCCGCCCGCCTGGTCCTGCGGATGTACGCCGAGCAGCCCTCCTTCTCCGTCCAGCGCTACCGCCTCACCCGCAAGGTCCCCGGACTGCGGGCGTACGAGCTGTCGGTGGTCTGGCGCTACGAGCACACCCTCGCCGCCTACCTGCGCGCCCGCTTCGCCGACCGCCCGGAAGGCCCGCTGCGCGCCACCGTGATCGCCGCCGCCGTGGTCGCCGCGCACAACCACGCCCTGCGCACCTGGCTGCGCTCGGGCGGCGAGAGCGACTGGGTGGCCGAGGTGGACGCGGCGATGGCCTTCGTCACCTCCACCTGGAGCGACCGCCCCGCCGAGCCCGCCCCGGACGGCGAGGGCGGGTCCGACGACGTGGTGGTGCTGGTCGCCAGCCGCCGGGCCCCGCTGTGGCGGATGGTCCAGGGCATCGAGAGCGCCATCGGCGAGTCCCGCCGGGTCTGACCGCGGCCCGTGCCCGTGCGACCGGGGCCGGTGCCGCAGTTGCACAGCGACCGGTGACGGCCCCGCGCCGGCGTCCCGGCGCACCGGAACCCGCTCGAACGCCGGGGGCCGGCCACCCTTCGAAGGGTGGCCGGCCCCCGGCGCCTGGACGGTCGGTGCGGCGTGCGGCGTGCGGTTCAGCCCCGGGGGCCGAGCACCACGGCCGCGTAGTCGGCGGCGGCCGCCTCCGCCCCGAGCACACCGTGCGCGGCCGCGGTGGTGACGTCCCGCCAGTACCGCTGGAAGGCGGAGTCCGCGCGCAGCGCCTGCGACCCCGCGGCGTGGAAGAGCCGGTCGACCGCGGCGGCGCACCAGGCCGCCGCCAGCGCGGCGTCCCGCCGGTTCTCCGCCACCAGCAGCGGCGTCACCTCGGCCCGGTCGGCCCGCTCCGCGGCCCGCTCCAGCACCAGCCGGGCCGCCGTGACCTGCGCCGATCCCTCGGCGAGCGCCAGCTCGGCCGCCGCCCGCCGGCCGGGGGAGAGCGCGCGCAGCCGCGCCGCGACGGCGGGTCGCCAGGCGTCCAGCGCCCCCTCGGCCGCGCCGAGCACCGGGGCCGCGAACATCAGCGCGCCGGTCAGGTGGATCGGGACCCGGTGGCACCGGGCCGCGTCCCCGCCGAGCGGCCGCTGGACGTCCTCCAGGGTGCAGGACAGCCGGTCGGGGACGAAGGCCTCGGCCACCTCCACCGCGTTGCTGCCCGTCCCGCGCACGCCCAGGCTGCGCCAGGTGTCCAGGACGCTCCAGTCCGCCCGGGGGAGGGCGAAGATCCGGTGCTCGGGCCGGTCCGGGGTGCCGGTCCGGGAGGCCAGCAGCAGCCAGTCCGCGTGGTCGACCCCGCTGGCGGTCTCCCAGCGGCCCCGGATCCGCCAGCCGTCCCGGTCCCGGAACGCCTCGCCCTGCGGCGGCATGATCGAGGCGGCGATCACCGCGTCCGGCGAGTGGGCCCACAGCTCCTTCCGGCCCTCCTCCGGCAGGTAGGAGGCGAGTCGGCCGTGCGCCGCGAACAGCGTGGCGCACCAGGAGGTGGAGGGGCAGGTGCGCGCCACCGCCACCGAGGCGGCCAGCAGTTCGGCGAAGCCGCCCGCCGCGCCGCCGTACTCGCGGGGGACGAAGTGCCGGGGGAACCCGGCGGCCACCACGGCGGCCACCGTCTCCGCGCTGAGTCGGCGCCGCTCCTCCACCGCGGACAGGTCGCGCCGGGCCGCGCCCACCACCTGCTCGACGTCCGGCCCGGAGAGGCTCGCACCGTCCTTGCTCACGACGCCTCCTGACGGTGCGTCAACTTCTGCCGCGGGTCGCGGTAGGCGAGCCGGGCGCTGGCGAGGACGGTGCCGTGCTGGGCGGCGGTGACCTCGGCCGTGCGCGGTCCGGCCCGCCACCCCGGCCCGGGCGTCACGGTGATCGCCACCGGCGCGTCCGGTTCGGCGAAGGCGGTGAAGACCGAGCGCACGGCGGCGGGGTGCAGCGGGGCGCCCAGGGCGCGGCCGGCCTGCCGGAAGGCCTCCAGCAGGGCCATGCCGGCGATGTGGTCGGACGGGTGGTCGTGGAGCACCGGGTGGTCGGGGTCGTCGTCGAACCAGAACTGGCCGGGGGCGCCCCGTTCGTCCCGGGCCAGCAGGACGTGCCGGCCCTCCGGGTAGCCGACCTCCCGCTGGCCGAGCCGTTGCAGCCCGCCGACGGGCGCCGCGGGCGGCAATACCGCGCCGGCCGGCGGGGCCTCCTTGGCACGGACGTCGCGGTGGCGGATCAGTTGGTAGAAGTTCGGGTGCAGGACCTCCCAGCGGACGTCGGCCAGGCCGATCCGGACGCCCTCGACGGAGATCGCCGCCTGGAGCGCGAAACCGGCCCGGCGCGGCGTGGTCAGCCGCCGGGTGCAGACGACGTCCAGGATGACCCGGGCCGGACGGTCCGGCCGGACCGTGACCGTGCCGCCGGTCAGGTCGAGGTCGAGCCGGTCGAGGACGAAGGGGTGCCCCTGGGGCACGCCGTGGAAGCGGTGCGAGAGGTGTATCAGGGTCTGCCGGACGGTCTCGGCCAGCAGCAGCGGATCCGGCGCGCGGCCGGCCCCGCCGTCGTGGAGGAATCCGTGCAGGAAGCGGTCCCGGTGCCACAGGGCACCGACGGTGAAATGGCCGTCGTCGTCGCGGACGGCATCGGTGAGCAGGACCTCCGCCGGGGAGGTCTTGTGGACGGCGCCGGCCGGAAGGCGGTGCCGGAACGAGAGTCCGCGGCCGGGCGCGAGCGGTGCTGCCTGGTCGGACGACGGGTACCTTGGCGATGCGGTGAAGATGGACATGCGAGTGCGTCTCCCCGTTGGTGTGCCGTTCCCTAAGGTGGTGCCACCCCATCTGCGGGCGAGGGTCACGTCGGGTGACCGTTGATCCCGGCCCGAAAATATACCTGGGCGAAGGTATAAAGCCAGAAGCGCTGGGGCGCGAGAGAGGATTGGCGAACTGTGAGTCAGAACAAGGGTGTTGCTGTGGAACCGCTGTGGCCTGCTCCGACGATCCGGCCCGCGGGCTCGGCCGGTCCGATGCTCCGTCAGGAACGGGCGGAGCGGACGCGGGATCAGATCCTGCACTGCGCCGCGCGGATCTTCGCCGAGCGCGGCTACCAGCAGACCAGCATCAAGGACGTGGCGGACGAGGTCGCGATGACCAAGGGCGCCGTGTACTTCCACTTCCCCAACAAGCAGGCCCTTGCCGTCGCGGTGGTCGACGAGTTGTACTCACGCTGGCCGGTGACGCTGGAGGCGGTGCGCGGGAAGGGCCTGTCGCCGCTGGACACCGTGATCGAGATGTTCAACGCGGCCACCGCCGCGTTCCTGGAGGACCCGATCATGCAGGCCGGCACCCGGCTGCAGAACGAGCGCGACGCCGTCGACGTCGAACTGCCGCTGCCCTACGTCGACTGGACCAACCTGATCTCGACGCTGATGCACGAGGCCCACGGCCAGGGTCAGTTGGCCCGGCACGTCGACCCGGACGTGGCCGCCCGGGTCGCCGTCGCGGCCTTCTTCGGCGCCCAGCACATCTCCGACAACCTGCACGGCCGTGCCGACTTCGCCGAACGCTGGCGCGAGGTGCGCGACACCCTCTTCCCCGCGCTGCGCGCCCTCCCGGGGTCCGCGGCCGACCCCGACCGCCACGTCACCCCGAGGTGACCCCGGCCCCCGAGGAGCCCCGCCATGCCCCTGTCCGACCGGCTGACCGCGTCCGACCGGCCGACCCCGTCCGACCGGCTGGCCTTCAGTGACGTCGACGAGACGCTGATCAACTGCAAGAGCATGTTCGACTTCCTCGACTTCTACCTCGGCGGTCGGTACGGGCCGTCGGGTGCCGAGCGGGCCGCCCGGGTGCGGGCGGAGCTGAGCGCGCTGGTGGCGGCCGGGGCGTCGCGCGAGCAGGCGAACCGGGCCTACTACCGGGTGTGGGCCGGGGTGTCCGAGGAATCGGTCGTCGCGGCCGGCCGGGAGTGGTTCGCCCTTCGCTCCCGGAGCGCCGGCTTCTACCTCGCCGCCACCCGCGAGGCCCTGACGCGGCACCGGGCGGCGGGCGATCCGGTGGTGCTGGTCTCCGGCTCCTTCCCGGCGCTGGTCGAGCCCGTCGCGCGGGACATCGGCGCGGCCCACGTGGTGTGCAGCCGGCCGGCGGTGCGCGGGGGAGTCCTCACCGGCGAGCTGGTCGGCGAGCCGGTGATCGGCGAGGAGAAGCGCCGGGCCGTGCGCGCCCTGCTCCGGGCGTACCCGCACGTCGACCCGGCGGACTGCTACGGCTACGGCGACCACGTGTCCGACCTGCCGATGCTGACCGTGGTGGGCCACCCGGTGGTGGTCGGCGACCGCGGCCTGGCCGACCGGATCCCCGGGGCCCGGCTGCTGCCCGCCGGCGGGGCGCTCCAGTCCGGCGCGCGCTCCGGCGGAGCGCTGTTCACCGGTGCCGCGGAGCACTGATCCCCGGCTCCGTGCTTCCTCCACGTGGCGATTCTGCTGCGGTACGTTGCGGGCACATTAAAATACCTTCCCAAAGGTATGTGGATCTCTTAGCATCGCTGCGATGCATGCCCCCTTCGGTCCGTGTCACTTGTCGGAGGACTCGTCGTGAAGCCTGAGAGCGCAGCCGTCCGTGCCCAGGAGCGCCCGGTGTCCCGGTTGTCCGGGGAGTGGGTGCCGGTGTTGTCGGAGGTGGTGGCGGTGCCGGTGGCGGCGCTGTTGCCGGGGGACTCCCCGCGGGAGGGGGGAGAGGATCCGGAGCATGTGCGCACGCTGTCGGAGGTCGGTCCGGCGTTGCCGCCGATCATCGTCCACCGGCCGAGCATGCGGGTGATCGACGGGATGCACCGGCTGCGGGCGGCGGCCGCCGACGGCGCGCTCGTCATTCCGGTGCGCTACTTCGACGGGCCGCGCCGGGACGCCTTCGTCCTGGCGGTGCAGAGCAACACCCGTCACGGCCTGCCGCTGTCGCGGGCGGAGCGGCTGTCCGCGGCCGGGCGGATCCTCACCACCCACCCCCAGTGGTCGGACCGGATGGTCGCCGCCGTCACCGGCCTGTCCGCCCGCACCGTGCGCACCCTCAGACACGACAGCGCCGCCGCGATACCCCCGGCGGCGGCCCGGATCGGCCGCGACGGCCGCACCCGCCCCCTGGACAGCACCAGCGGCCGGCTGCGCGCCGGCGAACTGATCGCCGCCAACCCGCTGGCCTCCCTGCGCGCCATCGCCGAGGAGGCCGGCATCTCACCCGGCACCGTGCGCGACGTCCGCGACCGCCTGCGCCGCGGCGAGCACCCCCTGCCCGCCCGCCACCGCACCACCCCCACCCCCACACCAACACCCGAGCCCGCCCGACCCGCCCAACCCGCAGAACCCGGGGGGCCCGTGGGGCCCGTGGGGGCCGATCCCCGCCCCATCCGCCGCACCACCACACCACCCACCGCCCAGGACCCGGTCCGCACCATGGAACGCCTGATGACCGACCCCGCCCTGCGCCTCAACGAAAGCGGCCGCCACCTGCTGCGCATGCTCACCAGCAGCCTGCCCCCCGCCGCCCAACGCGACCAACTGGTCCGCAGCGTCCCCCCGCACTGCGCCGAACGGATCTCCCAGCTCGCCCTCGAATGCGCCGCCGCCTGGCGCGAGTTCGCCCGCCTCGTGGAGACCACCCAACCCGCCCCCGGCGCCCTCAGCGCCTGACCCCCGCCGGGCCACCGTGTGCAACCGAGTCCGCTCCGCACTCACACACCCGAACCCGCGCCCCCACCGGCCGAGTTCACCCACCGCCCGATGGCCACCCTGGCCAACTCGCCCGGCCCCACGGTACGTTCGGACCACCACACGAACCCGCCCCCGGACCGGACCGACCCACGAAGCCCCGGAAAACAAAGAGAACCCCAGATCAACTGGGGTTCTCTCGTCGGTGTCCGAGGGGGGACTTGAACCCCCACGCCCGATAAAGGGCACTAGCACCTCAAGCTAGCGCGTCTGCCATTCCGCCACCCGGACTAGGTGTCGCCCTCGCGGCTTCCGATCTCTCGGCCGTCGCGCTGACAGATGTAACTGTAGCAAAGATCGGCTTGGGGTCCCAAAACGGCTCCGGAGCGGGGTGCGGTGCTGGTGGCGGGGGCAAGGGGCGGCTTGTGGCGGGGGCGTGACCAGCGGGTTTCGGGGGTGTGCGGGGGGTGGATCGGGATCGAGGGCTGGGGGAGGATGGGCGGACGTGCTCGTACGGCCCGGGTGCAGGTCCTGGGGGTGGCGCGCTGGCGCGTCGGTGCGGGCCCAAGACGAGGAGTGACCGTGAGCGAGCGGAGCGAGTCGGCGACGCCGAGGGTGACGGCTGAGTCGGAGGTCGCCGAGATCTGTCGCGATCTGATCCGGATCGACACCAGCAACTACGGGGACGGCTCCGGTCCGGGCGAGCGCGAGGCGGCCGAGTACGTGGCCGAGCAGCTCGCCGAGTTCGGGGTCGAGCCGCAGATCTTCGAGTCGGCCAAGGGGCGGGCCTCGACCGTGGTGCGGATCGAGGGCGAGGACCGCTCCCGTCCGGGCCTGCTGATCCACGGCCACACCGACGTGGTGCCGGCCAACGCCGCGGACTGGACGTACGACCCCTTCGGCGGCGAGATCGCCGACGGCTGCGTCTGGGGGCGCGGCGCGGTCGACATGAAGGACATGGACGCGATGACCCTCGCGGTGGTGCGCGACCGGCTGCGCACCGGCCGCAAGCCCCCGCGCGACCTGGTGCTGGCCTTCGTCGCCGACGAGGAGGCGGGCGGCACCTACGGCGCGCGCTTCCTGGTGGACAAGCACCCGGAGCTGTTCGAGGGCGTCACCGAGGGCATCGGCGAGGTCGGCGGCTTCTCCTTCACCGTCAACGACCAGGTGCGGCTCTATCTGGTGGAGACGGCCGAGAAGGGCATGCACTGGATGCGCCTGACGGTCGAGGGCCGGGCCGGCCACGGCTCGATGGAGAACGACGACAACGCGATCACCGAGCTGTGCGAGGCGGTCGCCCGGCTCGGTCGGCACAAGTTCCCGCTGCGGATCACCAAGACCGTCCGGGCCTTCCTGGACGAGCTGTCCGACGCGCTCGGGGTCGAGCTGGACCCGGAGAACATGGACGAGACCCTGCGCGTCCTCGGCGGCATCGCCAAGATGATCGGCACCACGCTGCGCAACACCGCGCAGCCGACCATGCTGGGCGCCGGCTACAAGGTGAACGTGATCCCCGGTCAGGCGACCGCGCACGTGGACGGGCGCTTCCTGCCCGGCTACGAGGAGGAGTTCCTGGCCGAGCTGGACAGCGTGCTCGGCCCGCGCGTGAAGCGGGAGAGCCTGCACTCGGACCGGGCGATCGAGACCAGCTTCGACGGCGCGCTGGTGGAGGCGATGCAGACCGCGCTGCGCGCGGAGGACCCGATCGCCCGCGCCGTGCCGTACTGCCTCTCGGGCGGGACGGACGCCAAGTCCTTCCAGGACCTCGGCATCCGCTGCTTCGGCTTCGCGCCGCTGCAGCTGCCGCCGGAGCTGGACTTCGCCGGGATGTTCCACGGCGTGGACGAGCGGGTGCCGGTGGACGGGCTGAAGTTCGGCGTCCGGGTGCTGGACCGCTTCCTCGACGCCTGCTGAAGCCCCGAGGTCTGCTGAAGCCCCGAGCTGCTGATCAGGCGACTGGGTCGGCCCGTTCCCGGAGTGCCGGGGGCGGGCCGAGCGCATTGTCCGAGCGCATGATTGTGGGATGGGTCGAGGGAGATCAACAGAAACGATTCTGCCCGCAATTGCTCGCCGAGTATTTGTGCGAGGCATCACCGTTGCGGGTGAATGGCAAATCTGTTCCGTACCCCGTTTGCCGCAGCGTCGTTCATCCCTGTGCAGCCCGCCGAACGGGTTGCGTTGTCCATACAGGAGGAATGATGAAGGTCAAGAAGATCGCCGCTGTTGCCGCCGCCACCGGTGGCCTGGTGCTCGCCGCCGCCGGTGTGGCGTCCGCTCACGGCGGTGCCGGCGCCGAGGGTGCGGCCGTGAGCTCCCCGGGTGTCGTCGCGGGCAACCAGGTCCAGGTTCCGGTCCACGTCCCGGTGAACCTGTGCGGCAACACCGTCAGCGTGATCGGCGTGCTGAACCCGGCGTTCGGCAACCACTGCGCCAACTTCTGAGCCGACCTCCGGGCCGTTGAGGCTCGTTGAGGCCTGTTCTCGTTGAGACCCGTTGAGGATCGTCGAGGTTCCTTGAGACCGGCTCAGCACGGCCCCCGGGCGGCGGACGCGCCGCACCGGGGGCCTTTGTGCTGCTCGGCTCCCGGTCCCGGAGGACGGTCCGGTCCCGGAGGACGGTCCGGTCCCGGAGGACGGCCCGACCCCGGAGGCCGACCCGGCCCCCGGCGCCGGGCCGGCAAGGTTCGAACGCCCCGATCGCTCGATCGGGTGAAGCTGCTTCGTTCGGCTCAACCTCCCCGTTTGCCCCTCGTTAACTCGTGTGCAGTCGAAGGCCTTGCGTGATTTCCGGATATACGGAAATTCCGACTTTCATACAGGTTCACGTCAAGGTCGAACATGCCGTCTCGAAACGTCAGGGGAAATCATGAGGAATGTCGCCAAGAAGGGGATCCTCACTGCCGTGGCCACCGGCAGCGTGCTGGCCTCGACCGCCGGCTACGCCTACGCGGCCGCCGAGGCGCGGGGAGGTGCGGCGGGATCACCGGGTGTCGCCTCCGGGAACTCGGTACAGGTACCGGTCGAGGTGCCGATCAACGCCTGTGGCAACACGGTCGACGTGATCGGTGTGCTGAACCCGGCGTACGGCAACCACTGCGCCAATGTCAGCGGCGGCGGCGGCCGCCACGCCGCCCCGCGGCCCGGCCAGGGCGGTCAGCCCGGCGGCAGTGCCGCCTCCGGCACCGGCGCGAGCCGGGGCTCCTCCGCCTCGGGGGCCTCCGCCGGCGGTACCGCGGCCAACTCGGCCGGGGTGATCTCCGGCAACAGCGTCCAGGCCCCCGTGCACGTCCCGGTGAACGCCTGCGGCAACTCCGTGGACGTGGTCGGCGTCGGAAACCCGGCCTTCGGCAACGACTGCGCCAACGTGGCCCGGCCCGCCCCGAAGCCGACCGACGACTGCCCCGAGGGCCACACCACCCCGCCGGCGACCGGCGGCGACACCGGCCCGGGTGGCTCGCGCAACGGCGGACCGTCCACCGGCGTCACCCCGAGCACCCCGGCCGCCCACGCGCCGGGCACCACCACCGGCACCCAGGCCGTTCCGGCCGCCGCCCGCACCAGCGCCCCGGCCGCCCCCGCCGCGCAGAGCGTCGCCGCGGGCGGTGAGCTCGCCCACACCGGCGCCGGTGGCGTCGAGGTGTTCGGAGCCGCCGGGCTCGCGTTGCTGATCGGTGGCGGTGTGCTCTACCGCCGGGCCCGCGCCGGCGCCCGCTGAGCCCTCCGGCCGGCTGAGCCCCCCGACCGCTCCGTGGCCCCCGCCGGCGAGGCGCGCACACCCGCCGACGGAACGACACGCCTACGGCCGCCCCCGTTCTACGGGGCGGCCGTAGGCGCGTGAAGGCCCGGCGCGCGCATCCCGCTCAGGGCGCGGCGCCCCCGCCCGTCACCAGCTCCGGACCTGCCGGATGATCCGCCGCTTCAGCCGGACCGTCCGGCTGCCGTCGGGGAACAGCCTCAGCCGGTCGAGCTCCCAGTGCCCGTACTCGGCGTGCTCGGTGAGCAGTTGGCGTGCCGCGTTGCGCGTGGTGCCGCGCGGCATGCGCAGCGACTGGTACTCGTACTCCGGCTGCCGGACCGGCTTCGGTGGGGTCAAAACGCTCCTCCTGAGGATCACCTGCACGCAAGCCTACGGCCTGCTCCGGACAGTCGGCCCGGGTATTTCCGGCCGACCTCCCGTCCCGGTGCGGCGGTTCGGCGGCTCATGACCCGGGCGCTCGGCTGACAGTGCATCAGTTCTGTTGCTGATGTGGAGGGGATACCCCGGTACCGGCGCGCGAAGCGGCACCCGGACGGCCCCGCCGGACCGGCCGTGCGCCCTCTGCGCCCGCCCCACGCCGGTTCTGCCGGTGGACAGAACGCACCGAATCGGACATCAGGGGGGAAGTTGCGGTGAAATCGCGGGTGTAGGTGACAACCGCTGTGCGTACCGGCGCCGCGGGGAGATAGCGTCTGCACCATGTCTGATGCCGCGCAGCCCACCATTGCCGAGGTACGCGCCGCCGCTGAGGCGGTCAAGGCCGCCATCGACCGTCATCTGGAAGCGGTGTCAAGCCCCAACGCAGCCGATGATCCCGCCGTGACCGCTGCCTACGAGCAGCTCGCGACGGCGGCCATCGCGTACGACCAACTCCTCTACGAGGTCTACGACGAGGTCACCCCGTTCGAGATCCCCGGCGACGAGGGACCGGGCGGCTACCACGGCCCGGAACAGCCCGAGGCGATCAGCGTGCTGATCCGCCGCGACTACCACGTGGTCGACCCCAAGCGGTTGCGCGCGCAGGCCGAACGGCTCGACGACACGCTGACCCCGGGCGGCGCCGGCGGCGTCAACACGGCGCTCGGCGTGCTGTTCGGCGAGTACGAGCCGGACGAGATCGCCGCCCGCAGCGAGGAGTTCGGCCTGGAGGAGGCGGACTCGACGCTCTGGGTCGCGGCGGCCGAGCCGACCGAACCGGGGGAGTGGCTGCCGGAGCCCTTCGAGCACGCCGACCCGCAGCTGCTGATCTGCCGGTTCGACGTGAGCGAGGTCTACGACGACGAGGACCCCGACGACTGACATCGGACGAACGCGAAGGGCGGGCCCGGGACTCCGGGCCCGCCCTTCGCGCGTCAGCCGGTCGGCGTGCGGACCGGTCGACGGATCAGTACGCGGAGGCCGCGTTCTCCGCGAGGACCGCCCGCAGCCGGGTGGTGCGCGGCTGCGCCGGGCGCTCGGCGACGGCCTGGGCGAGCGCCGGGCCCGCCGCGTGGACCACGGACAGGTGCCGCTCGCCCCGCCCGAAGGCGGTGTAGACCCACTGCCGGGTGAGCGCCGGCCCGGCGTCCTCCGGCAGCACGACCACGGCGGCGGGCCAGCGGCGGCCCAGCGCCTGGTGGACGGTCAGCGCCCAGCCGTGCCGCAGCCGGCCGGCCTCGGCCGGCGGGACGGTCCGGCGCGAGCCGTCCGGGTACTCCAGGTGCAGGCCGGTGGCGTCGCCGTCCAGCACCCGGGCCGGGCGGGTGATCCCGGGCGCGGGGGACTCCACCACCCGGTCGCCCGGGTCGAAACCGCCGAAGCGGCCGGGGCCGGGGTTCAGCCGGGCCTTGGCGGCGGCGTTCAGTGCCCGGGTGCCGGCCGGGCCGCCGTGGCCCGGAGTGAGCAGCACCACCTGCTCGGCCGGGATGCCGAGCGCGCGCGGGATGGAGTCGGTGAGCAGCTGCACGGCGCGGTGGACGGCCTCGCCGCTGTCCCTGGCGGTCAGGATGACCACCTCCTTGTCCGGCGCCTCGACCGGCTGCAGCTCGCCGATGCCGACCCCGGACACCAGCTCGCCGATCGGGCCGAAGTCCGGGGTGCGGGAGGCGACGGCCGGGCAGACCTTGGCGGCCAACAGGTCCGCGAAGAACCGGCCGGGGGCGGCCGACCAGAGCTGACCGGGGTCCCCGCTGAGCACCAGCCGGGTGCCGTCGGCGAGCGACTCCAGGACGGTGGCGGCCAGTTCGACGTCCAGCAGCGGCGCGTCGAGCACGACCAGGAGGTCCAGGGCGAGCGAGCCGTCGGCCGCGTGGCCGGGGCCCGCCGTACCGGACAGCAGCTCGGCGAGGGTGACCACCGGGGTCTCGGCCTCGCTGAGCGCGTCGAAGGACTCCTTGCCCTGGTCGGTCCAGGTGGCGGCCCAGGCCCGCAGCCCGAGCCCGCGGGCGGCGGCGAGCAGCACGGCCGGCTCGGCGCGGGCCGCCTCACCGCCGGTGTGCAGCACCAGCGCGTTGTCGGCGACGGCCCGGACCAGGGCGGCCGCGGAGGAGGACGGCGCGGTCGCGGCGGCGGCCTCCCAGGCGGCGGGGCCGGGGGAGACGGGCGCGGCCTCGGCGGGAGCGGCCTCGGCAGCCTCCTCCGACGACTCCGACTCCGACGCCGATTCCGGCTCTGACGCCGACTCCGACGCCGGTTCCGGCTCCGGCTCCCCTTCCGATTCCGCGAGCTCGGCGGCCTCCGGCTCGGCGTCCTCACCCGGGACGAAGGTGGCCATCAGCTGGAGCAGCTTCTCGGCGAGGCTGTCCTCCGCCATCGCCAGCCCCTCCAGCGCGAGCAGCGTCCGGGTCGGCGCCTCGTCCTCGTCATCGCCGGAGGCCTGCGCCTCGGGGCCGCTCAGCTCCTCCTGGAACGGCAGCACCCGCCCGTCCGCGACGGCGTGCTGGATCGCGGCGGCCGGTTCCGGCATCCGGAGTCGTTCGAGCCCCTCGGCCACCTCGGTCAGGTCCTGGGCCGAGTGCCCGCGCAGCGCCGCCTGCTCCAGCAGCCAGACCACCAGGGCCTGGGCCCGGCGCGGGTCGTCCGGGGCGGCCGAGGAGCCGAGCAGTCCGCGGGCGAAGTGGTCCGCGTGCTCGGGGCGTACGCCGGGCAGGCCGAGGACGGCCCACGGGTCCTCACGCAGCCGTTCGGCCGCGTCCTCGCCGAACTCGGCCACCGCGGCGGCGGCCAGCTCGGCCGGGGCACCACCGGCGGTCAGCACCGCGACGGTCTGCTGGAGCACGTCACCGCTCGGCTCCTCGGGCCGCCCGGCCGGGGCGGCTTGGGCAGCCGGGGCAGCCTGGGCGGGCACCGGAGGAGCGGCCGACACCTCAGCGGGACCGGCCTCGGAACCCCGCGCCTCGGAACCCTGCGCCTGGGAGCCCTGCGCCTCGGATCCCCGCGCCTCGGAACCCTCCGGCTCGGCGGCCTTCGCCCCGGCGGGCCCGAGCCGATGAGCCCCCGGGCTCGCTTCCTGCCGCTCGATCTGGCGGATCCGCGCCACGATGTCCGCGATCGCGGCCTGGTCCGCAGGCGGGGCCGCGGTCGGGGCCGCGGTCTCCTCCGGAGCGCCGTTTCCCGTGTCACTCATCGTCGTCCGCTCCAAAGGTCACTCCACTGCACGTTCTGCTCGACAACCCGGTCCAGGGGCCTACAGCTCGGTCCACCCCTGGTCCGGGTAGCGGTGCACCGGCGACGAGATGTCGTCCAGCGCGCCGCGGATCTCACCCGGAAGCGTAAGCGCCTCCACTGACAGTGCCGCCTGCAGCTGTGCCACCGTACGTGCCCCGACCAGCGCGCTCGCCACTCCCGGGCGGTCCCGGACCCAGGCGAGCGCGACCGCGAGCGGGCTGCTGGCGAGCCCGTCGGCGGCGGTGCCGACGGCGTCCACGATCCGCCGGGAGCGCTCGCCGAGGTAGGGCTGGACGAATCCGGTCAGGTGGGGCGAGGCGCCGCGCGAGTCCTGCGGGACGCCGTGCCGGTACTTGCCGGTGAGCACCCCGCGGCCGAGCGGCGAGCCCGCCAGGATCCCGACCCCGGCGTCCAGCGCGGCGGGCAGCGCCTCGCGTTCGATGCCGCGCTGCAGCAGTGAGTACTCCAGCTGCGCCCCGGCCAGCGGCATCCGGTCGTGGTGGGCGCGCTGCCAGGTGGCGGCCTTGGCGAGCTGCCAGCCGCTGAAGTCGCAGACCGCGGTGTAGCGGGCGCGGCCGGAGGTGACGGCGATGTCGAGGGCGCTGAGGGTCTCCTCGACCGGGGTGGTCGGGTCGAAGGCGTGGACCTGCCACAGGTCGACGTAGTCGGTGCCGAGCCGGCGCAGCGAGGCGTCCAGGGCGGCGAGCAGGTGGCCGCGGGAGCCGTCGAAGCGGCGGTGGGACTCGGGGACGCTGCCCGCCTTGGTGGCGATGACGAGTTCGGAGCGGGGGATGAGGCTGTCGGTGAGGCGGGAGATCAGGTACTCGGCGCCGCCGTCGGCGTACACGTCGGCGGTGTCGACCAGGTTGCCGCCGGCGTCGACGAACTCCTTGAGCTGCTCGGCGGCTTCGTGTTCGTCGGTGTCGCGGCCCCAGGTCATGGTGCCGAGACCGAGGCGGGAGACCTGCAGGCCGGTGCGGCCGAGGTGACGCTTTTCCATCGGACGGGCCCTCCACTGGCCGGTGGTACCGGTGGCCCGGTAGCCCCTGTAAACGCGCAGGTGGGGAGAGCGCTCCCCACGTCGGCTGAGCGTAGCGGCCGGTACCCGGGCAGGGGCGCAGACCCGCAGAACGATCAATGCGCCCGGTGTGACCCGAGCCACCGGTACCCGTCAGTAGCATGACCGCGCGTGCGCGGCTACCCTCGCCACCAAGCCCACCCGACTGGAAGGTTCGGCACATGCGACTCGGCATCAACCTCGGCTACTGGGGACTCGGCATGGACGCCGACAACATCGCGGTGGCCCAGGAGGCGGACCGGCTCGGCTACTCGGTCTGCTGGGCGGCGGAGGCGTACGGCTCCGACGCCGCGACCGTGCTGAGCTTCGTCGCCGCCAAGACCGAGCGGATCGACGTCGGTTCGGCCATCTTCCAGATCCCGGCCCGCACCCCGGCGATGACCGCGATGACCGCCGCGACCCTGGACACCCTCTCCGGCGGCCGCTTCCGGCTCGGCCTCGGCGTCTCCGGCCCGCAGGTCTCCGAGGGCTGGTACGGCGTGAAGTTCGACAAGCCACTGGCCCGCACCCGCGAGTACGTGGAGATCATCCGCAAGGCGATGTCCCGCGAGCGCCTGGTGCACGAGGGCGCCCACTGGACCCTGCCGCTGCCCGGCGGCCCGGGCAAGCCGATCAAGCTGACCGTGCACCCGGTGCGCGAGCAGATCCCGCTGTACATCGCCGCGATCGGCCCGAAGAACCTGGAGCTGACCGGCGAGATCGCCGACGGCTGGCTGGGCATCTTCTTCTCGCCCGAGCACTCCGCGCTCTCCCTGGACGCCCTGACGGCCGGCCGCGCCAAGGCCGGGAAGACGCTGGACGGCTTCGACCTCTGCCCCACCGTGAACATCGCGGTCGGCGAGGACATCAAGGCCGCGGTCGACGGCCTGCGCTCCTACGCCGCGCTGTACATCGGCGGCATGGGCAGCAAGGAGAAGAACTTCTACAACCAGCTGACCCGGCGCATGGGTTACGAGCAGGCGGCCGACGAGATCCAGGAGAAGTACCTGGCCAAGGACTACGCCGGCGCCGCGGCCGCCGTCCCGCACGACCTGATCGACGCCACCTCGCTGATCGGCGACACCGCCCGGATCGCCGACCGGATGCAGGCCTACGCCGACGCGGGCGTCACCACGCTCACCCTGGCCCCGTCCGGCTTCACCCTGGACGAGCGGATCCAGGCGCTGCGCACCGGCGTCGACGCGCTGGAGCGGGCCGGCCTGGCGTAGCCCGTAACGCCTGGCCTGGCCTGGCCTGGCCGATGGGCCCGGCGCAGCCCGTGCGCGGAACCGGAGTGGGCGGCACTACAGCCAGTCGTGCCGCTTGAACACCCGGTGCAGCACCACGCAGACCAGCGCCATCAGCGACAGCACCGCCGGGTACCCCCAGGGCTCGTGCAGCTCGGGCATCACGTCGAAGTTCATCCCGTACACGCCCGCGATCATGGTCGGTACGGCGGCCAGCGCCGCCCAGGCCGAGATCTTCCGCATGTCGTTGTTCTGCTGGACGCTCACCTGCGCCAGGTTGGCGCCGAGGATGTCGGAGAGCAGCCGGTCCATGCCGTCCACCTGGTCGTTCACCCGGGCCAGGTGGTCGGCGACGTCCCGTAGGTAGGGGGCGGTCTCGGGCTGGACGAAGGGGGCGCCGCGCTCCAGCCGCAGCATCGGTTCCAGCAGCGGGACGGTGGCGCGGCGGACGGTCATCACCTGGCGCTTGTAGCCGTAGATCCGTCCGGCGGTGTCGCGGCCGATCCGGCCGGGGGCGAAGACGTCCGCCTCCAGCTCGTCCAGGTCCGCCTGCAGGGCGGCGGCCACCTCGACGTAGCCGTCCACCACGGTGTCGCAGACCGAGTGCAGCACCGAACTGGGCCCGTAGCGCAGCAGTCCGGGCTGCTGCTCCAGCCGGGCCCGCAGGCCGCTGAGCGGGGCGTCCGCGCCGTGCCGGACGGTCATCACGAAGTCCGGGCCGAGGAAGACCATCACCTCGCCGCTGGTGACGGCGTGGGTGTCGGCGTGATGGCCGAGGGTCTTGAGGGTGACGAACAGCGAGCCCTGGTAGGCCTCGACCTTGGGGCGCTGGTGGGCGCTGACGGCGTCCTCGACGGCCAGTGGGTGGAGCGCGAACTCCTTGCCGACCCGGTCGAGTTCCTCGGTGGTGGGTTCGAAGAGGCCTATCCAGACGAAGGCTCCCGGGCCGGCCTCGCGGGCGGCGGTGAGCGAGTCGGTCAGGTCCTCGGAGGCCCCCAGCCGGCGGCCGTCCTGGTACGCGGCGCAGTGGACGATCATGCGGGCCATTGTTCCCCGGACGCGCCCGGGTAGTCGGGAGCCGGGGCGCCGGTGGGGCCACCGGCGGCCGGAGCCGCCCCGGACCGGCACTCCGAGGCCAGCCGATCGGCACGCCGAGGCTCCCGCCCGCTGTCCCGACCGGCCCCACGGCCGAGCCAGGAGGCCGTAGGCTGAGCCCCATGCCCACCCTGTTGCTCGTCCGCCACGGCCGCTCGACCGCGAACACCGCCGGAATCCTGGCCGGTTGGACCCCCGGCGTGGACCTGGACGACACCGGGCGCGCGCAGGCCGCCGCGCTGGCCGGCCGGCTGGCCGGGATCCCGCTGGTGCAGGCCGTCAGCAGCCCGCTGGAGCGCTGTCGGCAGACCCTGGAGCCGCTGTTCGCCGTCCGCCCGGAGCTGGGCGGGCCGGCCGAGGACGAACGGCTGGGGGAGTGCCACTACGGCGAGTGGACCGGCCGTCCGCTGGCCGAGCTGGCCAAGGAGCCGCTCTGGCGCACGGTGCAGGACCACGCCGCCGCCGCGGCCTTCCCGGGCGGGGAGTCGCTGCGCGAGCTCAGCCACCGTACGGTCGGCGCCGTCCGGGAGTGGAACGCCAAGATCGCCGCCGAGCACGGTGAGGACGCGGTCTGGGTGGCCTGTTCGCACGGGGACGTGATCAAGGCGGTGGTGGCCGACGCCCTCGGCCTGCACCTGGACCACTTCCAGCGGATCAGCGTCGAGCCCTGCTCCGTCACCGCGATCCGCTACACCCCGCAGCGGCCCTTCGTGCTCAGGATGGGCGACACCGGCGACCTCTCCTCGCTGGCGCCCCGGCCCTCCGCCGCCCCGGCCACCCCGGTCGGCGACGCGGTGGTCGGCGGCACGGCCTGAGCACTACCGCCCGAGCACTACCGCCCGAGGGGTACGGCCTGACGGGTCCGGCCTGACGGGTCCGGTCCGGCGGCACACCCCGGGCCCGCGGGTGCCACCCCCGCCCGGCGGCCCCGGCTCGGCTCCCCCGCCGGGGCCCGGAGGTCGTAGGGTGGCTGATGAGTGCCCCACCTGAGTGCCCCGCAGTTCGACCACCTGCCCAGTTGGACAACCCGATCCGGAGCTAGAGCGTGCCCCGTCAGGTCTTCTTCTACGACCAGCCCGAACGCTTCGTGGCCGGCACCGTCGGCCAGCCCGGCGCCCGGGCGTTCTACCTGCAGGCCAGTGCCCGGGGCCGGATCACCAGCGTGCTGCTGGAGAAGAACCAGGTGGCCGCGCTGGCCGAGCGGATCGAGGAGGTCCTGGACGAGGCGCTGCGGCGCAGCGGCGGCGACGCCGCCATCCCGGCCGCCGCCCCCAAGAACCTGCTGGACACCGCCCCGCTGGACCTCCCGCTGGAGCAGGAGTTCCGGGTCGGCACCATGGCGCTGGCCTGGGACAGCGTGGACGCCTGCCTGGTGGTCGAGGCCCAGGCGCTGGTGGAGGACGAGGAGGAGGACGCCGAGGAGGCGGTCTTCCAGGACGACGAGAACGGCCCCGACATGCTGCGGGTGCGGCTGTCCGGCGCGATGGCCCGGGTGTTCGCCAAGCGCGCCCTGGACCTGGTCGCGGCCGGCCGCAAGCCCTGCCCGTTCTGCAACCTGCCGCTGGACCCGGAGGGCCACCTGTGCCCGCGCGCGAACGGCTACCGGCGCTGAACACCGAGACCCCGCCGCAGGCCGACCCGGCGGTCGCCGCCGCCCTCGCCGCCGACGTGCCCACCGCCCTCGCGCTGCTGCGCCAGGGCGCGCTGACCGTGCACGGACGCCTCACCGAGGCCTCCAACGCCGCGCTGTACTGCACCGTCGAGCACGGCTCGCTGAGCGCCCAGGCGGTCTACAAGCCGGTGGCCGGCGAACGCCCGCTGTGGGACTTCCCGGACGGCACGCTGGCCGGCCGCGAGGTCGCCGCGTACGAGCTGTCCGCGGCGACCGGCTGGGAGCTGATCCCGCCCACCGTGCTGCGCGAGGGTCCGCACGGGCCCGGCATGGTGCAGCTGTGGGTCGAGCCGGATCCGCACGCCGAGCCGCTGCTGGCGCTGCAGGATCCGGCGGGCCCGGAGGCGGGCTGGCTGCCGATCGTCCGGGCCGAGGTGGAGGACGGGCGCACCGCGCTGCTGGTGCACCACGACGACCGGCGGCTGCGGCGGCTCGCGGTGCTGGACGCGGTGCTCAACAACGCCGACCGCAAGGGCGGCCACCTGATCCCCGCCGCCGACGGCCGGGTGTACGGCATCGACCACGGCGTCACCTTCAACACCGAGGGCAAGCTGCGCACCCTGCTCTGGGGCTGGGCGGGCGACCCGCTGCCCGCCGAGGCGCTGGAGGTGCTGGCCCGGCTGGCCGGGCAGTTGGACGGGGAGCTGGCCGAGCGCCTCGCCCCGCACCTGACCGGTGCCGAACTGGACGCCACCCGCGCCCGGGTGGCCGGGCTGCGGGACTCCGGCCGGCACCCGCTGCCGTCCGCGGACTGGCCCGCGATCCCCTGGCCGCCGGTCTGATCCGCCGTTCTGACCCCACCGGGGCACCGCGCCGGGGCCGGGTCCGTCCGGTGAACCCTACCGGCCGGTGGTCTGGACCTGTCACCGGAACAGGTCGCACACTGCTCCGATGGACGTGCGACGGACCACCCCCACCCCCCGAGTCGCGCCGGACCTGCCGTTGCACCGCCTGCAGGTCCCGCTGCCCCACGTACTGCCCTTCGCCATCGGAAGTTTCGACGCGATCGGCCCGCTCTCCCGTGCCAACTTCCCCCACCGCCACTCGTTCTACGAGATCGTCCAGGTCACCGGCGGCCACGGCGCCCACGTCCTGGACCTGGTCCACCGGCCGCTGGCGCCACCGCAGTTGTGCGTGATCACGCCCGGCCAGGTGCACCACTGGGCGGAGGCCGAAGGGCTGGCCGGCCGGGTCGTCCTGTTCAACGAGGACTTCCTGCTGGGGCACCCGCAGGACCTCGCCGCGCTGCGCGCCCTAGCCACCCGCCCCGGCATCGCGCTCGGTGAACAGGCCGGTGCCGTCGACGGGTTGCTCGCCGACATGGAGCAGGAGTACCTGACCAGGGCGCCCGGCTACCAGGGTGTGCTGCGCGCCAGCCTGCACATCCTGATCGTCCGGGCGCTGCGCGCCCGAACCCCGGACGACCGGCCCGCGGTGCCCACCCGGCCGGCCGAACTGGCCGCCGCCTTCACCCGGTTGATCGCCAAGCCGGGCGGGGTGCGGCACTCGGTGGCCTCCACCGCCCAGGAACTCGGCGTCTCCCCGGGGCACTTGCAGACCCTGGTCAAGCAGGCCACCGGCCGCACCCCGGGCGGGCTGATCCGCCGGCAGCAGACCCTGGAGGCCAAACGCCTGCTCGCCTGCACGGACTTGACGATCCGCCAGGTCGCCAAGGAGGCGGGCTTCGTGGACCCGGCGTACTTCTGCCGGTTCTTCCGGCGGGAGACCGGGATGACCCCGGGGGAGTTCCGCGCCCGGGTCGACGGAAATCACCATGATCCCCGGATCATGTCCATCGCCGTCGCGCCGGACGGTCCGTAGCGTTCCTACTGGCCACCGGCGGCCGGTCCAGCGCGCGGACGGCGGTCGGTTTCGGCCCTTGTCATGCCCCCACCATGGCAAGGGCCGCCCCCACCCCCATGAGGAATCCACCGGAAGGAGACGGCGCATGCCCCCGTCCGACGGCATGATCAGCCGCAAGACCGTCCTGAAGGCCGCCGCCGCGCTCGGGGCCGCGCCGCTGCTGATCGGCGGCGGGGTCGCGCTGGCCCGGGACCAGGCCGGCACCGGCCGCACCCCCGGCCTGACCCCCGAGTGCCACGACGGCGACGACCCCACCATCGAGCAGATCGAGGGACCGTACTTCAAGCCGGACTCCCCGCTGCGCGGCTCGATGGTGAACGACGGCCCGGGCACCCGGCTGACCGTCAGCGGCTACGTCTTCGGCCGCGCCTGCCGGCCCGTCTCCGGCGTGCTGCTGGACTTCTGGCAGGCCGACGACGGCGGCAACTACGACAACGTCGGCTACACCTTCCGCGGCCACCAGTTCACCGACGCCAACGGCGCCTACCACCTGGACACCATCGTCCCCGGCCTCTACCCGGGCCGTACCCGGCACCTGCACGTCAAGGTCCAGGCCCCCGGCCGCCCGATCCTGACCACCCAGCTCTACTTCCCGGGCGAGCCGCGCAACAACACCGACACCATCTACGACGCCCGGCTGCTGATGAACGTCCAGCAGAACGGCTCCGGCGAGACCGCCACCTTCGACTTCGTCCTGGACGTGCCGCAGACCCCGGGCACCCCCAGCCCGACGGCCACCGCCACCCCGACCGGCACCCCGACCGGCGGGCCCACCACGCCGCCGGGCGGCAGCTGGACCCTGGGCAGGGCGTACAGCGCGGGCGACCGCGTCACCTACTCCGGCGCCTCCTACGTCTGCCTCCAGGCGCACACCGCCATGGCCGGCTGGGAGCCGCCGAACGTGCCGGCCCTCTGGCAGCGGTCGTAGCGGCTCCGGCCGCTGCTCCTGAGGAGCCGGGCGCCCGGTCGGCGGCAGGGCCGACCGGGCGCTCACCCATCTCCGTAATCGAACACCCATGTCCGTAACCGAACGGATCGAGTCATACGCCCGAAACGGAACATGCTCTATCAGTCGCAAGGTGACCAGGCAACGACAGGAAGCGAATCCAGTCGATCTTCGTTACTGGTTAGGCTTTCAAATGTTCTCAAGGTTAAGGTCGATCCCATGCATGCCTGGCCCGCCTCCGAGGTTCCCGCCCTGCCTGGTCAGGGGCTCCCCCTCCGTATCTACGACACCGCAGCGGGCAAGGTCCGCGAGGTCGTGCCGCAGGACGGCACCGCCCGGATCTACGTCTGCGGCATCACGCCCTACGACGCGACCCACATGGGCCACGCCGCCACCTACAACGCCTTCGACCTGGTGCAGCGGGTCTGGAAGGACGCCGGTCACGACGTCCTCTACATCCAGAACGTGACCGACGTCGACGACCCGCTGCTGCAGCGCGCCGTCGAGACCGGCCAGGACTGGGTGGCCCTCGCCGAGCGCGAGACGGCCCTCTTCCGCGAGGACATGACCGCCCTGCGGCTGCTCCCGCCGGCCCACTACGTCGGCGCCGTCGAGTCGATCCCGTGGATCGTCCCGATCGTGCAGAAGCTGCTGGCCTCCGGTGCCGCCTACAAGGTCGACGAGGACATCTACTACTCGGTCGACGCCGACCCGCACTTCGGCGAGGTCTCCGGCCTCAGCCGCGAGGCCATGCGCCCGGTCTTCGCCGAGCGCGGCGGCGACCCGGACCGCCCCGGCAAGCGCAACCCGCTGGACGCCCTGCTCTGGCTGGCCGCCCGCCCGGGCGAGCCCGCCTGGGACACCGAGCTCGGCCACGGCCGCCCCGGCTGGCACATCGAGTGCGTCGCCATCGCGCTGCAGTACCTGGGCATGACCTTCGACCTCCAGGGCGGCGGCAGCGACCTCTCCTTCCCGCACCACGAGATGGGCGCCTCGCACGCCCAGGTCGCCACCGGCTCGCACCCGTACGCCAAGGCGTACGTGCACGCCGGCATGGTCGCGCTGGACGGGCACAAGATGTCCAAGTCCCGCGGCAACCTGGTCTTCGTCTCGGCCCTGCGCCGCGAGGGCGTCGACCCGGCGGCGATCCGCCTGGCGCTGCTCTCGCGCCACTACCGCGCCGACTGGGAGTGGACCAAGGGCGTCCTGGACGAGGCCGTCGAGCGCCTCGCCCGCTGGCGGGCCGCGGTCTCCCGGCCGGACGGCCCGGCGGCCGAGCAGCTGCTCGCCGAGGTCCGCACGGCGCTGGCGGACGACCTGGACGCGCCCGCCGCGCTGGCCGCGGTCGACCGCTGGGCCGCGCAGCAGGAGAACCAGGGCGGCTCCGACATCGGCGCGCCCGGTCTGGTCTCCCGGACGGTGGACGCCCTGCTCGGCGTCGCGCTGTAACCCCGTCACCACACGCCGAAGGGGCGCCGGGACCGAGGTCCTGGCGCCCCTTCGGCGTGTGGTGACGGGCCGGTCAGGCCCTACTCGTCCTCGGCCCCGTCCTGGCTCTCCCGGGTGGTGCCCGGCCCCTCCGGCTCGGCCGGCCGCTCGGCCGTCGCGTGCCCCGACACCGGCTTCTCGCCGGTCGGGCCGACGTTCTCCCGGCGGCGCAGATAGCGCTCGAACTCGCGCGCGATCGCGTCCCCGGAGGCCTCCGGCAGCTCCGCGGTGTCCTGCGCCTCCTCCAGCTGCTGGACGTACTCGGCCACCTCGCTGTCCTCGGCGGCCAGCTGGTCCACGCCCAGCTGCCAGGCCCGGGCGTCCTCGCCGAGCTCGCCCGGCGGGACCCGCAGGTCCAGCAGGTCCTCCAGCTTGTTGAGCAGCGCCAGCGTGGCCTTGGGGTTGGGCGGCTGGGCGACGTAGTGCGGCACCGCGGCCCACAGCGTCACGGCCGGCACCCCGGCGTGGGTGCACGCCTCCTGGAGCACCCCGACGATCCCGGTCGGCCCCTCGTAGCGGCTCTCCTCCAGGTCCAGCCGGCGGGCCAGCTCCGGGTCGGAGGTGACCCCGCTGACCGGCACCGGGCGGCTGTGCGGGGTGTCGCCGAGCAGTGCGCCCAGGATCACCACCAGCTCGATGCCCAGCTCGTGGGCGAAGCCCAGCAGCTCGTTGCAGAACGAGCGCCAGCGCATGCTCGGCTCGATGCCGCGCACCAGCACCACGTCCCTGGTCACCGGCTCCGTCACCCGGACCACCGAGAGCCTGGTGGTCGGCCAGGTGATCCGGCGGATGCCGCCGTCCAGCCAGATCGTCGGACGGTTGACCTGGAAGTCGTAGTAGTCCTCCGCGTCCAGGGCGGCGATCACCTTGCCGCTCCAGGTCTCGTCCAGATGCGCCAGGGCCGCGGAGGCGGCGTCGCCCGCGTCGTTCCACCCCTCGAAGGCGCAGACCATCACCGGGTCGATCAACTCGGGAACATCTTCCAGCTCGATCACCCAGCGTCTCCCTCCGGTCGGCGGTCGGACCCGCACCGCCTCGGCTGGATTGCCGGGGCGGGCCGGCTCCCGCCAGTCGAACCTCTCGTCTCCCATGGAACGGCTCGCTCCATGGTCCCTACCTGCCCAGCCTACGGGCTTTGATGCGCATGGCGGTCGGGCACCGGGACAGTCTGGGGGAGCGGGCCGCCGTGATCCAGCGGATATCCGGCCCGTCGTGGCTGACGCTGCGTCAGGTCGCCCGGCGGGGACGCACGGCGCCCGGGCGGCGACGCAGGGGTACGGATCGCCCGCCGGGCGCGGCGGCGCGATGATGGGGAGGCAGGGTCCGGGCGGAAGGGGCCGACCGATGAACCGATGGCTGTGGATCGGCGCGGGCGCGGGCACGGCGGCGCTGGCCGGGGCCGCGCTGCTGGCGGCGGACCGGGCCGGGCGCCGGCTGCCGGTCGAGCACGTCACCGAGGGCGGGCTGGAGCTCGCCCAGCCGCCCGGCGCGGTCTGGGACGTGCTGACCGACATCGACCTCTACCCCGCCTGGCGCCCGGGCCTGACCCACGTCGAGCGGCTGCCCGCCGGGGCCGGCGGCCGCCCGCGCTGGCGCGAGTACGACCGGCACGGGCACACCACCTACGAGGTGGTGGCCAGCGAGGCCCCGCACCGGCTGGTGACCGGCATCGCCGACCCGGACCTGCCCTACGGCGGCACCTGGACGTACCTGCTCTCCCCGGCCGGGCCCGGCTGCTCGCTCACCGTCACCGAGCGCGGCGAGGTCCGCAGGCCGCTGGACCGGGCCGTCGCGCACTACCTGGTCGGCGAGGACGCCACCGTCCACCGCTACCTGGGCGCCCTGGCGCACCGGATGGCGGCCTGAGCGGGTCGGGCCGGAAGCGGGTCGGGTCGGAAGCGGGTCAGGCGGGATTCACCCAGCCGTCCCGGTCCGCCGCCCAGTTCTCCGGCGTCGCGGCGAAGTCCACGTACAGCGCGACCCCGAAGTTCGCCCGCCGCGGGTCCTGCCGGCCCAGGCCGAGCCGGACGCCCCGGACGGCCGCCGGGACGGTCTCCGCGTCGCCCCAGTGCCCCCATTTGTCGTCCCGGAAGAACGGCAGGCCGATCAGAAGGTCGACCTCCGGCGGGGTGGCCTCCAGCGCCAGCTCGGTCTGCTGGGCGACGTAGCCGCCGAACAGCGGCTCGGTCGGCATCGAGGTGTCGTAGGCCATCACCGCGACCTGGTCGACCCGGCGGGCGGTCTCCCGGAAGTACGCCTGGTCCCACCACTTGCCGTGGTCGGTGAGCAGGATGCCGGCCGTGTGCAGGCCGGGCACCGGGTCGATCTGCGGGGCCGCCACCGACAGCTTCGCGCCGCGGGCCGCCGTCACCGGGTGGACCTCGTCGAGCAGGGCGAGCCAGCCCGCCGTGCCGGGGCGGATCGGCTCCATGTCGAGGTGCACGCCGTCGAAGCCCTGGTCCAGCACCTGGGCCGCGGAGGCGGTGACCCGGTCCCGGGTGGGTGCGTCGTCCAGGTCCAGGGCGTCCCGCTCGGGCTTGACCTCGTCGCCCAGCCAGCCCTGCAGCCGCACCCCCGGCAGCGCCCGGTGGGCGGCCTCGGTGAACCAGCGGGCCTTCGGGTGGACGGAGTCCGGCAGCGAGCCGTCGTGCTCCAGCGGCCCGGTGTGGACGTACAGGTCGCGCACGCCGGTGCCGGCCAGCTGCCGGGCCAGTGCCGCGACGTCGGCGTCGGTCTTGCGGCCGTCCACCCAGGCGTGCCCGAGCCAGAAGGCGTCCCGCCCCCGGGAGCGGGCCTCGGCGGCCGGTTCACCCGTGTAGTGCAGCCGGAACGCGATGAACGCCGAGCCCAGCGCGGCGACCGGTACGGCGGCCGCCAGCCCCAGCGCGACCAGGGCGCGGCCCCACCACGACAGGCCTCTCCACCGGCGCAGCGGGGCCCCCAGGGCCCGACCGGCGCGCCGCGCAACGGTCCCGAATCGGGCCACGCGGTTGCTCCCCCCCTTGCGGTCGAGCGCCCAGGATACGGAATGCACCGGCAGCCGGGGCCGTGCGCCGGATACCCTGGCCACGTGCGTGCCCGAGCAAGCGGGCGCGCAAAGCCGACAGCCGTCGCACAGGGAGACGCCCCATGGCCACTGCAGCCGATCCGTCCATCACTCAGCAGAGCCGCGCGAACGCGCTGCGCGAGGCACTCGCCACCCGGGTGGTGGTGGCCGACGGTGCGATGGGCACCATGCTCCAGGCACAGGACCCGACGCTGGAGGACTTCCAGAACCTCGAGGGCTGCAACGAGGTCCTCAACAGCACCCGGCCCGACATCGTCCGCTCCGTCCACGAGGCCTACTTCGCGGTGGGCGTGGACTGCGTCGAGACCAACACCTTCGGCGCCAACTTCTCCGCCCTGGGCGAGTACGAGATCCCCGAGCGCATCTTCGAGCTGTCCGAGGCCGGTGCCCGGATCGCCCGCGAGGTGGCCGACGCCCACGCCGCCGACGGCCGCACCCGCTGGGTGCTCGGCTCGATCGGCCCCGGCACCAAGCTGCCGACCCTCGGCCACGCCCCGTACGAGACGCTGCGCGACGGCTTCCAGCAGAACGCGGCCGGCCTGATCGCCGGCGGCGCCGACGCCCTGCTGGTGGAGACCAGCCAGGACCTGCTGCAGACCAAGGCCGCGATCCTCGGCTCCAAGCGCGCCCTGGCCGAGGCCGGGCTGGACCTCCCGGTGCTGGTGCAGGTGACGGTGGAGACCACCGGCACCATGCTGCTCGGCTCCGAGATCGGCGCCGCGCTCACCGCGCTGGAGCCGCTCGGCGTCGACTACATCGGCCTCAACTGCGCCACCGGCCCGGCCGAGATGAGCGAGCACCTGCGCTACCTCGCCAAGAACGCGCGGATCGGCCTGTCCTGCATGCCGAACGCGGGCCTGCCGGTGCTCGGCAAGGACGGCGCCCACTACCCGCTCTCCCCGGCCGAACTGGCCGAGGCGCACGACGTGTTCACCCGCGAGTACGGCCTCTCGCTGGTCGGCGGCTGCTGCGGCACCACCCCCGAGCACCTGCGCCAGGTGGTCGAGCGGGTCCAGGGCCGCCCGATCGCCCGGCGCGAGCCGCAGCCGGAGCCCTCGGCCTCCTCGCTCTACCAGGCGGTGCCGTTCCGCCAGGACACCTCGTACCTGGCGATCGGCGAGCGCACCAACGCCAACGGCTCGAAGAAGTTCCGCGAGTCGATGCTGGCCGGCGACTGGCAGGCCTGCGTGGAGATCGCCCGGGACCAGATCCGGGACGGCTCCCACCTGCTGGACCTCTGCGTCGACTACGTCGGTCGCGACGGCGTCGCCGACATGAAGGAGATCGCCGGTCGGCTGGCCACCGCCTCCACCCTGCCGATCGTGCTGGACTCCACCGAGCCGCCGGTGCTGCGGGCCGGTCTGGAGGCGCTCGGCGGCCGCGCGGTGCTCAACTCGGTCAACTACGAGGACGGCAACGCCCCCGACTCGCGCTTCGGGCAGATCGCCTCGCTGGCCCGCGAGCACGGCGCCGGCCTGATCGCGCTGACCATCGACGAGCAGGGCCAGGCCCGCACCGCCGAGCTGAAGGTCGAGATCGCCGAGCGGCTGATCGCCGAACTCACCACCGACTACGGCATCGACGAGGGCTCGATCCTGGTCGACTGCCTGACCTTCACCCTGGCCACCGGCCAGGAGGAGTCCCGCCGGGACGGCATCGAGACCATCGAGGCGATCCGCGAGCTCAAGCGCCGCCACCCGAAGGTGCAGACCACCCTCGGCCTGTCGAACATCTCCTTCGGCCTCAACCCGGCCGCCCGGGTGGTGCTCAACTCGGTCTTCCTGCACGAGTGCGTGGAGGCCGGCCTGGACTCGGCGATCGTGCACGCCTCCAAGATCCTGCCGATCTCCCGGATCCCCGAGGACCAGCGCGAGGCCGCCCTGGACCTCGTCTACGACCGCCGCCGGGACGGCTACGACCCGCTGCAGCGCCTGCTGGAGCTGTTCGAGGGCGTCTCCACCGCCTCGGTCAAGGCCTCCAAGGCCGAGGAGCTGGCCGCGCTCCCGCTGGAGGAGCGGCTGCAGCGCCGGATCATCGACGGCGAGCGCAACGGCCTGGAGGCCGACCTGGACGAGGCGCTGACCGTGCGTCCGGCGCTGGAGATCATCAACGAGACCCTGCTGGCCGGGATGAAGGTGGTCGGCGAGCTGTTCGGCTCCGGCCAGATGCAGCTGCCGTTCGTGCTCCAGTCCGCCGAGGTGATGAAGACCGCGGTGGCCCACCTGGAGCCGCACATGGAGAAGTCCGACAGCGAGGGCAAGGGCACCATCGTGCTGGCCACCGTCAAGGGCGACGTCCACGACATCGGCAAGAACCTGGTCGACATCATCCTGTCCAACAACGGCTACAACGTGGTCAACCTGGGCATCAAGCAGCCGGTCTCGGCGATCCTGGACGCCGCGCAGGAGCACAAGGCGGACGTCATCGGGATGTCCGGCCTGCTGGTGAAGTCCACCGTGATCATGAAGGAGAACCTGGAGGAGCTGAACCAGCGCAAGCTGGCCGCCAGCTTCCCGGTGATCCTCGGCGGCGCCGCCCTGACCCGCGCCTACGTCGAGCAGGACCTGCACGAGATCTACGAGGGCGAGGTCCGCTACGCCCGGGACGCCTTCGAGGGCCTGCGGCTGATGGACGCGCTGATCGCGGTCAAGCGCGGGGTGCCCGGTGCGACCCTGCCGGAGCTCAAGCAGCGCCGGCACGCCCGGGTCGAGGTGGCGGAGCCGGAGCCCGAGGTCAACCTCGGCCAGATCCGCTCCGACGTGGTGCTGGACAACGCCCTGCCCACCCCGCCGTTCTGGGGCGACCGGATCGTCAAGGGCATCCCCTTCGCCGACTACGCCTCCTGGCTGGACGAGGACGCGCTGTTCAAGGGCCAGTGGGGCCTCAAGGCGGCCCGTAACGGCGACGGCCCGTCCTACGAGGAGCTGGTGGAGACCGAGGGCCGGCCCCGGCTGCGGGCCTGGCTGGACCGGCTGCAGACCGAGGGCTGGCTGGAGGCGGCCGTGGTCTACGGCTACTACCCGGCCAACTCCAAGGGCGACGACCTGATCGTCTTCCACGAGGACGGCACCGAGCGGACCCGCTTCACCTTCCCCCGCCAGCGGCGCGGCCGCCGGCTCTGCCTGGCCGACTTCTTCCGCCCGGAGGAGTCCGGCGAGCGGGACGTGGTCGGGCTGCAGGTGGTCACCATGGGCAACCGGATCTCGGAGGCGGCCAACGAGCTGTTCGCCGGGAACTCCTACCGGGACTACCTGGAGCTGCACGGGCTCTCGGTCCAACTGGCCGAGGCCCTGGCCGAGTTCTGGCACGCCCGGGTCCGCTATGAGCTGGGCTTCTCCGGCGAGGACCCGCAGGACGTCAAGGACATGTTCGCGCTCAAGTACCGGGGCGCCCGGTTCTCGCTCGGCTACGGGGCCTGCCCCGAGCTGGAGGACCGCGCCAAGATCGCCGACCTGCTGCGGCCGGAGCGGATCGGCGTGGTGCTGTCGGAGGAGTTCCAGCTGCACCCGGAGCAGTCCACCGACGCGATCGTGATCCACCACCCCGAGGCGAAGTACTTCAACGCCCGGTAATCCCGATGCCCTGCTCCGTTCGCTCTTTCCGGACGAAGCGGGCGTATCCTGGATGATCCTGAACGGGCCGGTCCGCTCACCAGCGGGCCGGCCTGTGCCATCCCCAGGAACCGCTGGGATCGGACGGAAGGACCCACCATGACCACCAGCTCCACCGCCGCCCTGGCACTCGACCACGGGGACCACCGCGGCCTGCAGGCGGTGCTGCTGGACATGGACGGCACGCTGGTGGACACCGAGGACTTCTGGTGGCAGGCCGAGGTCACGCTCTTCGCCGAGCTGGGCCACCAGCTGGACGAGCAGGACCGGGCCCACGTGGTCGGCGGCCCGATGACCAGGGTGATGGACTACCTGGTCGCCCGCACCGGGGTGGACATCGCCCCGGCCGACCTGGGGGTGCTGGTCAACCAGCGCTTCGTCGACCTGCTGGCCGGCGGGGTGCCGCTGATGCCGGGCGCCGAGCGGCTGCTCAACACCCTTGCCGCGCACGGCGTCCCGGCCGCGCTGGTGTCCGCCTCGCACCGGCACGTGATCGACATCGTGCTGCGGTCGCTGGGTGCCGAGCGCTTCGCCTTCACCATCGGCGGGGACGAGGTGCCGCGTACCAAGCCGTTCCCGGACCCGTACCTGGAGGCGGCCCGTCGGCTGGGTGCGGAGCCGGCCCGCTGCGTGGTCGTCGAGGACACCCCGACCGGGGTGCGGGCGGGCGAGGCGGCCGGCTGCCCGGTGATCGCGGTCCCCTCGGTGGCGCCGATCGAGCCGGCTCCCGGGCGGCTGGTGCTGCCGTCGCTGGAGCAGGTCGATCTCGACCTGCTGCGCTCGCTGGTCGTCTCGCGGGTGTGATTGTCATCTCATTGTGGCCGGGGTCTACTCACCGGTAAGCGCCTCGCTCCGAGGAGTCCGGGGGAGAAAACGGGCATTGGCTGACAACTCGTCGGGTGCGCCGTGATGCCCTCAACCACCGTGTCCCAAACGTCATCTGCACGGGTATCGGTCGTGCGTGTTCGATATGGCACGCTACTCGGGTTCGCGACACCCCCGAAGGACGCTCCCGTGAAGACTTCAGCTGAACGCCTGGCAGCACTCGGCTGCGCCGGTCTGGTCGCCGTGACGGTGGCCGGGTGCGGATCGGTCACCGACGCCGTCAAGGGGGACAGCGGCGGCAAGTCGATCACCATGGGCACCGCCCAGCTGACCGGCACCCTGGACCCGGCGATCGTCTACGACTCCGGCTCCTGGCTGGTGCTGCGCAACACCTTCCAGTCGCTGCTGACCTTCCCGGCCGCCGCCAGCACGCCCTCCCCGGACGCCGCGCAGTCCTGCGACTTCTCCGGCGGCGAGGCCACCGAGTACCACTGCACCCTGCGGCCCGGCCTGAAGTTCTCCAACGGCCACCCGCTGACCGCCGAGGACGTGGTGTTCTCGATCCAGCGGACCAAGAAGATCGACGACCCCAACGGCCCGGCCGGCCTGCTCTCCTCGATCAAGAGCGTGGAGGCCAAGGGCGACAGCGAGGTGGTCTTCCACCTGTCGGCCCCCGACGCCACCCTGCCGGCCAAGCTGGCCTCCCCGGCCGGCGCCATCGTCGACCACCAGGTCTTCCCGGCCGACAAGGCGCTCCCCAACGACAAGGTGGTCGGCTCCGGCCCGTACCGCTTCGACTCGGTCGAGGAGATGGCCGGCGGCAAGCAGCTGGGCAAGGTCGTGCTGGTGCCCAACGACAAGTACAGCGGCGACGCCAAGCTGCGGAACAACAAGTTCACCGTCCGGTACTTCGACAAGCCCGCCGACCTCAAGGCCGCGCTGGACAAGGGCGACGTCGACGTCACCGACAACAGCCTGGAGCCCAACACCGCCGCCCAGATCCGCTCCGACCAGCAGGGCGGCAAGACCGACCTCCAGGTGGTCGAGGGCGACAGCAACGACACCCGCTCGCTGGCCTTCAACACCAAGGACCCGGTGCTGAGCAACGTCGGCGTCCGCCAGGCCGCCGCCGCGCTGCTCGACCGCAAGGCGCTCGCCCGCGACGTCTTCGCCCGCACCGTCCAGCCGCTGTACGCGATGGTCCCGGCCGGCGTCACCGGCCACACCACCGCCTTCTTCGACCGCTGGGGCGACCAGGACGTGGCCAAGGCCAAGAAGGCCCTGGCCGACAACAAGGTCCAGACCCCGGTCAAGCTCACCCTCACCTGGTCCCGCTCGCGGGCCGGCAACGGCGAGGCCGACACGATCAAGAAGCAGCTGGAGACCGGCGGCCTGTTCCAGGTGACGGTCCAGCAGGAGCCGGACTGGGACGCCTACAAGAAGGGCTGGACCGCGGGCAAGTACCAGGCGTACATCGTCGGTTGGTTCGCCGACTACCCGGACCCGGACAACTACATCGCCCCGCTGCTGGTCGACGGCGGCATCTTCCACACCGGCTGGGACGACCCGAGGATCAGCCAGAAGCTGATTCCGGACGGCCTCAAGCAGGCCGACCGCAGCGCCGCCTCGGCCGGCTACGGGCAGATCCAGCAGATCGTCGCGGACTCCGTGCCGCTGCTCCCGCTGTACCAGAACAAGTCCTTCTACGCGGCCCGCGCGGACATCACCGGCGTCGAGTCCACCGTCGACACCACCGGCTTCTTCCGCTTCTGGGAGATCGGCCGCAACGGCAAGTAGCGCGCCACGCACGGCGGCCCGCCCGCTCCCCCGAAGCACCGGGGAGCGGGCGGGCCGCCGTCACGTTCCGGCCGGCTACAGGGTGCCCGGCCGCACCAGCCCGCTCTCGTAGGCGTACACCGCCGCCTGCACCCGGTCGCGCAGCTGGAGCTTGGTCAGCACATGGCCGACGTGGGTCTTCACGGTCGTCTCGCTGACGAACAGCTCGGCCGCGATCTCCGCGTTCGACAACCCGCGCGCCACCAGCTTCAGCACCTCCAACTCCCGCTCGGTCAGCGCGCTCAGCGCCTGCGGCGGCGCCTCCTCGCCGGAGGGCAGCTTGGTGGCGTACATGTCCAGCAGCCGGCGGGTGATGCTCGGCGCCAGCATCGCCGCGCCGTCCGCGACCACCCGGATCGCCTGCACCAGCTCCTCCGCCGGGACGTCCTTCAGCAGGAAGCCGCTGGCGCCCGCGCGCAGCGCCTCCACCACGTACTCGTCCAGGTCGAAGGTGGTCAGCACCAGGACCTTGGCCGGCCCGTCGCGGCCCGGACCGGCGATCCGGCGGGTCGCCTCGACGCCGTCCATCCGCGGCATCCGGATGTCCATCAGCACCACGTCGGGCTGCAGCGCCCGCACCTGGTCCAGCGCCTGCTGGCCGTCGCCGGCCTCGCCGACCACCACCAGGTCGGACTCGGCCTCCAGGATCATCCGGAAACCGGTGCGCAGCAGCGGCTGGTCGTCGACCAGCAGCACTCGGATCGTCACTAGGACTCCTTGCTCATCGGATCCCCCGTGGGATCTCTCTCATCCGACGTACGGCTCGGCGGCAGCGGCAGCGGGTACGGCGGCGGGGTGCCGCCGAACTCCGGGCAGCTGGCCTGGTGGTCGCACCAGTCGCAGAGCCGGTTGCGGGTCGCCGGGAAGTCCCCGGTGGCCACCGCCTGGGCGATCCGCTCCCACAGCGCCTGCAGCTTGCGCTCCACCGCGAGCAGGTCGGCCTCGTCCGGGTCGTAACTGACCACGTCCCCGCCGCCGCCCAGGTAGACCAGCTGGAGGCGCTTGGGGATCACGCCCTTCCACCGCCACACCACCAGCGCGTAGAACTTCATCTGGAACATCGCCTTGCCCTCGAAGTCCCGCGAGGGCGCCCGGCCGGTCTTGTAGTCCACCAGCCGCACCTCGCCGGTGGGGGCGACGTCGACCCGGTCGATGTAGCCGCGCAGCAGCAGCCCCGACTCCAGGGCCGTCTCCACGTACAGCTCGCGCTCCACCGGGTGCAGCCGGGTCGGGTCCTCCAGCCGGAACCACTGGCCGACCAGCTTCTCGGCGTCCGCCAGCCAGCGGGTCAGCGCCGCGCCGTCCGGGTCGTCCGGGAACAGCGAGCCCAGCTCCGGGCGCTCGCCCAGCAGCCGCTCCCACTGCGGGCGCAGCAGGCCCAGCGCCCGCTCCGGCGTCCGCTCGGCCGCCGGGCTGTCGAACAGCCGCTCCAGCACCGCGTGCACCAGCGTGCCCCGGGTCGCCGCCTGGCTCGGCGGCTCGGGCAGCCGGTCGATCACCCGCAGCCGGTACAGCAGGGGACAGGTCAGGAAGTCCCCCGCGCGGGACGGGGACAGCCCGGTCGGGGGCGCCGCCGGGCGCGCCGGGGCCACGGCGGCGCTGGTGGTGTCGGTCTGCTGCATGGCTACGACCCTATTGCCCTTTGCTGTCATCCCGCTGCCACGGTGCTGCCGCCCGGGCCTTTCCCGGGCCCGGGCCTTTCCCGGGCCCGGGCCTTTCCCGGGCCCAGGCCTTTCCCGGGCCCAGGCCTTTCCCGGGCCGGGGCCGGTCCGGGGTCCGGGGCCGGTCCGCGGCCGGTGCAGTGGGTATGAAGGCTGACAGAGGGGCGCGCGGCACCGAGTGGCCGCGATCACGTAGCGTGGGCGCCCCGGGGGCACGACGGGCGGACGACCGGAGGGATCACGGTGAGCGACACCAGGGGGCAGCAGACCTCCGACCAGCCACCGCAGGACGGCGACCGCCCGGGCGGGCAGCCGCCGGAGCGCGGCGGCGGTCTCCTGATGGGGCGCCCCTTCGGCGTGCCCGTCTACGTCACCCCGTCCTGGTTCGTCATCGCCGCCCTGATCACCTGGGTGTTCGGCGGGCAGCTCGCCGACGTCCTGCCCGAACTCGGCAGTGGCGTGCGCTACCTGCTGGCCTTCTGCTTCGCGGTGGCCTTCTACGCCTCCGTGCTGGTGCACGAACTCGCCCACACCCTGGTCGCGCTGCGTTACAAGCTGGGGGTGCGGCGGATCCAGCTGCAGTTCTTCGGCGGCGTCTCCGAGATCGAGAACGAGGCCGACAGCCCCTGGCGGGAGTTCTGGCTGGCCTTCGTCGGCCCGCTGCTGTCGCTGGTGCTCGGCGGGGTCTTCTACCTCGCGCTGCGCGCCGTCGAACTGTCCAGCGTGCCCGGGGTGCTGCTGACCGGCCTGATGGTCTCCAACCTGGTGGTCGCCGCCTTCAACCTGCTGCCCGGCCTGCCGCTGGACGGCGGGCGGATGCTGCGCGCCGTGGTCTGGGCCGTCACCGGCAGGGCGATGACCGGCACGGTGGCGGCGGCCTGGATCGGCCGGGCGCTGGCGGTCGTGGTGCTGTTCGGCCTGCCGCTGCTCAGCGCCTCGCGCGGCGCCGAACTCAGCACCACCGACACCCTGGTGGACGCGGTGCTGGCCGCCGTGCTGGCGGCGATCATCTGGAACGGCGCCACCGGGAGCCTGCGCAACGCCCGGCTCAAGGCGGCGCTGCCCGAGCTGCGGCTGCGCGACCTCGCCCGCCGCACCGTCGAGGTCACCGCCGACACCCCGCTCGGCGAGGCGATGCGCCGGGCCCACGAGGCCCAGGCCGGCGCGGTCGTGGTGGTGGACGGCCGGGGGGACCCGATCGGCATCGTCCGGGAGTCGGCGGTACGGGCCGTACCGGAGCACCGCCGCCCCTGGGTGGCCGTCGGCCCGCTCGCCCGCGACCTCGAACCCGGGCTGCGGCTGGACGCCGACCTCGGCGGCGAGGCCCTGCTGCGGGCCATCCAGGCCACCCCGGCGGGGGAGTACCTGGTGGTCGAGGCGGACGGCCGGGTGTACGGCGTGGCCGCCCTCACCGACATCGAACAGCGCCTCACCGCCGCGGTGTCGGGCCGGTGACCAGGGCCTGGTGAGGCGGGGCGCCCCGCTTACCTTAGGATTGGCCGCATGTCCGAACCGACCGGTGCCGCCCGCCGACGCGGGCCCTTCCAGGTCGGGGACCAGGTCCAGCTGACCGACCCCAAGGGTCGCCACTACACGTTCACGCTCCAGGCCGGGAACCAGTTCCACACCCACAAGGGTGCGTTCCCGCACGACGAGCTGATCGGCGCTCCTGAAGGCACGGTCGTGCGCACCACGGGGAACGTCCCGTACCTCGCGCTGCGCCCCCTGCTCCCCGACTACGTCCTCTCCATGCCGCGTGGCGCGGCCGTGATCTACCCCAAGGACGCGGGGCAGATCCTGGCCATGGCCGACATCTTCGCCGGTGCCCGGGTGATCGAGGCGGGTGTGGGCTCGGGCGCGCTCAGCATGTACCTGCTGCGCGCCGTCGGAGAGCAGGGCATGCTGGCCTCCTACGAGCGCCGGCAGGACTTCGCGGACATCGCCCAGGGCAATGTCGAGCGCTACTTCGGCGGCTCGCACCCGGCGTGGAAGCTGACCGTCGGCGACCTCCAGGACAACCTGGTCGAGACCGACGTCGACCGCGTCATCCTCGACATGCTGGCGCCCTGGGAGTGTCTGGACGTCGCCTCCGAGGCGCTCGTCCCCGGCGGCCTCATCTGCTGCTACGTGGCCACCACCACGCAGATGTCCAAGACCGTCGAGGCGCTGCGCGACCACGGCACCTTCACCGAGCCGCAGGCCTGGGAGACCATGGTCCGCACCTGGCACCTGGAGGGCCTGGCCGTCCGCCCGGACCACCGGATGATCGGCCACACCGGCTTCCTGCTCACCGCCCGCCGCCTGGCGGACGGCGTCGAGCCGCCGCTGCGCCGCCGCCGCCCGGCCAAGGGCGCCTACGGCGAGGACTACGACAGCGGGGCGCCCGAGCCGTCGCTGCAGGAGCGCGCCGCGGCCCGCAAGGCCGCCCGTGACACCGACGCGGACCAGCCCGACCTGGGCTGAGCCCGGACCCGTACCGAAGGGGTGGTGCGAGCGAACAGCTCGCGCCGCCCCTTTGCTGTTCGCCGCAGGCTCGCCTCCAGGTACGGCTCCCCGGCCGTTCGCCGCCTCCCACGGGTGTGGGACGATGCTCGCTCACACGCAGACCAGCTCCTGGAGCTCTGGAGGGGACGCCTGGTGGAGACCGCGGTCGGGACGACGGCGACGGCTGGACAGCAGACACCGCAGGGCCCCACCCGGCCCGGCCACGCACGCACCGCCCCCTGGCACTGGGCCCTCGCCCTGGCCGGCTGCGGCGCGGTGGTGGCCGCCGCACTCGCCGCCTCCCCGGCGACCGGCACCCCGCTGCCGGCCCGCGGCGGTACCCCCAAGGCGCTGGCCGCGAGCGCCGCCCCCGATCCGGCCAAGGCCCAACCGCCCATGGACTGCGGCCCGTTCCCGGTCAAGACGGTGCTCAGCGTGCCCGCCGAACTGGGCGAGGGCCACCCCGGTACGGTCGTCGCCGCGCACTGCGACACCGACACCGGCACCCCGCCGGACTCCGTCTACCTGCTCGGCTTCGGCCCGGACGGGCACCCGGCGGTGGTCGCCACCCTGCTCGCCGACCGCGAGAACCTCACCCTGAACCGGCTCGCGGTGCGCTCCGACGGCGCCATCACCGGCCACGCGCAGGGGTATTCGAGCGACGACGTGCCGCGCTTCCGGCCCGACGTCTCACTGGACCTCACCTGGACGCGCAAGGGCGGCGGCTGGGTGCGTTCCCAGTCCGCCGCCCCGGTCGGCCGGAGCTGAACCGTTAGGGCCTGTCTTCGAACTCCCGTCTGCGGGCCGCCGCCGGGGCACGCACCTCGCCGCGTTGTCGTCGGTCGCCAATGCGCTGCATTGGGCTCCGCCCCCAGCCTTCGGCCGGGAGGTGCCCCCACCTCCGCCTTGCGATGCACGCACCCCAACGCCGCCCCGCCCGCCCTCCGGGCCGACGACGGGAGTTTGAAGACAGGCCCTAGTCGGCGTCCGGCCCGTACACCTCGACGTGGTCGGCGACCCGGCGCACGTGGATGCAGTCGCCGGGGCACTCCTTGGCCGAGTCCACCACGTCCTGAAGGAGCGTCAGCGGCACCGGGGCGGTCTCCCCGGGCTGCTGGCGCAGTTCGTCGTCGTCGCCCTTCACGTACGCGAGTCCGTCGATGTCCAGCTCGAAGACCTCTGGCGCGTACTGGACGCAGATGCCGTCGCCGGTGCACAGATCCTGGTCGATCCACACCTCCAGCTCCTCGGTCGCTGCCGCGGTCTGCTCCGTCACCGACATGTCCCCTGCCGTTTCTGTCCCGGGTCGCCCCTATTCCTGGAGCAATCCCGCCATTCGTACAACGATCGGACCCAGCACCGCGGTCGCGATCGGATATCGCTTCGCTCGACGATACATCTGGCCCGCTTTGGGTGGTGAGCGGTGGGTATCCCCTTAGCAGAGGGGAAGCACGCTGGGGCGAAGATCGGACACGCCCGTTCCATCTTTCTTGATCTAGGGGTTTACGGACCCCTGGTCCCAGGTAGGGTCTGGAAGCGTCCAGCTCCCCGGAGGAGGTGAGGACCGTGGCAGCCCACGATGACGACTACAACCGCAGCACCGGCAGGCCCGCTCGTGGTTCCGACGAGGCCGCTCAGGTCTCGTACCTTGAGCAGGAAATCGCCGTACTGCGCCGCAAGCTCGCCGACTCGCCGCGCAATTCGAGAATCCTCGAAGAGCGGATCGTCGAGCTCCAGACCAACCTGGCCGGCGTGACCGCCCAGAACGAACGACTCGCCTCCACCCTGCGCGAGGCCCGCGACCAGATCGTGGCCCTCAAGGAGGAAGTGGACCGGCTGGCACAGCCCCCGGCCGGTTTCGGCACCTTCCTCGTGGCGAACGAGGACGGTACCGCCGACATCTTCACCGGCGGTCGCAAGCTCCGTGTGAACGTCAGCCCGAACGTCGCCCTCGACGAACTGCGGCGCGGCCAGGAGGTGATGCTCAACGAGGCCCTCAACATCGTGGACGCGATGGCCTTCGAGCGCATCGGCGAGATCGTCACCCTCAAGGAGATCCTCGAGGACGGCGAACGCGCCCTGGTCGTCGGCCACACCGACGAGGAGCGCGTGGTGCGCCTCGCCGAACCGCTGCGCGAGGTCAACATCCGGGCGGGGGACGCCCTGCTGCTGGAGCCCCGCTCCGGCTACGTGTACGAGGTGGTGCCGAAGTCCGAGGTCGAGGAGCTGGTCCTCGAGGAGGTCCCGGACATCGACTACCGGCAGATCGGCGGTCTGAGCAACCAGATCGAGCTGATCCGCGACGCGGTCGAACTGCCGTACCTGCACGCCGACCTCTTCAAGGAGTACGAGCTGCGCCCGCCCAAGGGCGTGCTGCTCTACGGCCCGCCCGGCTGCGGCAAGACGCTGATCGCCAAGGCGGTCGCCAACTCGCTGGCCAAGAAGGTCGCCGAGGTCACCGGCCGCCCCCAGGGGAAGAGCTACTTCCTCAACATCAAGGGCCCCGAGCTGCTCAACAAGTACGTGGGCGAGACCGAGCGGCAGATCCGCCTGGTCTTCCAGCGGGCCCGGGAGAAGGCGAGCGAGGGCACGCCCGTCATCGTCTTCTTCGACGAGATGGAGTCGCTGTTCCGCACCCGCGGTTCCGGTGTCAGCTCGGACGTGGAGAACACCATCGTCCCGCAGCTGCTCGCCGAGATCGACGGCGTGGAGGGCCTGGAGAACGTCATCGTCATCGGCGCCTCGAACCGCGAGGACATGATCGACCCGGCGATCCTGCGGCCCGGCCGGCTGGACGTCAAGATCAAGATCGAGCGCCCGGACGCCGAGGCCGCGAAGGACATCTTCTCCAAGTACCTCAAGGACTCGCTGCCGTTCCACCCGGACGACCTCAAGGAGCACGACGGCTCCGTCGGGGCCACGGTGGCGGCGATGATCCAGTCGGTCGTGGAGCGGATGTACTCGGAGACCGAGGAGAACCGCTTCCTGGAGGTCACCTACGCCAACGGTGACAAGGAGGTCCTGTTCTTCAAGGACTTCAACTCCGGCGCCATGATCCAGAACATCGTCGACCGCGCGAAGAAGATGGCCATCAAGGACTTCCTCGACCACGGTCAGCGCGGTCTGCGCGTCTCCCACCTGCTCGCCGCCTGCGTGGACGAGTTCAAGGAGAACGAGGACCTGCCGAACACCACCAACCCGGACGACTGGGCCCGCATCTCCGGCAAGAAGGGCGAGCGGATCGTCTTCATCCGCACGCTGGTCACCGGCAAGCAGGGCGCCGAGTCCGGCCGCTCGATCGACACTGTCGCCAACACGGGGCAGTACCTGTAAGCACGCGGTTGTCCGGGCCGCCAGCGGTCCCCGGAGCTGTACGCACCCCGTCCGGCTGTGGCGCCTCGCGGCCCCGCAGCCGGACGGCGCGTCTCGGGGGGCCCGCCGGTCGGCACGGAAATAGGCTCGACCCACCGTCCGCGGGCAGCTGTCCGGCGCCGGTGTTGTTCAGCGGTACGTCAGAGTGTTCCGCCCGTCGGGGGCGGCGCACCGGGCAAGGAGGGCCGCATGACCGTACGGCGCGTGATGGGAATCGAGACCGAGTACGGGATCTCCGTGCCCGGGCACCCCAACGCCAACGCCATGCTCACCTCGTCCCAGATCGTCAACGCCTACGCGGCGGCGATGCACCGGGCACGGCGGGCCCGCTGGGACTTCGAGGAGGAGAACCCGCTGCGCGACGCGCGGGGCTTCGACCTCGCGCGCGAGGTGGCGGACGCCAGCCAGCTGACCGACGAGGACATCGGTCTCGCCAACGTCATCCTGACCAACGGGGCCCGGTTCTACGTGGACCACGCGCACCCCGAGTACAGCTCGCCCGAGGTGACCAACCCGCGCGACGCCGTGCTCTGGGACAAGGCCGGCGAGCGGATCATGGCCGCCGCCGCGCAACGGGCGCTGGAGCTGCCCAACGGGCAGAACATCCACCTGTACAAGAACAACACCGACAACAAGGGCGCCTCCTACGGCACCCACGAGAACTACCTGATGAAGCGGGCGACGCCGTTCGCCGACATCGTCCGCCACCTCACCCCGTTCTTCGTCTCCCGCCAGGTGGTCACCGGCGCCGGCCGGGTCGGCATCGGCCAGGACGGCTCGGCGAACGGCTTCCAGATCAGCCAGCGGGCGGACTACTTCGAGGTCGAGGTCGGCCTGGAGACCACCCTCAAGCGCCCGATCATCAACACCCGGGACGAACCGCACGCCGACGCCGAGAAGTACCGCCGGCTGCACGTGATCATCGGGGACGCCAACCTCTCCGAGATCTCCACCTACCTCAAGCTGGGCACCACCGCACTGGTCCTGTCGATGATCGAGGACTCCTTCATCGCCTCCGACCTCGCCGTCGACCAGCCGGTGCGCACCCTGCACCGGGTCTCCCACGACCCGACCCTCAAGCACCTGATCACCCTGCGCAACGGGCGCAAGCTCACCGCCGTCCAACTGCAGCTGGAGTACTTCGAACTGGCCCACAAGTACGTCGAGGACCGCTTCGGCACCGACGCCGACGAGCAGACCGTGGACGTGCTGGCCCGCTGGGAGGACGTGCTGGGGCGGCTGGAGCGCGACCCGATGTCGCTCTCCAAGCAGCTGGACTGGATCGCCAAGCGGGAGATCCTGGAGGGCTACCGCAGCCGGGACGCCCTGGACTGGGCCAACCCGCGGCTGCACCTGGTCGACCTCCAGTACAGCGACGTACGGGCCGAGAAGGGCCTCTACAACCGCCTGGTGGCTCGCGGCAGGTTCGAGCGGCTGCTGACCGAGGAGGAGGTCGAGCGGGCCGTCACCAAGCCCCCGGAGGACACCCGGGCGTACTTCCGCGGGCGCTGCCTGGAGCAGTACGCGGAGCACGTCGCGGCGGCCTCCTGGGACTCGGTCATCTTCGACCTGCCGGGCCGGGACTCGTTGCAGCGGGTGCCCACGCTGGAGCCGCTGCGCGGCACCCGCAACCACGTCAAGGAGCTGCTGGACCGCTGCCGCACGGCGGAGGACCTGTTGCGGGTCCTGTCCGGCGGGTAACTTTTCGATCACCACGGGTGAACGTCCGCCGAATGGGAATCATCCGGGGTGGCAGCGGGTGTTGGACAGGAAGCGCCACCGCCAAACCGGGAGCGGCAGTCGCACCTTGTGTATAGGGTCGGTGCCAACGGGCAACGACCGACCGACCAAACCGTGCCAGACGATTCGAGCGGGGTGAGGGAAATGGCGAGCAAGGACACCGGCGGCGGCCAGCAGCGGGCAAACCGTTCCTCCGAGGAGGTCGAGGAGCAGGTCGCGGAAAGCCAGAATTCCGAGGACCTCAAGGAGCGCCAGGAAAAGCTGAGCGACGACGTCGACGCGGTGCTGGACGAAATCGACGAAGTGCTCGAGTCGAACGCCGAGGATTTCGTCCGGGGATTCGTGCAGAAGGGTGGGCAATAGCCCGTCCCCGGTAATCGGGAATTCACGGTCGCGACCGTCCGGGACGGTCGGGCGGCAGCGGCCGCCCGGCCGTCCCGGCACCGGCCCCTCCACGCGTGGACGTTGATCGTCGGCGGGTAGGGTGCGGGCAATGCGCGCTTCAAGCTACCTGGAAGGAATCGTGTGGAAGCCAACACTCGTGGCACCGGGCGTCTACCGGCTGCCTTCCTGACCCCCGGGTCGTCCTCGTTCCTCGACTTCCTCGCCGAGCACCAGCCGGAGCTGATCCCCAGCCGCCGGGGGCTGCCCGAGGGGGCCGTGGTCGACGCCCCGCACGGGACCACGATCGTGGCCGCGGTGTTCGACGGCGGTGTGGTGATCGCCGGTGACCGCCGGGCGACCATGGGCAACGTGATCGCCCAGCGCGACATGGAGAAGGTGTTCCCGGCCGACGAGTACAGCGCGGTCGGCATCGCCGGCACCGCCGGCCTCGCGATCGAGATGGTCCGGCTGTTCCAGCTGGAGCTGGAGCACTACGAGAAGATCGAGGGCGCCACGCTCTCCCTGGAGGGCAAGGCCAACCGGCTCACCACGATGATCCGGGGCAACCTCGGCATGGCCATGCAGGGCCTCGCGGTGGTGCCGATCTTCGCCGGCTACGACCTGGACCTCGGCCGCGGCCGGATCTTCAACTACGACGTCACCGGCGGGCGCTCCGAGGAACGCGGCTTCGCCGCCACCGGCTCGGGCTCGGTGTACGCCCGCGGCTCGATGAAGAAGCTCTACCGCGACGACCTGACGGCCGACCAGGCCGCCACCCTGGTCGTCCAGGCGCTCTACGACGCGGCGGACGACGACTCCGCCACCGGCGGACCGGACCTGGCCCGCAAGATCTTCCCGATCGTCTCGCTGATCACCGAGGACGGCTTCCGCCGACTCACCGAGGCGGAGGTCACGCAGATCGTGGTCGCCATCACGGACGAGCGCCTGGCCCGGCCCAACGGCCCGCAGGCCCCGCTGATCTAGCCATCACCTCACAGGAAAGGGACGACCGCCGGTGTCGACACCGTTCTACGTCTCGCCCCAGCAGGCCATGGCGGACCGCGCGGAGTACGCCCGCAAGGGCATCGCGCGCGGCCGCAGCGTGGTCGTGCTCACCTACGCCGACGGCATCGTCTTCGTCGCCGAGAACACCTCCCGGGCGCTCCACAAGGTCTCCGAGATCTACGACAAGATCGCCTTCGCGGCGGTCGGCCGCTACAACGAGTTCGAGAACCTGCGCATCGGCGGCGTCCGCTACGCCGACCTGCGCGGCTACTCGTACGACCGGGCCGACGTCACCGCCCGCGGCCTGGCCAATGTGTACGCCCAGACCCTGGGCACCATCTTCTCCTCGGTCGGCGAGAAGCCGTACGAGGTCGAACTGATCGTCGCCGAGGTCGGCCGCACCGCGGACAACGACCAGATCTACCGGCTCACCCCGGACGGCTCGGTCGTCGACGAGAAGAACTACGTCGTGGTCGGCGGCAACGCCGACTCGATCGGCAACTACCTGGGCCAGCGCCACCGCGTCGGCCTGAGCCTCACCGAGGCGGTGAAGGTCGCGGTCGACTCGCTCGCCCGCGACCCCAACGGGGGCAGCCCTCGCGCCCTCACCCCGGAACAGCTGGAGGTCGCGGTCCTCGACCGCCAGCGGTTCCAGCAGCGCAAGTTCAAGCGGATCCTGGGCAACCAGCTCAGCCGGCTGCTCGACGGGGACCAGTCCGCCGAAGCGGACGACGAGGAGAACCCGGCGGGCGGCGGTTCGTCGGACGAGTAGTACTGCGGAGTCCCGTACGGCGGCCGGACCGCCGGCGTACGGGACTCCGGTGCCCCTGCGGCGGCCCAGTCGTCGTGGAGGCGGTTTCGGACAGCTCCGACGAGAAAAGGAGTGCTCATGGACCGCCGGATTTTCGGGCTGGAGAACGAGTACGGCGTGACCTGTACGTTCCGCGGGCAGCGGCGGCTGTCGCCGGACGAGGTCGCGCGGTACCTGTTCCGCCGGGTCGTCTCCTGGGGCCGCAGCAGCAACGTCTTCCTGCGCAACGGCGCCCGGCTCTACCTCGACGTCGGCTCCCACCCCGAGTACGCCACCCCCGAATGCGACGACGTGACCGAGCTGGTCACGCACGACAAGGCGGGCGAGCGGATCCTCGAAGGACTCCTGGTGGACGCCGAACGGCGGCTGCACGAGGAGGGCATCGCGGGGGACGTCTACCTCTTCAAGAACAACACCGACTCGGCCGGCAACTCCTACGGCTGCCACGAGAACTACCTGGTGGCCCGGCACGGCGAGTTCTCCCGGCTGGCCGACGTGCTCATCCCCTTCCTGGTGACCCGCCAGCTGATCTGCGGCGCGGGCAAGGTGCTGCAGACCCCGCGCGGCGCGGTGTACTGCGTCAGCCAGCGGGCCGAGCACATCTGGGAGGGCGTCAGTTCCGCCACCACCCGCTCCCGCCCGATCATCAACACCCGGGACGAGCCGCACGCGGACGCCGAGCGCTACCGCCGGCTGCACGTGATCGTCGGCGACTCCAACATGTCCGAGACCACCACCCTGCTCAAGGTGGGCTCCACCGACCTGGTGCTGCGGCTGATCGAGGCCGGCGTGGTGATGCGCGACCTCACCCTGGAGAACCCGATCCGGGCGATCCGCGAGGTCAGCCACGACCTGACCGGCACCCACCAGGTGCGGCTGGCCAACGGCCGGGAGGCCAGCGCGCTGGACATCCAGGAGGAGTACTACACCAAGGCCCTGGAGTTCGCCGACCGCAAGGGCATCAACACCGGGACCATCGCCCAGGTACTCGACCTGTGGGGCCGCACCCTGGAGGCCGTCCGCACCGAGCGGCTGGACGGGGTGGCCACCGAGATCGACTGGATCATGAAGTACAAGCTCATCGAGCGCTACCGCGAGAAGAACCAGATGAGCATGTCCAACCCGCGGGTGGCCCAGATCGACCTCGCGTACCACGACATCCACCGCCGCCGCGGCCTGTTCTACCTGCTCCAGGGCAAGGGCCAGGCGAAGCGGGTGACCACCGACCTCAAGACCTTCGAGGCCAAGTCGATCCCGCCGCAGACCACCCGGGCCCGGCTGCGCGGGGACTTCATCCGCCGGGCGCAGGAGCAGCGCCGGGACTTCACGGTGGACTGGGTGCACCTGAAGCTGAACGACCAGGCGCAGCGCACCGTCCTGTGCAAGGACCCGTTCCGTTCGGTGGACGAGCGGGTGGAGAAGTTGATCGCGGGCATGTGACCGTGCCGCGTGCGCTGTGAGCCACGCGCCGTGATCGATGCGCTGGAGCCGGCCCCGGTGGTGTCTACCGGGGCCGGACGCGTGCCGGGCATACGCTGTCCGTCGATTCGGGGGAGCCGACTTCGACCGACAGTTAGGACCACCGTGCGCCGCACCGCCGGTTTGCTTCTCACCCTGCCGCTGCTGCTGGCGGTCGCCTGCAGCAGTTCGCCCAAGGCGGCCGGCCCGGCGACGCCGTCCACCGCGAGTGCCGCTCCGACCGTGCCGGCGCCGGTCGGCGAGGCGTCCCCGATGCCCACGCTCTCGGGGGGCGGTTTCGGCAGCAAGGCCACCATCACCATCCCGGAGGGCCAGCAGCCCAGCGGCCAGTTCGTGGTGAACACGGTGACCGACGGGGAGCGGTCGACGGTCAACAAGGGCGACTGGGTGACCGTCAACTACACGGCGAAGGACTGGACCACCGGCAAGGACCTGCCCAGCTCGTACGACGACAACGGCAAGCCGCAGCTCTACCAGGCGGGCAGCGGGCAGCTGGTGCCGGCGCTGGACCAGACCGTGATCGACAAGAAGGTCGGCACCCGGCTGCTGGTGGTGGCCCCGCCGGCGGCGGCCTTCGGGGAGCAGGGCTCCACCCAGCTGGGCGTCAACAAGGGCGACACCGTGGTGTTCGTGCTGGACATCGTGGAGGCGCTGCCGCAGGACTCCACGCTGACCGGGGCCATGACCCAGCCGGCCGCGACCCTGCCGCAGGTCAAGGACAACGGCAAGGCGCCGGTGGGGATCACCGTCCCGGCCGGGCAGGCCGCGCCCACCGACCTCCAGCAGGCCGTGCTGATCAAGGGCGAGGGCAAGCAGGTCAAGACCGGGCAGACCCTGGTGGTGCAGTACACCGGGGTGCTGTGGAGCAACGGCCAGCAGTTCGACGCCTCCTGGACCCACGGCGGCGCCCAGGCCGTGCAGATCGGCACCGGCAGCGTGATCGAGGGCTGGGACAAGGGGCTGGTCGGGCAGAACGTGGGCAGCCGGGTGCTGCTGGTGGTGCCGCCGGCGCTGGGGTACAAGGACCAGGCGCAGGGCTCGGTGCCGCCGAACTCCACGCTGGTCTTCGTGATCGACATTCTCGAAGCGGTTTAGCGGGCGCTCTAGGAAGTCGCCGGGAGAGTTCCGTACGCTTGGGCGGACGCTCGTACAACGAAGCGTCCGCCCTCATCCTGAGCTGTCATACTGCCCTCGCACTGTGGCAGGCGCCGCCCGGCGCCGGGGTCCGGGGCGGACGGGTACGGCGACAGGCCGGCGCTCACCACGCCGGGCGCAGACCTGGAAGACCTCGTGGCGAGATGGATGGGGAGTCATGACTGAGAAGACGCCGAGCCCGGGCGGGGCCGGCACCGCGGCGAACGACGACTCTGCGGGTGATCCGACCGCCTCCCGTCCCGGCGGACCGGTCGCGTCGGACCGCGAGTCGATCGTCGTCCCCCCGGCGATCCTCGCGCAGCAGGCCGGCTGGGCGCAGCCCGGCGAGAAGCCGCGCGCGACGGGGACCAAGACGGACGACGACGACGCCCCGCAGATCTTCGCCAGCAATGTGCGCAAGGCCGACAACTCGGAGGCCGGGTACGACGAGAACCCGCCCGGGGTGGGCAAGCTCGGCGTGATCCTCGGCACGGTGATCGCCCTGCTGCTGGTCGGCAGCGGCGTGACGCTGTACATGGTGAACAAGGACTCCTCCAAGGACACCTCCGCGGCGGCCCAGCCGGACGCGACGAAGTCCGCGCCGCCCACGCCGACCGCCGAGCCGGTGCCGCCGATCAAGGACAGCGCCAAGGTGCTGCCGACCGTCACCGGTGACTTCGGCAAGAAGGCCGAGATCCAGGTGCCGGGCGAGGCCTCCGACGGCTCCTTCGTGGTGAAGGTGCTGTCCGAGGGCTCCGGCCCCAAGGTGGACAAGAACTCCTGGACCTCGGTGGACTACACCGCCAAGGACTGGAACACCGGCAAGGACATCCCGAGCTCGTACGACGACAAGGGCAAGCCGCAGATCTTCCAGGCCGGCACCGACGCGCTGATCCCGGCGCTGGACCAGGCCGTGATGGGGAAGAAGGCCGGCAGTCGACTGCTGGTGGTGGCCCCGCCGGCCGCGGGCTTCGGCTCCCAGGGCAAGCCGGACATGTCGATCGGCCCCAAGGACAACCTGATCTTCGTGATCGACATCCGCAACGCCAACGCGCCCGACGCGGTGGTGAGCGGAACCGTCACCCCGCCGCCGGCGGACTTCCCGCAGGTCAAGGACAACGGCAAGAAGCCGGCCGACATCACCCCGGTGGCCGGCGCCAAGGACCCGACCGAGCTGAAGACCCACGTGCTGATCAAGGGCACCGGGCCGGCCGTGGAGAAGGGCGAGAAGGTCGTCGTCCAGTACACCGGCGCGCTCGCCAAGGACGGCAAGGTCTTCGACTCCTCGCTCAGCAAGGGCCAGGCGTTCTCCTTCCCGGTCGGCGGCGGCCAGGTCATCCAGGGCTGGGACCAGGGGCTGGTGGGCCAGACCGTCGGCAGCCGGGTCGAGCTGGTGATCCCGGCCTCGCTGGGCTACGGGGACAAGGGCCAGGGCGACATTCCGCCCGGCTCGACCCTGGTCTTCGTGGTGGACATCCTGGACGCCGGTCAGGGCTGATCCACTTTCGGGTGACAATGGTGGGTGTGTGACCTTCGGGACCGGCCGCGTGGCCGTGTCCCGACGGGCGGCGGGCGCCCGTACGGTGGTGCTCCCGGGCTCTTCGCCCGGGTGGACCGGGTGCGGGCGCCCGCCGCTTGGTCGTGTGTGGAATTGCGAACGTGAGAAGAGGGACCATGGCTGTGAACCTGAACGAGAAGCCCGAGATCGACTTCCCGATCGGCGACGCCCCGACCGAGCTGCAGATCCGCGACATCGTCGTCGGTGACGGCGAGGAGGCCAAGCCGGGCCAGAACGTCAGCGTCCGCTACGTCGGCGTGACCTTCGAGACCGGCGAGGAGTTCGACGCGAGCTGGAACCGGAGCCCCAACGAGTTCCGCTTCCCGCTGGGCGGCGGCCGGGTCATCAAGGGCTGGGACAAGGGTGTCGTCGGCATGAAGGTCGGCGGCCGCCGTGAGCTGACCATTCCGTCGCACCTGGCGTACGGTGCCCAGTCGCCGACCCCGGCGATCCCGCCGCACTCGACCCTGATCTTCGTGGTCGACCTGCTGGCCGTCTGAGCCCGCGCCAGCCGTCTGGGCCCGCGCCGGCCGTCTGAGCCTGCGCTGACCTCGGTGCCTGCGCCGACCTCGGGCCGGACCCCTTCGGGGGCCCGGCCCGAGGTCGTTTCCGGGCCCGGACGGCACCCCGTGGGGAGCGGGCGCGGGACGCGGCTTTTGCAGTGCGTACCGCTACCGGTACGGTCGGTCCCGCCGGGTGGGGATCGCCCGGTTGGCGCACCCCGCGCGCGGCGCGGCACACCGGAAGGGTCAGCGATGGCGATCGCCAAGGCAGAGCGGCTGATGAATCTCGCCCTGTGCCTGATGAACACCAGACGTCCGCTCTCCAAGAAGGAGCTGCGGGAATCCATCGAGGCGTACCGGGAAGCCTGGCAGAACAGCAGCGAGGACGCCTTCAACCGGATGTTCGAGCGGGACAAGGACGACCTGCGCGAGCTCGGCCTGGTGATCGACGTCGACGAGAGCACGCTGGACGGCGAGCTCGGCTACCTCGCCCGCCCCGACCGCAACCGGCTGCCGGAGATCGCGCTGGACGCCGAGGAGGCCGCCGCGCTGACCCTGGCCGCCCGGGTCTGGCAGCAGGCCAAGATGTCCGGCGCGGCCAGCGGCGCGCTGCAGAAGCTGCGCGCGGCCGGGGTGCCGTTCACCGAGGCCGAGGGCCGGACCGCCCTGGAGCCGCGCATTCCCGCCCGGGAGGCCGCGTTCGAGCCGCTGCTCACCGCCGCCCGGGACCGCCGCCCGGTCACCTTCGAGTACCGCAAGGCCGGTGCCGCCGCCGTCGAGCAGCGCAGCGTCGAGCCGTGGGCGCTGGAGTGCTGGCGCGGGCACTGGTACCTGGCCGGGTACGACCGGGACCGCGGCGACGCCCGGGTGTTCCGGCTCAGCCGGATCACCGGCAAGGTGAGGGCCAAGGGCGGGGCTTTCCTCGGCACGGTGCCCGAGCACGTGGACGTCCGGGCCACCGTGGCCAAGTTCGCCGGTGAGGGGGCCACCGCCACCGCGACCGTCCGGGTCCGCCGGGATGCCGGCTTCCCGCTGCGCACCAAGGCGCTGGGCAGCACCCGGGTCGACGAGGCCTGGGACGAGCTGGAGATCCCGTACGGCAACGGGCTGGGCGCCGACCTGGCGGAGTTCGGGCCGGACGTGGTGGTGCTCGGGCCGGAGGAGCTGCGGGCGGATGTGGTCGACCGGCTGCGGGCGGTCGCGGGGCTTGAAGGAGCGGGCGCGTGAGTGAGCGAACCATCGGAAGGCGCGTCCTGTGCGCAGCGCCCGCCGAGTGCAGCGAGGTGGACGCATGAGCAACGCCATCGACCAGACCCGGCGGATGCTGTCGCTGGTCACCTACCTGCGCGAGCGGCCCGGCGCCGAGGTCGCCGAGGTGGCCCGGGCGTTCGGGATCAGCGAGCGCGAGCTGATCGGGGACCTCAACGTGCTGCCGATGTGCGGCACCAGCTTCCGCGGCGGCGACCTGCTGGACATCGACACCGACGGTGAGCGGATCTGGTGGCACAACGTCGACGACGTGGCCCAGCCGCTGCGCCTCGCCGCCGACGAGGCCACCGCGCTGCTGGTCGCCGCCCGGGCGGTGGCCGGACTGCCGGGCCTGCGGGCCGGGGACCGGGAGGCGCTCACCCGGGCCGTCGCCAAGATCGAGAACGCGGCGGGGGAGAGCGCCGAGGGCAGCGCCCGGGTCGGGGTCACCTTCGAGGCCGAGAGCCACGTGTTCGCCGACATCGACCGCGCGCTCAGCGAGGGCCGCCGGCTCTGGCTGCGCTACTACTCGCACGGGCGCGGCGGGATGACCGAGCGCGAGGTCGACCCGATCCGGCTGCTCACCGAGGGGCACACGTACCTGGAAGCCTGGTGCCGCACCTCGGAGGACCACCGGATGTTCCGGCTGGACCGGGTCGCCGAGATCCGCGTCCTGGACGTCCCGGCCGACCCGCCCCGGCGTGAGCCGCGCGACCTCAGCGGCGGGCTGGTCAACCCGGCGGCGGACGACCCGGAGGTGGTGGTGGAGGTCTCCTCCGGCGGCCGCTGGGTCGCCGAGTACTACACCCACGACCGGGCCGAGGAGCTGCCGGACGGCGGGCTGCGGATCACCCTGCGCAGCGCCGACCCCTCCCAGCTGCGCCCGCTGGCGCTGCGGCTGGGGCGCGACGGCCGGATCGTCTCGCCGCCCGAGCTGGCGGAGCAGGCGCGCTCGGCCGCGCGGGAGGCGCTGGCCGCCTACGGGGAGGGGCAGGTCTGAGCGGTGGAGCCCGGGACGAGATTCAAGGTGTACTGCTCGCAGTGCCGGGAGAAGGTCGAACTCCCGGCCGAGGAGTTCCGGCTGACCCTCGGTCGGACCCCGGCGCAGGCGCACTACAGCTTCGGCTGCCCGCTGTGCGGGGCGGCGGTGCGCAAGCAGGCCGGGGAGAAGATCGTCGAGGCGCTCACCGCGGCGGGGGTGCGCACCATGCGGCTCATCCCGGCGGAGGGCTGACCGCGGTGGCCCCGTACAGCTCGGTGGCCCCCGTATAGGGTGGGGCGCATGTCCTGGATGCTCGTCGCCGCCGTCCTGCTCGCCACCGCGGGCCTGCTGGTCCTCGGGGTCCTCGCGATCCGGCTCTGGCTGGACGTGCGGGCGCTCGCCAAGGGCGTGGACACGGCCTCCCGGGCGCTGGCCGAGGCTGCGGGGGAGTTGGCCGAGGCCGTTCCCGGTCGGTAGGGCCGCGCGGCCCGGGGCCGCTCTTCCGCGCGGGTCGCTCCGGTCGGAGCGTCGGCACGGCCGGGGCACCGGGTGGTACGGGGGCTGCTGCGTGGAGGTAGCGGCGGGTTACGCTCTCAAGTGGCTCCTTGAACGGCGAACCGGGGGCCGCTGTCCTGTTCGGTCGGCCTTCGTCGGGGCGTCATCCGCAGCGGTTACCATCCGCGGCGGGCGGCCTGCCGGGCCGCGGATGCTGAAGGTGGTCGGCGCATGCGCTTCTCGATGACCGCGATCGTGCTGGTCGTGGTGGTTGCCATCGTGCTGTTCGGGGCCAAGCGGCTGCCCGAGCTGGCGCGCTCGTTGGGGCAGTCGCTGCGGATCCTGAAGAGCGAGGCCAAGGCGATGCGCTCGGACGACGAGCCGGACGGGAGCGCGCCGCCCGCCCAGCCGCAGGTCACGGCGCAGCCGACGGCCAGGACCGTCCAGTCCGCTCCGGGCGCCTCGGCGACGGCCCGGCCGGTGGCCGAGCCCGGCGCGGGGCAGGGGACGCCCGGGGGCGAGCGCCCGCGCTGAGCGCGGCAGCCGTGACGTACGCGACGCACCCGTGGTGTGCGGTGCGGGCGTCCTACCCGACGTACACGGTGCGCGTGACGCGCGTGACCACGGAGGCCCGTCGACCGGCGGGCCTCGACGCACGAGTTGAGGACCGGGGTTGAGCAAGCTCTCCAAGGCGCCGCAGAAGGCGTCCAAGGATCCTGAGGGGCGGATGGCCCTCGCCGATCACCTGCGGGAACTGCGCAACCGCGTGGTCAAGTCGGTCCTGGCGATCGTGGTGATCACCATCATCGCGGCGATCTACCACAGGCAGATCGAGGACTTCCTGCTGCAGCCGCTGCCGCGCTGCACAGAGGCGACTTCCGACCAGTACCACGGCAAGTGCGCCCAGGTCTCCAACATCGGATTGACCGCCGGTTTCACCTGGATGCTGAAGGTCTCGCTGACGGCCGGCGTGGTCGCGACCGTGCCGATCTGGCTGTACCAGGTGTGGGCCTTCGTGGCGCCCGGTCTGCACAAGCACGAGAAGAAGTACGCCGTCGTCTTCATGCTCTGCGGGGCGCCGCTGTTCCTGGCCGGTGTGGCCGTGGCGATCCTGGTGCTGCCGACCACGGTCGACGTGCTGATCTCGTTCACCCCGAACAAGACCACGCCGATCCTGCCGCCCGAGGACTACCTCGACATCGCGACGCGGATGGTGCTGGTCTTCGGGCTGGCCTTCGAGTTCCCGCTGCTGCTGGTGATGCTCAACCAGGTCGGGATGGTCACCGGCAAGCGGCTGCTCGGCTGGTGGCGGGGCATGGTCATGGGCATCACGGTGTTCGCGGCCTTCGCGACCCCGAGTGCCGATCCGGTGAGCATGCTGACGCTGGCCGCGCCGATCTGGGCGCTGTACTTCCTCGCGGTGGGCATCGCGATCATGAACGACCGGCGCAAGCGCCGGAACAACCCGGACGCCGACCTGGACGACGAGGAGGCCTCGCAGGTCGACCTCACGGTGCAGCCGGTGGCGGGTGCGGAGACGGTCGACGCCTCGGCGGCCCCGGCGGCCGGTGCCGCGCCGGTGCCGACGGCGCGCCGGGAGCAGATGGACGACATCACCTGAGCCTGACGCGTTGAGACCTGACGCGTTGAGCCTGACGCGTTGAGCCTGCCGGCCCCGGCCGCCGCTGTGTGCGGTGGCCGGGGCTTTGCGCTGCTCCGGCCCTGGTGGGCTCTTGGCAGGGTTGATGGAATGTGACATATTACTGACGTGCTGAAGACCTGGACACCTCCACTGGACGTCGTCGTGGTCGGCGCCGGAGTCGTCGGCGCCGCCTGCGCGTACTACGCCGCCCGCGCCGGACTCGCCGTCGCCGTGGTCGACCGCGGACCGGTCGCCGGGGGCACCACCGGCGCGGGCGAGGGCAACCTGCTGGTCTCCGACAAGGAACCCGGGCCCGAACTCGACCTCGCCCTGCTCAGCACCCGGCTCTGGAACGAACTCGCCGAGGACCTCGGGCCGGCCGTCGAGTACGAGCCCAAGGGCGGCGTGGTGGTCGCCTCGACCGAGGCCGGGCAGCAGGCGCTGCGGGCCTTCGCCGCCGGGCAGGCCGCGGCCGGGGTGAGCGCCGAGGAGGTGCCGGCCGAGCGGCTGCGCGAGCTGGAACCGCACCTCGCCCCCGGGCTCGCCGGCGGCTACCACTACCCGCAGGACGCCCAGGTGCAGCCCGCGCTCGCCGCCGCCCACCTGCTGCGCGAGGCCCGCCGGATGGGCGCCGAGCTGTACACCGGGGAGGACGTCACGGCGGTCGACCGCGGCCCGGACGGCGCGGTGCGCGGCGTCCGGACCACCCGGCGCCGGCTGGCCGCGCCCGCCGTGGTCAACGCCGCGGGCACCTGGGGCGGCGAGCTGGCCGCGCTGGCGGGCGTGCACCTGCCGGTGCTGCCCCGGCGCGGCTTCGTGCTGGTCACCGAGCCGCTGCCGAGGGTCGTCCGGCACAAGGTCTACGCCGCCGACTACGTGGCCGACGTGGCCAGCGGCTCGGCCGGGCTGCAGACCTCCGCCGTCGTCGAGGGCACCCCGGGCGGGCCGGTGCTGATCGGCGCCAGCCGGGAGCGGGTCGGCTTCGACCGAACCCTCTCCCAGGAGGTGCTGCGCCGGCTCGCCGTCCAGGCCGCGGAGCTGTTCCCGGTGTTCGCGGACGTCACCGTGCTGCGCACCTACCGGGGCTTCCGCCCGTACCTGCCGGACCACCTGCCGGCCATCGGGGAGGACCCCCGGGCGCCGGGGCTGTACCACGCCTGCGGGCACGAGGGCGCCGGGATCGGGCTGGCGCCCGGCACCGGGCTGCTGATCGCCGCGCAACTGGCCGGGAAACGGCCGGAGCTGGACCTCGCGCCGTTCCGGGCGGACCGGTTCCCGGCGGGGTGAGACCTTGTTCTGGACCTCTGGATTGGAGAAGCCGGTGACGCGTCGCCGCACCCCCGCCGGGCTGGTCGGGGCCGAGCCCGGGCCCGGCCACCACATCGAGTTCGACGGGCGGCCCGTCCGGGCCCTGCCCGGACAGTCGATCGCCGCCGCGCTCTGGGCCGACGGCGTGCTCGCCTGGCGCACCACCCGGGACGGCGGGCGCCCGCGCGGCGCGTTCTGCGGCATCGGCGCTTGCTTCGACTGCCTGGCCACCGTGGACGGCCGGGCCAACCAGCGGCTGTGCCTGCTGCCCGCGGAGCCCGGGACCGTCGTCACCACCCAGGAGGGTCACGGCCGTGCCGACCTTGCCGTCTGAGTCGTCTGAGCTGTCTGAGCTGTCTGAGCCGTACGGGCCGTCCGAGTCGCGCGGGCCGGCTGGGTCGGGCGGGTCTCTGGGGCCGTCCGGGCTGTACGACCTCGTCGTGGTGGGGGCCGGGCCCGCCGGGCTGGCCGCCGCCGTCACCGCCGCCGACCTCGGGCTGCGCTGCGTCCTGCTGGACGGCGCGGAGCGGACCGGCGGGCAGTACTACCGGCACCCGGCGCCCGGACTCGGCGCCACCCGGCCGGACCGGCTGCACCACCACTGGCCGGTGTACACCGGGCTGGCCGCGCGGCTCGCTCGGCAGCCCCGGGCCGAGTTCCGCGGCGGCCACCAGGTGTGGGCGCTGGAACGCACCGCGGACGGCTTCGCCGTGCACGTCACCCGCGGGCCGCAGGCCGCCGACCGGGCCACCGTCCGGGCCCGGACGGTGCTGCTCGCCACCGGGGCGTACGAGCGGCAGCTGCCGTTCCCGGGCTGGACCCTGCCCGGGGTGGTCACCGCGGGCGGCGCCCAGGCCATGCTCAAGGCCGGGCTGGTGCTGCCCGGGCGGCGGATCGTGGTGGCCGGCAGCGGGCCGCTGCTGCTCGCGGCCGCCTCCTCACTGGTCGGCGCCGGGGCGGACGTCCCGGCGGTGGTCGAGGCGAGCGGCTACCTCGGGTACGCCCGGCGCCCCGGCGTGCTGGCGGCCGTCCCCGCCAAGCTGGTCGAGGGCGCCGGGCACGGCGGCGCGCTGCTGCGGCACGGCGTACGGCTGCGGCCGCGCAGCGCCGTCGTGGAGGCGCACGGGGACGAGCGGGTCACCGGAGTCACCGTGGCCCGGCTGGACGCCTCCTGGCGGCCGCTGCCCGGCACCGAACGGCGGATCGCCTGCGACGCGCTCGCCGTCGGCCACGGACTGCTGCCGCAGATCGACCTGGCCACCGAGCTCGGCGCGGAGACCCTCGCCGGGCCGGACGGCGCGGTCGCGCTGCGGGTCGACGCCCGGCTGCGCACCACCGTCCCCGGCCTGTGGTCCGCGGGGGAGACCAACGGCGTCGGTGGGGCCGACCTCGCGCTCGCCGAGGGCGAGCTGGCCGCGCACGCGATCGCCGGGGTACCGCCCGGGCGCGCGCTGCTGCGCCGCCGGGCGCGGCTGCGGGCCTTCGCCGGGCTGATGGCCGCCGCGCACCGGCCGGGGCCCGGCTGGACCGGGTGGCTGCGGCCGGACACCGACGTGTGCCGGTGCGAGGAGGTGCCGGCCGCCCGGATCCGGGAGGCGGTGGAGGAGCTCGGCGCGGGCGACCCGCGCACCGTCAAGCTGCTCACCCGGGCGGGGATGGGCTGGTGCCAGGGGCGGATGTGCGGTCCGGCCGTGGCCTGTCTGTCCGGCTCGGGGGAGCCGGGGGCGGACCGGCGGCCGTTGGCCTGCCCGGTGCCGCTCTCGCAGCTGGCGGCGGGGGTCCCTGACTCCGCCCCCGCCGCCTCCGCTGTGCCCGGTGCCTCTGCTGCGTCCGGCGCGTCTGCCGCGTCCGGTACGTCTGCCGCGTCTGCTGCGTCCGGTGCCGAGTCCGCGCCCGAGGGATAACCGACGAATGTGGGGGCTGGGGACTCTTGTCGCCGACCCTCTTCCTCTAATAAAATGTCACACCTCACCAAGGAGTGCACCGTGTCCATCACCCCCCGTGACACCACCCGTCCCTGGCGCGGCATCATGGTCGCCACCACGATCCCGCTGCGCCCGGACCTCTCCGTCGACTACGACGCCTACGCCGAGCACGTCCGCTGGCTGATCGAGTCCGGCTGCGACGGCGTCGTCCCCAACGGCTCGCTGGGCGAGTACCAGACGCTCACCGCCGAGGAGCGCGCCCGGGTCGTCGAGGTGGCGATCGAGGCGGCCGGTGACGGCTCCCGGGTCATGCCCGGGGTCGCCGCGTACGGCAGTGCCGAGTCCCGCCGCTGGGCCGAGCAGGCCGCCGAGGCCGGGGCCGGCTCCGTCCTGCTGCTGCCGCCCAACGCCTACCGGGCCGACCACGACTCGGTGCGGGCGCACTACGCGGAGGTCGCCAAGGCGGGCCTGCCGATCGTCGCGTACAACAACCCGATCGACACCAAGGTCGACCTGGTGCCCGCGCTGCTCGCCCGGCTGCACGCCGAGGGCTCGATCGTGGCGGTCAAGGAGTTCAGCGGGGACGTCCGGCGTGCGTACGAACTCGCCGAACTGGCACCGGGGTTGGACCTGCTGATCGGCGCCGACGACGTGCTGCTGGAGCTGGCGCTGGCCGGCGCGGTCGGCTGGATCGCCGGGTACCCCAACGCGCTGCCGGAGGCCTCGGTGGCGCTCTACGACGCGGCCGTCTCGCTGGACCTGGAGACCGCGCTGCCGCTGTACAAGTCGCTGCACTCGCTGCTGCGTTGGGACTCCAAGACCGAGTTCGTCCAGGCCATCAAGCTCTCCATGGACATCGCCGGGCGCCCCGGCGGGCCGGTCCGGGCGCCGCGCCTGCCGCTGGAGCCGGAGATCGAGGCGGCGGTGCGCGCGGCCACCGAGAAGGCGCTGGCCGAGGGCCTCGCCTAGGCCCTGCCCGGACCCAGGGCCTCGCCCAGGGCGTGTCCAGTCGGCCGGCTGTGGGGTCAGCCGGTCTCAACCGACCGTTTCTCAGAGGGAGTTGTGAGGTCATGCGGAGCCGTCACGTGTTCCACGCCGTCGACTCGCACACCGAGGGCATGCCCACCCGAGTGATCACCGGGGGCTTCGGCGTCATCCCCGGCGCCACCATGGCCGAACGCCGGGTGCACTTCCAGCAGCACCTCGACCACTTCCGCACCCTGCTGATGTACGAGCCCCGCGGGCACGCCGCGATGAGCGGCGCCGTCCTGCAGCCGCCCACTCGGCCGGACGCCGACTTCGGCGTGCTCTACATCGAGGTCTCCGGGCTGCTGCCGATGTGCGGGCACGGGACCATCGGCGTCGCCACCGTCCTGGTCGAGACCGGGATGGTGCCGGTGGTCGAGCCGGTGACGACGGTCCGGCTGGACACCCCCGCCGGCCTGGTGGTCGCCGAGGTGCGGGTCGAGGGCGGCGCCGCCAAGGCCGTCACCATCCGCAACGTGGCCTCGTACTCCGTCGCGCTGGACCGCAAGATCGAGGTGCCCGGGTACGGCACCATCGGCTACGACCTCGCGTACGGCGGCAACTTCTACGCCATCCTGCCGCTCGCCGAGTTCGGGCTGCCGTTCGAGCGCGAGCGCAAGCAGGAGATCCTGGACGCCGGCCTGGCCCTGATGGACGCCGTCAACGCGGGCCCCGACCGGCCGGTGCACCTGGAGGATCCGTCCATCCACAGCTGCCACCACGTCCAGCTGCTCGCCCCCGGCTCCACCGCCGAGCACTCCCGGCACGCGATGGCCATCCACCCCGGCTGGTTCGACCGCTCGCCCTGCGGCACCGGCACCTCGGCCCGGATGGCGCAGCTGCACGCGCGCGGCGAGCTGCCGATCGGGCGGGACTTCCGCAACGACTCCTTCATCGGGACCACCTTCACCGGGCGGCTGGTCGAGGAGACCGAGGTCGCCGGGCGGCCCGCGGTGGTGCCCACCGTCACCGGGCGGGCCTGGGTCACCGGCACCGCCCAGTACTTCCTCGACCCGGACGACCCGTTCCCGGCGGGCTTCCTGCTCTGATGCGTCGTGTCCTGCTCTTCGACGCGTCGTTTCCTGCGCTGACGCGTCGTTTCCTGCACTGACGCGTCGCTTCCTGCTCCGACGCACCGTGTCCAACCTGCTTTCGAAGGGCTGCCAGCCGTGACCATCACCTCGTACAACCCCGCCGACCCGGCCGACCTGGTGGTCGCCGTCGAGGAGCCCGGCGCCGAGGCCGTGCGGGCCGCCGTCGGGCGGGCCCGGGCCGCCCAGGGCGGCTGGCTCGCGGCGGGGGCGGGCGCCCGGTCGGCCGCGCTGGGCCGGATCGCCGAGGCGGTCGAGGCGCACGCGGAGGAACTGGCCGCGCTGATCGTGCGGGAGGTCGGCAAGCCGCTCGCCGAGGCGCGGGGGGAGGTCGCCCGGACGGCGGCGATCTGGCGCTACTACGCGCAGGCGCCGTACGAGCCGTCCGGCGCGGTGCACGAGACCGCCGCCGGACCGGGACTGCTGCTCACCCGGCGCCGCCCGTACGGGGTCGCCGGGCTGATCGCGCCGTGGAACTTCCCGCTGGCGATCCCGAGTTGGAAGGCGGCGCCGGCGCTGGCGGTCGGCAACACGGCCGTGCTCAAGCCCGCGCCCGAGGCGACGGCGTGTGCGCTGCGGCTGGCCGAGCTGGCGGGCCTGCCCGCCGACGTGTTCACCGTGCTGCCCGGCGGGGCCGAGGAGGGGCAGGCGCTGGTCGACGCGGCCGACGTGGTGTCCTTCACCGGCTCGACCGGGGTCGGCCGGGCCGTGGTGCGGGCCGCCACCGGGCGCGGGGTGCCGGTGCAGGCCGAACTCGGCGGACTGAACGCGGCGTTGGTGCTCCCGGACGCGGACATCGACCTGGCCGCCGGGCACCTCGCGGCCGCGATCGCCGGATACGCCGGGCAGAAGTGCACCGCCACCAGCCGGGTGATCGCGGTGGGTGCGGCGTACCAGCCGCTGCGCGAGGCGCTGGTCAAGGCCCTTGCGGGGATGGACGATTCGGTCTGCGGGCCGGTGGTCAACGCTGCCGCGCGGCAGCGGCTCACCCTCGCCGTCGACTCGGCGGTGGCGGCCGGGGCGACGGTGCTCACCGGCGGACGGGCCCCCGAGCGGACCGGCTGGTACGTCGAGCCGACCCTGCTCACCGACGTACCGGCCGAACACCCGCTGGCCAGTGAGGAGTTCTTCGGCCCGATCGCGGTGCTGCACGCGGCGGCCGACCTGGACGAGGCCATCGCGCTCGCCAACGACACCCCGCACAGCCTCGCCACCTCGGTGCACACCCGCAGCCTGGACGCGGCCCTGGCCGCCGCCGAGCGCCTCGACGCGGGCATGATCCGGGTCAACGCGCCCTCCAGCGGCGTCGACTTCCACCTGCCCTTCGGCGGGACCAAGGGTGCGAGCCACGGCGAGCGCGAACAGGGCCGCGCCGCACTGGAGTTCTACACCGCGAGCCGGACCATCAGCGTGCTGCCGGGCGGCGGTGCCTGATGGACCTCCGTACCGTCGACGCCGTCGACTACCACACGGCCGGCGAGCCGTTCCGGATCGTGCTCGGCGGGGCGCCCCCGATCCCCGGCGACAGCGTCGCCGAGCGGCGGGCCATCGCGATCGGCGCGGGCGGCACCGCCACCGCGCCCCGGCCCGGCGCGCTGGACGACGTCCGGCGGCTGCTCGCCCGGGAGCCGCGCGGGCACGCCGGGATGTACGGCGGGTTCCTGGTGCCGCCGGACGACGACGAGGCCCACCTGGGCGTGCTGTTCTGGCACAAGGACGGCTACTCGACCGCCTGCGGGCACGGCACCATCGCGCTCGGCGCCTGGGCGGTGGACTCCGGGCTGGTACCGGCGCCCTCGGACGGCGTGGCGCGGGTGCGGATCGACGTGCCCTCCGGGCGGGTCACCGCGCTGGTGCACCGGGCCGGCGGGCGCACCACCGGCGTCACCTTCCGCAATGTGCCCAGCCGGGTCAGCGCGCTGAAGCTGCCGCTGAACACCTCGCGCGGAGTGGTCGAGGTCGCCGTGGCGCACTCCGGGGCCTGCTACGCCTCGGTGCCCGCCGCCGCGCTCGGGCTCGCGGTCGAGACCGGGCAGTTGCCCGAACTCGTCGCCGCGGGGCGGGAGATCAGGGAGCTGCTGGCCGACTCGGAGGCGGTCGCGCACCCCACCGACCCGCGGCTGTCCGGGGTGTACGGGGTCGTGCTGTACGACGAACTGCCCTCCCCGGACGGCGTGTTGAGCCAGCGGAACGTGGTGGTGTTCGCGGACGGGCAGATCGACCGCTCGCCCTGCGGCTCCGGCACCTCCGCCCGGCTCGCCGTACTCGCCGCCGAGGGGCGGCTCGCCCCCGGGGAGCCGCTGCGGCACGAGTCGGTCATCGGCACCCGGTTCACCGGGCAGGTGCTCGCGGGCGGCGACCCGCTGGGCGCGGGCGTGGTCACCGAGGTCAGCGGCACGGCGTACCGCACCGGGGAGCACCGGTTCCTGCTGGAACCGGGCGACGGGCTGGGGACGGGGTTCCTGCTGTGAGCGGTGATGAGCTCCCCGGCGCGGCGGTTGAGCCGCTCCAGTACGCCGTGCCGGGAGTCGGCGGAGTCGGGCCCGCCGACGCGGTGCGGGCGATCGAGCGGGTGCTGCTGGACGGGTTCGACCCGGAGGCGGCGCCCGCCCGGTCGGCCGTACCGGTACCGGCGGGGGAACTGCTGCTGATGCCGGCCGCCACCGGGACCTTCGCGGGCGTCAAGATCGCCGGGGTGGCGCCGGCCAACCCGGCGCACGGACTGCCCCGGATCACCGGCAGCTACCTGCTGCTGGACGGGCCGACGCTCCAGCCACTGGCGCTGCTGGACGGCGCGGCCCTCACCGCTCTGCGCACGCCCGCCGTGACGGCGGCGGCGCTGGCGCGGCTCGCGGCGCCGGAGGCCGAGCACCTGGTGGTGTTCGGCTCCGGCCCGCAGGCCTACGGGCACCTGGACGCGCTGCTGGCCGTCCCGACGCTGAAGTCCCTCCGGCGGGTCACGGTGGTGGCGCGAGACGCCGGGCGGGCCGCCGCGCTGGCGGCGTACGGGCGCGGGCTCGGGCTGGCGGGCACGGTGGGGGAGCCGGAGGCGGTGGCCGAGGCCGATCTGGTGGTCTGCTGCACCACCGCGCGCACCCCGCTGTTCGACGGCGCGCTGGTACCCGATCACGCGGCCGTCGCGGCGGTCGGCTCGCACGAGCCGGACGCGCGGGAAGTGGACGAGGTGCTGGTCGGGCGGGCCGAACTGTACGTGGAGGCACGCTCGGTGGCGGCCCGGGAGGCCGGCGACCTGCTGGTGGCGGGCGCGCTCGGGCGGCGGCAGGTGTGGAACCTGGCCGAGCTGGTGCGCGGTGACGCGCTGGTGCCGGACGGGCGGCCGCGGTTCTTCAAGAGCGTCGGGATGGGCTGGGAGGACCTGGCAGTGGCGGCGGAGGTGTACCGGGCCTCGCGGCCCTAGGGGGCCTAGCCAGTGGTGGTGGGCCGTGGAATCGTGCGCCGGCGGCCGTTGTCACGGTCGACGGCCGCTGTCACCATGAGCGTCGGGGTGTTTGGATCGCGGACTGTTGCACGCTCAACGTAACGTGACATTGTACGCTGGTGTTCTGCACCCACCCGGAGGAACACCATGGCCGAGCTCACGTCCCGCACCCTGATCTCCGTGCAGGAGCGGCTCCGCGACCAGGTCGCCCACGCGCTCCGGGCGGCCCTGATCTCCGGCGAACTGCGCCCCGGCGTCGTCTACTCCGCACCCGCCCTCGCCGCCGACTTCGGCGTCTCCGCGACCCCGGTGCGCGAGGCCATGCTCGACCTCGCCCGGGAGGGACTGGTCGAGGCGGTCCGCAACAAGGGCTTCCGGGTCACCGAACTCACCGAGCGCGACCTCGACGACTACACCGAGATCCGCGCCCTGATCGAGGTCCCGACCGTCGGCCGGGTCACCCGCACGGCCACCAAGGACCAGCTGGAACGGCTGCGCCCGCAGGCCGAGGCGATCGTCGCGGCCGCCCGCAAGCACGACCTCATCGGCTACCTGGAGGCGGACCGGCAGTTCCACCTCGACCTGCTGGGGCTGGCCGGCAACGCGCGGCTGGTCGACGTGGTCGGGGACCTGCGCAAGCGCTCCCGGCTGTACGGGCTGACCCGGCTGGACGAGCAGGGGCAGCTGGTCTCCTCGGCGGAGGAGCACGTGGAGTTGCTGGACCTGATGCTCTCCGGCGACGCCGAGGCGGCGGAGGCCTGCATGACCCGGCACCTCAGCCACGTCCGCTCGCTGTGGGCGGGCCAGGACGAGGCGGCGGAGGCGGAGCGTCCGGGGCTGCGTCTGCGGGCCCGGTAGGGCTAAACCACCCGTTCGGGTGAAGGATGGGGATCGGGTACCGGAAGGTGCTCGCGTCCTACGATGATGATCTCGACATCGGCAGTCAGGAGGAACTCCATGTCCGCCGCCGCAGTGGAAGAACCCTTCGGGCAGATGACGTTGCTCGAGGCCGCAGAGCTGATCTCCGATCGACTCGTGGGACACCGGGTCGAGATTCTTGGAGGTCAGATCACGGTGACGCCACCTCCGGACGGGCCGCATGGAGAGACGCTCACGGACCTGATGATCCCGTTGTTGGCGGCGGGGCTCCATGGCGATACGTCCCGAGTGGTTCAAGGGATGGGCCTGTGGTTGCCGGGCGGACCGTCCGACTACGCGATTCCGGACCTGTGTGTTGTCGACGCCGACTACCGAGAACACCTGATCGAGCGAAACTGCTATGACCCAGCGGTCTTCCGTCTTGTACTGGAAGTGACGTCGTCGAACTTCACGACTGATCTGAAGGTGAAGCCGCCGCTGTACGCCGAGGCCGGTGCGCCGGTCTACGTCATCGTGGACCGGACGAACCAGCGGGTGATGGTGCTGACCGACCCCAAGGACGGAGAGTACCGAGTGCACGCCGTCCACCATCCCGGGCAGTCGTTCACCCTGCCCGAGTCGATCGGGGCGTCGGTGACGCTTTCGGTGGACGACGTGCTCACGGCGAAGAACTAGTTCAGGCCACCGCCGCCGGCAGGGTCAGGCGGCCGTCGTGGACTTCGGCGACCTGGTCGACGGCCGTCAGATGGGTGCGGTCGTGGGTGACCAGGACGGTGGCCGTGGCCCGGCGGTGGGTGAGCTCGGTGATCAACTCCAGGACCGCTGCGCCGCGTTCGTGGTCGAGGGCGCTGGTGGGCTCGTCGACGAGCAGGACTGTGGGGTCGTTCATCAGGGCGCGGGCGATGTTGACGCGTTGGCGCTGGCCGCCGGAGAGCTGGTGGGGGCGGCGGGCGGCCTGGTCGCGGAGGCCGACGGCGGCGAGGAGTTCCAGGGCGCGGGTGTGGGCCTCGCGGGGGGAGCGGCCGTCCAGGTGGGCCATCACCTGGAGCTGTTCGGCGGCGGTGAGCGAGGGCAGCAGGTTGGGCTGCTGGAAGACGATGCCGATCCTGGTGCGGCGCAGGGCGGTGAGTTCGGCGCGGCCGAGGCCGGCGGTGTCGGTGCCGTCGACGACGACCCGGCCGGAGTCCGGGCTGATCAGGGTGGCGGCCACCGCCAGCAGGCTGGACTTGCCGGAGCCGGAGGGGCCGACCACGGCGGTGATGGAGCCCTTGGGGACGGTCAGCGAGACGTCGTCCAGGGCGGTCAGCCGGCCGTCACCGTCCGGGTAGGTCAAGGTGATGTGGTCGAGGTCAAGACTCATGCGCCCACCTCGCTTCGCTCGGCGGGGGCATTCGCCCACGCGCACCTTTTGATGGTCACTTCGCTTCGCTCGTTCATCGGGCGCTCCCCAGGGCGGTCAGCGGGTCGACGGAGGTGATCCGGCGGATGGACAGGGCCGCGCCGATCGCGCCGAGGGCGATCATGACGACGGCGGGCAGCAGGACGGTCGGGGCGTCCAGGACGAAGGGGACGGCGGAGCCGAGCAGCGCGCCGAAGCCGGAGGCGATCGCGGTGCCGACGGCCGTACCGAGCACCAGCAGCAGTACGGCCTGGCCGAGGGCGTCCCGCAGCAGGTAGCGGGTGGAGGCGCCGAGGGCCTTCAACACCGCGATGTCGCCACTGCGTTGGATCGTCCAGACGGTGAAGAAGGCGCCGATCACCAGGGCGGAGATGGCGAACAGGAAGCCGCGCATCAGCTGGAGCGAGCCGTTCTCGGAGGTGTAGGAGCCGATCGCGGCGAGGGCGTCGTCGCGGGTGCGGGTCACGGTGCCGTGGCGGGTGTCGGCGGCGGCGAGGTCGGCGCCCTGGCCGGTGCGCAGGGCGATGACGGTGGCGTGGCCGGCGCCGCCGGGGGCGAACTGCTGCCAGTCGCCGAGGCTGGTCCAGATCACCGGGGTGTGGCTGTACGCGGCGTCGCCGGCGACGGCGGCGACGGTGAGCCGGTGCCCGGCCATGGTGAAGTCGGCGCCGGGGGTGAGGTTGCCGAGCTTCTCGGCGGCGGTGGTGGACAGCACGGCCCGGCTGGGGGCGATCCGGTCGCCCTGCGGGGCCAGGTCGGAGCCGTCCGGGACGCCGAAGGCGGAGAGTGCGGCGGTGCGGGTGCCGGCGGCGGCCTTGGTGGTGGTGATGCCGAGCGGCTGGGCGGAGGTGACGCCGGGCTCGCGCGTCCAGGCCTGCCACTGGTCGGGGGTGAGCTGGGAGTCGGTGAAGTTCAGCTCCTGCCCGTCGGCGGGCTTGGAGAACACCAGGTGGTCGGCGGGCAGGCCGGTGATCGCGGAGATGTTCTGCCGGCCGAGGCCGGCGGTCAGTCCGGACAGCAGGCCGACCAGGACGGTGATCAGCACGATGACGGTTCCCATCAGGGCGAACCGCCCCTTGGCGAACCTGAGATCCCTCCAGGCGACGAACACGGTGGGCCTTCCTGCGGCAGCGGGACTGATGACGTTGCCACCGGCAGCGGGGCCGGTGACGTTGCCGCCGGCAGCGGGGCCGGTGACGTTGCCACGCTCCCCGAAACGGGGTGGCCGGGGCATCGCGCCCGGGATTGCATCCTGGGCATCAAAGGGCAGAAGCGGAGTTCAACCTTTTGATTGATGCCGGGCTCGGGACGCGGAACTTAGGCTGGAGGGATGGCGACCGAACGATCCAGAACCACCCCCGTCGCCCGCGTCCTCCGGCTCTGCCTGCACCTGCTCGTGGCGGGCCTGCTCGCCCTCGCGGTGGCCCGGGCCGCCTTCGTCGACCGGGGCGGGGACCCGGCGGCCGTCGCCGCCGCGGCCACCGCGATGGCCGCCGTGTACGCCGTCGGGCCGAAGCTGGCCGCCGTCCACCGCTCCCGCCGGGGCGCGGCGCTCTGGCTGGCGCTGCTCGGCGTCACCTGGGCGGGCGTGCTGGTCGCCACCCAGGACGGGGTGTGGCTGGCCTTCCCGCTGTACTTCCTGGAACTGCACCTGCTCGGGCGGCGCGGCGGGCTGACGGCCGTCGCCCTCACCGCGCTCGGGGCGATCGCCGCGTGGTCCTGGCACCAGCACTCCTTCAACCTCGCCGCCTCGATCGGGCCCGCGCTCGGCGCGGCCGTCGCCACCGCCACCGTGCTCGGCTACCAGGCGCTGTACCGGGAGAGCGAGGAACGGCGCCGGCTGATCGACGAACTGACCGCCGCCCGCGCGGACCTCGCCGCCGCCCACCACGCGGCCGGCGTCCTCGCCGAGCGGGAGCGGCTCGCCCGGGAGATCCACGACACCCTCGCCCAGAGCCTCAGCTCCATCCAACTGCTGCTGCGCGCGGCCCAGCGGGCGCTGCCCGAGCGCACCGAGGCCGCCGCCGGGTACGTGGAGCAGGCGCGCCGGGCCGCCCAGGACAACCTGGACGAGGCCCGGCGGTTCGTCCGCGCGCTCACCCCGCCCGCGCTGGACGGCGATTCGCTGCCGGTCGCGCTGGAGCGGCTCTGCGCGACCACCACCGCGCACAGCGGACTGCCCGTCCACCTGCACCTCTCCGGGGACCCCCTCCGGCTGCCGGCCGCCCAGGAGGTGGCGCTGCTGCGGATCGCCCAGTCGGCGCTCGGCAACACCGTGCGGCACGCGAAGGCCTCGCGCGCCGAGGTGACACTCAGCTACATGGAGGGCGAGGTGGCGTTGGACGTGTTCGACGACGGGGCCGGGTTCGACCCGGCGGCGGTGGCCGGCCGCAGCGGCGCGGACGGCGGCTTCGGACTGCCCTCGATGCGGGCCCGGGCCCGTGCGCTCGGCGGCAGCTTCACGGTGGAGTCCGCACCCGGCGAGGGGACGGCCCTGGCGGTGCAACTGCCCATCGCCCCGGAGGCCGGCCCGTGATCAGGCTGCTGATCGCCGACGACCACCCGGTGGTGCGGGCCGGGCTGCGGGCGGTGCTGGAGAGCGAACCCGACTTCGCCATCGTGGCCGAGGCGGCGACCGCCGAGCGGGCCGTCGAGCTGGCGGCGGAACCGGGCGTGGACGTGGTGCTGATGGACCTCCAGTTCGGGCCCGGCTCGGCCATGAACGGGGCCCAGGCCACCGCCGCCATCACCGCCCGGGCGGGCGCGCCGCGGGTGCTGGTGGTCACCACCTACGACAGCGACGCGGACACCCTCCCGGCCCTGGAGGCCGGTGCCACCGGGTACCTGCTGAAGGACGCGCCGCCGGAGGAACTCGCCCAGGCCGTCCGGGCCGCCGCGGCGGGGCGCAGCGCGCTGGCGCCGAGCGTCGCCGACCGGCTGCTGGAGCGGATGCGGACGCCCGCGGCGGCGCTCAGTGCCCGGGAGACCGAGGTGCTGGGGCTGGTCGCGGACGGGCTGACCAACCAGCAGGTCAGCCAGCGGCTGCACCTGAGCCAGGCCACGGTGAAGTCCCATCTGGTGCACATCTACACCAAGTTGGGGGTCGACTCGCGGACGGCGGCGGTGCGGGAGGCGCGCGGGCGCGGGCTGATCCGCTGAGCGTAGGGTGAGGGAGTTCCGTACCCGTAGCAGTGTTCCGTGCCCGTAGCGGAGTGAGGAGCCCCCGATGGCCGCGCGTCTCACCGACCTCACCGACCTCGCCGACCTCGCCGACCTCACCGACCTCGCCGAACTCACCGACTTCGCCGACTTCGCCGAACTCGCCGTTCCGGTGATCGGTGCCCCGATGGCGGGCGGCGCCTCGACGCCGGAGCTGGTGGCCGCGGTGAACCGGGCCGGCGGGCTGGGGTTCCTGGCCGCGGGGTACAAGAGCGCCGCCGCGATGGGCGAACAGATCGCCGCGGTACGGAAGTCGACCGACCGGCCGTACGGGGTGAACCTCTTCGTGCCGGCCCCGCCCGCGGATCCGGCCGCCGTCGCCGCCTACCGGGACCGGCTGCGGCCGGAGGCCGAGCGGTGGGCGGTGGAGCTGCCGGAGGCGATCGGGCCGGACCGGGACGACTGGGAGGCCAAACTCGCCGCGCTGCTCGCCGACCCGGTGCCGGTCGTCTCGTACACCTTCGGGCTGCCGACGGCCGAGGAGGCGGCGGCGCTGCGGGCGGTGGGGACGCGGCAGGTCGCCACCGTCACCACGCCGGCGGAGGCCAGGGCGGCGCAGGAGACCGGGATGGACGCCCTGTGCGTGCAGGGCCCGGAGGCCGGCGGGCACCGCGGCACCCACCGGGTGACGGACCGGCCCGGGGAGCTGCCGCTGCTCGAACTGCTGCCCGCCGTACGGGCGGTGACCGCGCTGCCGCTGATCGCGGCGGGCGGCCTGGGCGACGGCCCGGCGATCGCGGCGGCGCTGCGGGCCGGGGCCGCCGCGGTGCAGCTGGGGACGGCGCTGCTGCGCGCCGACGAGTCCGGCGCCTCCGCCGCCCACCGGGCCGCGCTCACCGAACTGCCGGAGACCGTCGTCACCCGCGCCTTCACCGGCCGCCCCGCGCGCGGCCTGCGCAACGCCTTCATCGACCGCTACGGCCCGTACGCCCCGCCCGCCTACCCCGAGGTCCACCACCTCACCGCCCCGCTGCGCGCCGCCGCCACCCGCCGGGCCGACACCGACGCCATGCACCTCTGGGCGGGCACCGCCCACCGGCTGGCCGGTACGGGCCCGGCGGAGCAGATCGTGGCGGACCTGTGGCGGAGCGCGCGGGGGGTCTGACTCAGCTCAGGAGCTGGGCCATCCAGGACTCGATGGCGGGGACGGTGCGGGGGAGGGCGCCGGACATCAGGTGGGCGCCGTCCGCGGTGATGACGAGGTCGTCCTCGATGCGGATGCCGAGGCCGCGGAGTTCGAGGGGGAGGGTTTCGTCGTCGGGCTGGAGGTAGAGGCCGGGTTCGACGGTGAGGACCATGCCGGCTTCCAGGGTGCCGTCGACGTAGCGGTCGGCGCGGGCCTTGGCGCAGTCGTGGTAGTCGAGGCCGAGCATGTGGCCGCTGCCGCAGAGGGTGTAGCGGCGGTGGAGGCCGTTGTCCTCGGCAAGGGCCTGGTCGGCGGGGACGCGCAGGACGCCCCAGTCGGCGAGGCCTTCGGCGATGACCCGCATGGCGGCGTGGTGGAAGTCGCGGAAGCGGGCGCCGGGGCGCAGGGCGGCGATGCCGGCGCTCTGGGCGGCGAGGACGAGTTCGTAGGCCTGCCGCTGGACCGGGGTGAAGGTGCCGCTGAGCGGGAGGGTGCGGGTGATGTCGGCGGCGTAGAGGGTGTCTGTCTCGACGCCGGCGTCGAGCAGCAGCAGGGCGTTGGGGTCGAGGGCGCCGTCGTTGCGGATCCAGTGGAGTACGCAGGCGTGGGCGCCGGAGGCGGCGATGGTGGTGTAGCTGGGGCCGTTGCCCTCGGCGCGGGCGCGCAGGTCGAAGACGCCTTCGATCCAGCGTTCGCCGCGGTGGTGGCGCAGGGCGGTGGGCAGGGCGCGGACGACGTCCTCGAAGCCGCTGACGGTGTGGTCGACGGCGAGTTGCAGCTGCTGGACCTCCCAGTCGTCCTTGATCAGGCGCAACTCGGAGAGCACGGCGGCGAGTTCGTGGTCGGCGGCGGATGCCGTACGGCGCCCGGTGGCCTGGTCGACGACCGGGTCGGTGCCGGCCACCACCCGGGTGGGCGGCTGTGGTCCGGCGAGCGACTTGCCGAGGTCGTCGAGGTGTTCGGCGCGTACGCCGGTGAGCCGGGTGGTCTCGTCGAGGTCGGGGCGGCGGCCGACCCAGAACTCGCCGTAGCGGCGGTCGCGGTAGAACTCGCCGCCGCTGCGCGGGGACCGGGGGCGGACGTGGAGGACCGGTTCGTGGCCTTCGGGGCCGGTCGGTTCGAGGACGAGGACGTGGTCGGCCTGGTCCTCGCCGGTGAGGCCGGTGAGCCAGGCGTAGGCGCTGTGCGGGCGGAAGCGGTGGTCGAGGTCGTTGCAGCGGACCTTGAGCCGCCCGGCGGGGACGATCAGCCGTTCGCCGGGGAAGGCGGCGGAGAGCCGGGCGCGGCGGCCGACGAACCGGTCGTAGCCGGGGACGCGTCGGTCGGCGGGGAGCGGGGTGGCGGCCCAGGCGGTGGCCATGAAGGCGTCCAGGGCGGGGGAGACCGGGAGGTCGTGGCTCCCGGTGGCGGGGCCGGGCTGCGGGTGGGTCACCGGTGAACTCCTAGGCGGGGGTGGGCTGCTGGGGGTGGTGGGACACAGCTGGGTAACGGAGGGCGCCACCTCTTGTGCAGTGCAATTTCACATTACTATGTTACGGGTCACACGGCGGTGCGGCCAGAGCCGGCCCCGCGGACCAAAGCAGGCCCCCCACAGCGGAGTTGCCACATGACCAGGCGCACCCATGCCCTTCTCGCCGCCGCCCTCGCGGCGACCCTCACCCTCGGCCTCGGGGCCTGCAAGAACGACAAGAGCGACAGCGGCGCCGACGCGGCCCCCGGCAGCACCAAGGGGCCGGGCGCCGCGAGCGGCTCGGTCATCGGCGGCACCCCGGTCAAGGGCGGCACGCTCACCGTCCTGACCAACCAGGACTTCGCCCACCTCGACCCGGCCCGCAACTGGACCGTCCCGCACATGGACTTCGGCACCCGGCTGCTCTACCGCACCCTGACCACCTTCAAGGCCGAGCCGGGCGCGGCCGGCAGCGAGATCGTCCCGGACCTCGCCACCGACCTGGGCAAGTCCTCGGACGGCGGCAAGACCTGGACCTTCACCCTCAAGGACGGCCTCAAGTACGAGGACGGCAGCCCGATCCTGGCCGCCGACATCAAGTACAACGTGGAGCGCTCCTTCTCCCCGGACCTCACCGGCGGACCGGACTACGCGATCCAGTACCTGGCCGGCGGCGAGAAGTACAAGGGCCCGCTCACCGGCGAGCACCTGGCGAGCATCGAGACCCCGGACGCGAAGACGATCGTCTTCCACCTCAAGCGCCCGGTCGCCGAGTTCTCCGACACCGTCACCCTGCCGACCTTCTCCCCGGTGCCGCAGTCCCAGGAGAAGGGCACCCAGTACGACTCCCGGCCGTTCTCCTCCGGCCCGTACAAGATCGAGAGCTACGACCGGGGCAAGCAGCTGGTGCTGGTCCGCAACACCAGCTGGGACCAGGCCACCGACACCGTCCGCAAGGCCTACCCGGACCGGATCGTGGTCACCGAGGGCATCAAGGGCGGCCAGGCGGACGACCGGATCATCGCCAGCGAGGACGCCGACGCCAACGCCATCAACATGCCCTGGATGCAGCACGAGTCGGTCGCCAAGGTGCTGCCCAAGGCGGACGTCAAGGCCCGGATGGCGGCCGAACAGACCGGCTGCACCGACATGCTGTACCTGAACACCGCCAAGGCGCCCTTCGACGACCCGAAGGTGCGCGAGGCGATGATGTGGGCGGTCGACCGCGAGGCCCAGGTGACGGCCTTCGGCGGTCCGGCGATGGCCGACGTGGCGACCTCCTACCTCCCGCCCTCGCTGACCGGCGGGGCCAAGGCGGACCCGCTGAAGATCCCGGCGGCCGGCGACCCGGAGAAGGCCAAGGCCCTGCTCAAGGACGCGGGCAAGACCGACCTCAAGGTCGGGCTGACCGTCTCGCTCGGCGACAAGACCCGGGCCGAGGCGATCCAGCAGTCGCTGGGCAAGGTCGGGGTCCAGGTCACCGTCAACACCGTGGACCCGTCCGCCTTCACCGACACCCTCGGCGACACCAAGAACGCCCCCGAGCTGACCATCAACGGCTGGTGCCCGGACTACCCGTCCGCCGCGACCTTCCTGCCGTTCCTGTTCGACGGACGCACCATCAAGGAGAAGGGCAACCAGGGCAACTTCAGCCAGTTCCGGGACCAGGCCACGATGGACGAGATGGACCGGATCGCGGCCATGTCGGACGTCGACCAGGCCAACAAGGCCTGGCAGCAGCTGGACGAGGAGCTGCTGAAGAAGGCCCCGGCCGTCCCGCTGATGTGGCAGCGCCGCCCGCTGATGGTCGGCACCAACGTGGCGGGCGCGTTCGGCAGTTCGGGCTACGCCGGGATGATCGACCTGGCCGTGGTCGGCCTCAAGGACCCGGCCAAGGGCAAGGGCTGAGGATGACCGTCACCACTGAACCCGTCGCCGTGGCGGCGGGCCCCGCGGAAGCCGCCGGGGGCGGGCCCTGGCGCCGGGTGGGGCAGCAGCTGTGGGCCCGCGGTTCGGCCCGGTTCGGCCTGATCACGGTCGGCGTGCTGGTCCTGGCGGCCGCGCTGGCCGGCCCGCTCAGCTCGCTCGGCGGCTGGTCCCCCGAGGAGTTCGACAAGCGCGCCGTGGACGCCTACCTCGGCGGCATGCCCAGGGGCGACTTCGGCGGCATCAGCACCCGGCACTGGCTGGGCGTCGAGCCGATCACCGGCCGCGACCTGTTCGCCCGGGTGCTGCACGGCGGCCAGGTGTCGCTGCTGATCGCGTTCAGCGCGACCGCGGTCGTCGTGGTCACCGGCACGCTGGCCGGCGTCGCGGCGGGCTACTTCGGCGGCCGGACGGACGCCGTGCTGTCCCGGCTGATGGACCTCACGATGTCCTTCCCCTCGCTGATCTTCATGATCGCGATGATGTCGGTGGCCAAGGACGTCAACCGGATCCTGCTGATCACCCTGGTCATCGGCCTGTTCACCTGGCCCGGCATCGCCCGGGTGGTGCGCGGCCAGACCCTCTCGCTCAAGCACCGCGAGTACGTCGAGGCCGCCCGGGTCGGCGGCGCCCGCTCCTGGCGCATCCTCACCCGGGAGATCCTGCCGAACGTCTCCGGCCCGGTCATCGCGTACACCACGCTGCTGATCCCCGGCATGATCGCCACCGAGGCCGCGCTCAGCTACCTCGGCGTGGGCGTCCGCCCGCCGACCCCGTCCTGGGGGCAGATGATCGCCGAGAGCATCGTCCACTACGAGACCGACCCGACGTACTTCCTCATCCCGACGGCCTTCCTGTTCCTCGCCGTGCTCGCGTTCACCCTGCTCGGGGACGCCCTGCGCGACATCCTCGACCCCCGGGGAGCCCGGTCGTGATCCTCTACCTCGACCCTCGGGGAGCCCGGTCGTGATCCTCTACCTCGGCCGCCGACTGCTCGGCGTGGCGGGCATCCTGCTCGCCATCTGCGCCATCACCTTCACCATCTTCTACCTGCTGCCCAACGACCCGGCCGCGGCCGCCTGCGGCAAGACCTGCAGCCCCGAGCGGCTCGCCGACGTCAAGGCGGCGATGGGCCTGGACAAGCCGGTCTGGGAGCAGTTCACCGCCTACCTGAGCGGGATCTTCGCCGGCCGCGACTACGGCACCGGCCCCAGCGCCGTGCACTGCGGCTTCCCCTGCCTCGGCTACTCCTACGAGTACGGGCTGCCGGTCTGGGACCTCCTCACCGACCGGCTGCCGGTGTCGATCTCGCTGGCCATCGGCGCGGCCGTGCTCTGGCTGCTCCTGGGCCTCGGCGCGGGCGTCACCTCGGCGCTGCGCAAGGGCGGCCTCACCGACCGGACCCTGATGGTGCTCTCGGTCGGGGCCGCCTCGCTGCCGGTCTACTTCACCTCGATCATGCTGATCTGGGGCGTGGTCAGGACGGCCGGACTGCTGCCCTACCCCTCGTACCACGCGTTCACCGAGAACCCCGTGGCCTGGGCGTCCAACCTGCTGCTGCCGTGGATCGCGCTGGCCCTGCTGTACGCGGCCATGTACGCCCGGCAGAGCCGCAACTCGATGATCGAGGCGATGGCCGAGCCGTACATCCGCACCGCCCGCGCCAAGGGGCTGCCGGCCCGCACGGTGACCGTCAAGCACGGGCTGCGCTCCGCGACGACGCCGATCCTGACCATCTTGGGGATGGACCTCGGCGGGCTGCTGGCCGGCGCCGTCATCACCGAGTCGATCTTCGGCCTGCCCGGCGTCGGCCGGCTGTTCTACGACGGACTGGCCCGCTCCGACCAGCCCGTGATCCTCGGCGTCACCCTGCTCGCGGCCTTCTTCATCGTCGCGGCCAACCTGCTGGTCGACCTGCTCTACGCGTACGTCGACCCGAGAGTGAGGTACTGATGACCGGACTGCTGGAGGTCGAGGACCTCGGGGTCTCCTTCGACACCCCGCGCGGCACCGTCCGGGCCGTGGACGGCATCTCCTTCACCGTCGAGGCCGGGCGCACCCTCGGGCTGGTCGGCGAGTCCGGCAGCGGCAAGTCCGTCACCTCGCTGGCCGTCATGGGCCTGCACCGGGGCGCCGCCGTCACCGGCTCGATCCGGCTCGACGGGCAGGAGCTGAACGGCCTGGGGGAGCGGGAGTTGGGCACCGTCCGGGGACGGCGGATCGCGATGGTCTTCCAGGACCCGCTGTCCAGCCTGCACCCCTTCTACACCGTCGGCGAACAGATCGCCGAGCACTACCGGGTGCACTTCCGGGCGGGCCGCAAGGCCGGCCGGGCCAGGGCCGTCGAGATGCTCGCCGAGGTCGGCATCCCGGAACCGGCCCGCCGGGTCGACGAGTACCCGCACCAGTTCTCCGGCGGCATGCGCCAGCGCGTCATGATCGCCATGGCGCTCGCCTGCGAACCCGACCTGCTGATCGCCGACGAGCCCACCACCGCCCTGGACGTCACCGTCCAGGCGCAGATCCTCGACCTGATCGCCCGGATCCAGCAGGAGCGCGGCCTCGGCGTCGTGCTGATCACCCACGACCTGGGGGTGGTCGCCCGGGTCGCCCACGAGGTGCTGGTCATGTACGGCGGCCGGGCGGCCGAACAGGCCCCGGTGGAAAGGCTGTTCGCCGCACCGGCGCACCCGTACACCCGCGGCCTGCTGGACTCGCTGCCGCGCCTGGACGACACCGACGACGCCCCGCTGCGGGCCATCCCCGGCAGCCCGCCGTCGCTGCTCGCCCCAGCCCCCGGCTGTTCCTTCGCCCCGCGCTGCGCCCGCACCGGCACCGCGCCGGCCGAGGAGCACGCCCGCTGCCTGGCCGAGCGCCCCTCGCTCGGCCCGCTCGGTCCGGCCACGGCCGGCCACCGGGCCGCCTGCCACCTGCCACTGGTGCCGGAAGGAGCCGTCTGATGGCGGAACCACTGCTGTCCGTACGGGACTTGGTGAAGACCTTCGCCGGGCGGCGCAGCCGTACCGGCCGGCCCGGGGCGCCGGTGCGGGCGGTGGACGGGGTGAGCTTCGACCTCGGCGCGGGCGAGACCCTGGGCCTGGTCGGCGAGTCCGGCTGCGGCAAGTCCACCACCGGACGGATGATCGTCCGGCTGCTCGACCCCACCTCGGGCACCGTCACCTTCGACGGCACCGAGATCGGCGGCCTCTCCCAGGCCCGGCTGCGGCCGCACCGGCGGCACCTGCAGATGGTCTTCCAGGACCCGTACTCCTCGCTCAACCCCCGGCAGACGGTGGCCCGGATCATCTCCGAGCCGCTGCTGGTGCAGGGCGCGTCCGCCGCGGCGGCGCGCGGCCGGGCGGCCGAGCTGATGGAGCTGGTCGGGCTGATCCCCGAGCACCTCGACCGCTACCCGCACGAGTTCTCCGGCGGCCAGGCGCAGCGCATCGGGATCGCCCGGTCGCTGGCCACCTCGCCGAAGCTGGTGATCGCGGACGAGCCGGTCTCCGCGCTCGACGTCTCCGTCCAGGCCCAAGTGGTCAACCTGATGGAGCAGTTGCAGCGGGAGCTGGGCCTGGCGTACGTGTTCATCGCGCACGACCTCTCGGTGGTCAAGCGGGTCTGCGACCGGGTCGCGGTGATGTACCTGGGCCGGATCGTGGAGATCGGCGACAAGGCCGAGGTGTACGGCAGCCCGGCGCACCCGTACACCCGGGCGCTGCTGTCCGCCGTCCCGCTGCCGGACCCGGCGGCCGAGCGGGCCCGGGAGCGGATCGTGCTGCTCGGCGACCCGCCGAGCCCGGCCGACCCGCCCACCGGCTGCGGCTTCCACCCGCGCTGCCCCAAGGCGCAGGCGCGCTGCCGGACGGAGCGGCCGCTGCTGGAGGTGGTCGGTACCGGCGGGCGGCAGGCGGCCTGCCACTTCCCGGGCCAGGAGTCCTCCGGCTGATCCCGCCGGTCGCACCATGAGCCCCCGGTCGGGCGCGGCGGGGAACCTCACGAGGGCCGCGTCCGACCGGGTACCACCACCGCCGCCGCTGCTCCGCTCCTGCTGCTCCGCTACTGCTCCTCGGCGGGCAGCAGCAGCCGGGGCCCGGGCCCCTCGGTGGCGAGTTCGTCGCCCGGGTTGAGCACCCGGCAGCGGCGCAGCGACACGCAGCCGCAGCCGATGCAGCCGGTGAGTTCGTCCTCCAGGTGCTCCAACTCCGTCCGGCGGGCGCGTAGTTGCTCGGCCCAGCGGCGGGAGATCCGCTCCCAGTCGTGCTTGCCCGGCATCCGGTCCTCGGGCAGGCCGGTGAACACCTCGGCGACCTCGGAGAGCGGGATGCCGAGCCGTTTGGCGACCAGGATGAGCGAGATCCGGCGCAGCACGTGCCGCCGGTAGCGGCGCTGGTTGCCCGCCGAGCGCTCGGAGGAGATCAGGCCCTGCTCCTCGTAGAAGCGCACGGCGGAGGTGGCGATCCCGGCGCGCCGGGCCACCTCGCCGACGCTGAGCAGGTCGACGGGTGCGGTTCCGGCCATGGTCACCACTCCTGGGCTTCAAGCTCTGTTGAAGTTCCAGCTTATCGGACGTGACCGGATCCTCTGCCGTCGAGACCGCCAGGACCGTTGCCGGTCAGCCAAGTTGCTCACCGCAGCCGCCGATCGCGGGGGCCTCGGGCGGGTGGCGCAAGCCGGCCCCGGATCCCTTTCGTCGGGGGGATCCGGGGCCTTCGCTCCGTCCGGGGTCAGTGCACGGTGTACTCCACCGTCACGCTGATCACGACCAGCACCGCGTAGACCACTGCCAGGGTGGTCCGCCCGCTGGCATGCAGCGCGAGCGCCCCGGTGAGCAGGGCGAGCAGCTTGAGCACGATCTCCACGCCGAGCGGTTGGCGGAACGTCGGCCCGCCGGCGGCCAGGAACAGGCCCCAGAAGGTGGCCGCCAGGGCCGGGGCGCCGAGGCCCAGCAGCAGCCGGGTGGCCAGGCTGGAGCCGGTCTTGAACCCCCAGTAGCAGAGCGAGGCCAGCAGGGCGAGCTCCAGCCCGAAGGCCAGCCCCGCGTTGGTCGCGGTCAGCGGGGTCCACTGTCGCCGGCCGACCGGTTCCGGTCTTGCGATCTTCATTCCGTGCTCTCCCCGTTCGCGGTGCCGCCCGGGGCCGGGCGGCGGTCACGCGGAGTTTCCCAGTCCGGCGCGCGGGAACTCAACGGATCGGCCCGAAGCCGTGTACGGGACGGGGGCCGGACCGTAGCCTGACCATGAAATGTCACACATCACCAGTCCCGTCACCATCACCAGAGGGAGTACCGCCGTGGTCGATGACCTGAGCACCGCCGAACCCCCGGCCCCGCTGCCCGCCGCCGAGGGCCTGTTCAGCGTCTCGCCGCAGGCCGCGCACCTCAACCACGGCTCGTACGGCGCCGTGCCGCTGCCGGTGCAGCGGGTGCAGGAGGCGCTGCGGACCGAACAGGAGCTGGATCCGGACCTCTTCTTCGCCGACCTGCCCGCCCGGATCGCCGGGGCCCGGGAACGGATCGCAGCCGAGCTGGCCACCGACCCGGACCGGCTGGCGCTGGTCGCCAACGTGACCGAGGCGGTGGCGATCGCCCTGGACAGCATCCCGTTCGCCCCCGGTGACCGGATCCTGGTCACCGACCACGGCTACGGCGCCGTCACCGAGGCCGTGGCCCGCCGGGCCGCCGAGACCGGCGCCGAACTGGTGGTGGCCGAGGTGCCGGTGGACGCCCCGGACGAGCGGGCCGTCCGGGAGGCGGTGCTCGCGGCCGTGGACGGGCGCACCACCGTCGCCGTCCTGGACCGGATCACCTCGCTCACCGCCCGGACCGTGGCCTCCCCGGAGCTGGTCGCCGAGCTGCGCGGGCGCGGGGTGACCACCCTGGTGGACGGCGCCCACGCGCCCGGCATGCTGGCCGAACCGGTCGACCCCGACGCCGACTTCTGGTTCGGCAACCTGCACAAGTGGGCCTTCGCCCCGCGCGCCACCGGCGTGCTGTCCGTCCGCCCCGAGTGGACGGCCCGGGTGCGCCCGCTCGCGCTGTCCTGGGAGCACCACCGGGGCTTCCCGGCCAACGTCGAGTGGCGTGGCACCGGCGACTACACCCCGTGGCTGGCCGCCCCGGCCGGCTTCGAGCTGCTGCGCGAGCTGGGCCACCGGGCGGTCGCCGCGCACAACGCCGCGCTCGCCGCGTACGGCCAGCGGGTGCTGGTGGAGCGGGTGGGCCTGCGGCCGCTGCCCGCGACGCCCGGGGTGTGGATGCGCACCGTACGGCTGCCGGAGGGCCGGGCCGACTCCGACACGTCGTCCCGCGCGCTGGTGGCCGAGCTGTGGCGGCGGCACCGCGTCCGGGTCGCGGTCCGGCCGGGGCCCGACGGCGGGGTGCTGCGGGTCAGCGGCCAGCTGTACAACCGGGCGGCGGACTACGAGCGGCTGGCCGAGGGGCTGGTGGAGCTGCTGAAGGAGTAGCGGCGCCTCAAGGCCCGTCCGCCGGACCTGTGTCGCCCGCCGCGCGCAGCTCGGCGAGCAGCCCGTCCCGGTCGGCGAGCAGCCCGGTGAGGATCCGCCGGGCTGCTCGCAGCAGGTCGGCGACGTCGCCGCCGGCCAGCGCGTAGACCACCGTGCTGCCGTCCCGGGTGGCGGTGACGATGCCGGACCGGCGCAGCACCGCGAGCTGCTGGGACAGGCTGGAGGGTTCGACCTCCAGCTCGGCGAGCAGGCAGCGGACGGGTTTCGGTCCGGCCTGGAGCAGCTCCAGCACCCGGATCCGGACGGGATGGCCGAGCATCCGGAAGAACTCGGCCTTGGCCTGGTAGACGGCTACCGTCACGCGGCCCCCCTTTCCTGTGTCGTCCCCGTGTCGGTCCCCGTGTCGTCCCCCGTGGCGGCGGGCTCAGATCTCCAGCGAGAGCTCGATCTGCTTGAGCCGGTGGCGGGCCATCGCCAGGTTGGACCGGTTGCGGTGGAGCACCAGGAAGAGGAACAGCCCGCGCCCGCTGGGCGTCGTGATCGGCCGGACCATGTGGTACTGGTGGGTCAGCGTGATCAGGATGTCCTCGATCTCGTTGTCGAGCAGGTTGAGCGCCTCCATCGCCCGCATCTTGGCGCGGACCACGTCGGTGTTCCCGGCCGCGGCGACGTTGAGGTCCAGCTCGCCGCCGTCGCCGAGGGTGCCGAGGGCCATGCCGCTGCCGTAGTCGACCAGGGCGACGCCGATCGCGCCGTCGATCGACATGGCGTCCTTGAGGGACGTCTCCAGGTTCGCCATCGTGGCGGTCCTCCCGTGAGTTGGTGGCTGTGGCTCCCGAAGGTAGGCAGCAACTCCCGCACTCCACCGCAGATGACCGCAGACGTCCGGATCTGATCCACTCCTGATCACTTGAAGACATTTGCAACTATGGATGTGGGAGAGGAGTGATCTCCTCGCGCGGAAAACGGTGCTATCGATGTCACTCCACCCGGGTAACCTCTCGCTGAGATGCGAGATCACACCAACCACACCCGGACGGCGATGAACACCCCCGATCCAGAGCCCCAGGACGACCAGGAGCTCAGCCCCGCCGAGGCGTACGCGGCCAGCCGTCGCCGGGCCCAGGAGCAGGCCACCGCCCTGTACGGCTTCCAGCAGCTCTACGACTTCCCGCTGGACGACTTCCAGCTGGAGGCCTGCGAGACGCTGGAGGCCGGCTCAGGGGTCCTGGTCGCCGCGCCCACCGGCTCCGGGAAGACCATCGTCGGCGAGTTCGCCGTGCACCTGGCCCTCCAGGCCGGCCGCAAGTGCTTCTACACCACGCCGATCAAGGCGCTCTCCAACCAGAAGTACGGAGACCTGGTCAAGCGCTACGGCGCCGCCAAGGTCGGCCTGCTCACCGGCGACAACACCGTCAACGGTGACGCCCCCGTGGTGGTCATGACCACCGAGGTGCTGCGCAACATGCTCTACGCGGGCTCCAGCACCCTCGACGGCCTCGGCTACGTCGTCATGGACGAGGTGCACTACCTCGCCGACCGCTTCCGCGGCGCCGTCTGGGAGGAGGTCATCATCCACCTCCCCGAGTCGGTCACCCTCGTCTCGCTCTCCGCGACCGTCTCCAACGCCGAGGAGTTCGGCGACTGGCTGGACACCGTCCGCGGCGGTACCAAGGTCATCGTCTCCGAGACCCGCCCGGTGCCGCTGTGGCAGCACGTGATGGCCGGCAACCGGATGTACGACCTGTTCGCCGACCCCGACCGGGACGGCCGCCCCAAGGCGGGCCCGCGCCACCCCGGCAAGCTGGTCAACCCCGAACTCGTCCGGCTCGCCCGCTCCGAACTCGACCGCAACCCGCGCGACCGCTTCGGCCGCGGCCGGGGCCGCTCCATGCCCAACGGCCGCCCCGGGCGGGTCTGGACCCCGGGCCGGGTCGACGTCATCGACCGGCTCGACGCCGAGGGGCTGCTGCCCGCGATCACCTTCATCTTCAGCCGGGCCGGCTGCGAGGCCGCCGTCCAGCAGTGCCTCAGCTCCGGGCTGCGGCTCAACAAGGACTCCGACCGCGCCCTGGTCCGGGCCATCGTCGAGGAGCGCTGCGCCGACATCCCCGACGAGGACCTGCACGTCCTCGGCTACTTCGAGTGGCTGGACGGGCTGGAGCGCGGCATCGCCGCCCACCACGCCGGGATGCTGCCCCGGTTCAAGGAGGTCGTCGAGGAGCTCTTCGTGAAGGGCCTGGTCAAGGCCGTCTTCGCGACCGAGACCCTGGCGCTCGGCATCAACATGCCCGCCCGCTCGGTGGTCATGGAGAAGCTGGTCAAGTGGAACGGCGAGACCCACGCCGACATCACCCCCGGCGAGTACACCCAGCTCACCGGCCGGGCCGGGCGGCGCGGCATCGACGTCGAGGGCCACGCCGTGGTGCTCTGGCAGCGCGGTCTCGACCCGGAGGCGCTGGCCGGCCTGGCCGGCACCCGTACGTACCCGCTGAAGTCCTCGTTCCGGCCCTCGTACAACATGGCCGTCAACCTGGTCTCCCAGTTCGGCCGGCACCGCTCCCGCGAACTGCTGGAGACCTCCTTCGCCCAGTTCCAGGCGGACCGCTCGGTCGTCGGCATCGCCCGCCAGGTGCAGCGCAACGAGGAGGGGCTGGACGGCTACCGCGAGTCGATGACCTGCCACCTCGGCGACTTCGACGAGTACATGGAGCTGCGCCGCCGGCTCAAGGACCGCGAGAACGAACTGGCCCGCGAGGGCACCAGCCAGCGCCGCGCCGCCGCCGTCGAGTCCATCGAGCAGCTCAAGCCGGGCGACGTCATCCACGTCCCCACCGGCAAGTTCGCCGGCCTCGCCCTGGTCCTCGACCCGGGCCTGCCGCCGGTCAGCCGCTCCGGCCGGGGCGGCCCGCGCCACCCCGACTACCAGGACGGCCCGCGCCCGGTGGTGCTCACCGCCGAACGGCAGGTCAAGCGGCTCGCGATGATCGACTTCCCGTACCCCGTCGTCGCCGTCGAGCGGGTGCGCATCCCCAAGTCCTTCAACCCGCGCAGCCCCCAGTCCCGCCGCGACCTCGCCTCCGCCCTGCGCACCAAGGCCGGCCACCTCGAACCCGAGCGGTTCCGGCGCGGCCGCGCGGCCGCCGCCGACGACCCGGAGATCACCCGGCTGCGCACCGAACTGCGCCAGCACCCGTGCCACGGCTGCTCCGACCGCGAGGACCACGCCCGCTGGGCCGAGCGCTACCACCGGCTGCACCGCGACACCGAACTGCTCGAACGCCGGATGCGCTCCCGCACCCACACCATCGCCCGCACCTTCGACCGGGTCTGCGGCCTGCTCACCGACCTCGGCTACCTCCAGGGCGACACCGTCACCGACGACGGCAAGCGCCTCGGCCGGCTCTACGGCGAACTCGACCTGCTCGCCTCCGAGTGCATCCGCGAGGGCGTCTGGAGCGGCCTCGCCGCCGCCGAACTCGCAGCCTGTGCTTCGGCGTTGGTCTACGAGTCGCGCCAGTCCGACGACGCCGGCGCCCCCCGGGTGCCGGAGGGCGCGGCCAAGGACGCGCTCGGCAAGATGGTCCGGATCTGGGGCCATCTGGACGCCCTGGAGGAGCAGCACCGGATCAACACCGCCGAGGGCGTCGGCCAGCGCGAACCCGACCTCGGCTTCGCCTGGGCCGCCTACCGCTGGGCCCTCGGCCACAGCCTCGACCAGGTCCTGCGCGACGCCGACATGCCGGCCGGCGACTTCGTCCGCTGGACCAAGCAGCTGATCGACGTCCTCGGCCAGATCCAGGACGCGGCCGGCGGGGACGCCGAACTCCGCAAGACCGCCCGCAAGGCCGTCGACGGCCTGCGCCGCGGCATCATCGCCTACTCCTCGGTGGGCTGAGCTTCCTGGCGATGATTGGGGTGGGAGCCGCCAAGCCTTCGGCGTTGGCGGCTCGCAGGAGAGGGGGGGGAGGGGGGGGGGGGGGGGGGGGGGGGGGTTTTGGGTGTCGTCCCCCCCCACCCCCCACCCCCCCCCCCCCACCCCCCACCCCCCCCCCCCCACCCCCCCACCCCCCCACCCCCCCTGTGTATCGACCGGCGATGCACAGGACGTCGGCCGGGCCGACGTCCTGTGCAAAAGTAGAGGGAACCGACTTCCTGCGCAGAACGGTTAGGGGCGGGTGATCTTGACGAGTGATGCCGGTCTTCGAGGGCCTCGAAGACCGGCATCAGGCCGTGCCGCTGTGGTTTCTGTCCTTCGGCTGCACGTTCCAGGGCGGGGAGTTGGACTGCGACGTTTGACCTTCGGCGGCCTCGCTCGACCCGAGCGAGGCCGCCGATCGCAACTCCTCTGTCACATCTCCAGGTCGCCTGCTTTTAGACGCTCTGGGTGGAAGAGTCACGCGGCGGGTGCCGCCTCGCGGCCCCGACGGGTCCGGCGGTGGAAGATCTCGGCGAAGGTCCGGTGCCAGCCGTCGGGGTCGATGTAGTGCATGGCGATCATGGCGGCGATGACAGCGCCGGTCAGGTCGTTCTGCACCTCGGCCCAAGTGTGGTCGTCAGCGCAGGTGGTGAGTCCCTTGAGGCCGTGCAGGGCGTGCATGGCCTCGCCCGCTTCCTCGCCGACCTTGCCGACCTGCAAGGCCTTCAGTTCCTCCGGCGGCAGGCCGGAGCCGGCGGCACGGCACACGGCCGACAGGTTCTCGATCGCGGCGAAGAGATCTTCCATCGTGGTGTTCCTCTCGGGTCTACCTGGTGGGTTGCGGCCGGCCGAGCTGGTGGACGGCCCATCCGTTGGTGCGCCACTGGTCGGCGTCCAGGATGTTTCGCAGGTCGATGACCAGCGGGTTGTTCATCAGCGGCCGGAGCTCGGCGGGGTCGGCGTCGCGGAACTGCGGCCACTCCGTTCCGATCACGACCGCGTCCGCCTGCCGACAGGCATCGGCGATGGTGTCGGCGTAGTCGAGTTCCGGGTGCCGAACGATCGCCGTGTCGTTCGCGTGCGGGTCGTGAACCGTGACCTGTGCGCCTCGGGTGTGCAGCAGTGACGCCAGCGCGAGCGCCGGGGACTCCCGGACGTCGTTGGTGCCGGCCTTGAAGGAGGCGCCCCACATGGCGACCCGCGCGCCGTACAAGGGCCGCTGCAGGTGTTCTTCGATCAGGTCGGCGGCGGAGCGCGGCCGGTTCTCGTTGATCCGCTCGGCCGCGCGCAGCAGTTCGGCGGCATCGTCGGCGCCGAGGTGGGCGGCGGAGGCGGTGAACGCGCGCACGTCCTTCGGCAGGCACCCGCCGCCGTAGCCGATCCCCGGCTGCATGCCGCCGGCGCCGATGCGGGGGTCCATGCCGAGGGCCTGCACCAGGGTGATCACGTCCGCGCCGGCGGCGGTGCACATGTCCGCGACGGCGTTGATGAACGAGACCTTGAGACCGAGGAAGGTGTTCGCGGCTCCCTTGATCAGCTCGGCCGTCTCAGGAGTGGTGACGAACAGCGGGCAGCCGTCGGCGAGGATCGGGGCGAACACCTCGCGGACGACGGCCTCGGCGCTCGGGCTGGTGAGGCCGGCTACAAGCCGGTCCGGGCGCAGGGTGTCGTCGACGGCGTGGCCTTCGCGCAGGAACTCCGGGTTCCACACGACGTGGACGGCTTCACCGACGGGGGCGAGGCGCTGCACGAGCCGGGTCAGGCGGGCGGTGGTGCCGACGGTGACGGTGGACTTCCCGATGATCGTGCACGGCCGCGTCAGGTGCGGCGCGAGCGCGCGGGCGACTCCGAAGACCTGCCCGGGGTCGTAGGAGCGGCCGTCGGCGTCGATCGGGGTTCCGACAGCGAGGAAGTGCACGTCGGCGAACGCGGCGGCCTCGGCGATGCCGGTCGTGAACCGCAACTGCCCGGAGGTGGTGTGCTTGATAAGCAGTTCGGGCAGCCCGGCTTCGAAGATCGGGGCTTCGCCCTGGTTGAGCCGGTCGACCTTGGCGGCGTCGACGTCGACGCCCAGGACTTCGTGCCCGAGGTGGGCCATCCCGGCGGCGTGGGGGATACCGAGGTGGCCGCAGCCGATCACGGAGACGCGCATCATGGTCCTTGTCGAAGTGGAGTGGTCGCGATGGCGCACGGGCGTGCGCCATCGCGACGCTACCCTCAATAACTCCCCGTCCCAGCCGAGAAAATGACGTGCCGTCACATAGCGATGTTCAGCAGTTCACACAGCCTGAGCAGGGCCGGGATCGCGGCTTGCCGCACGACCACATCGCCGGTGCGGGCTCCCTCGATCGGGTAGGACTTGAAAGTGCCGTTCTCCACCAGCCCTTCGGGGTCCACATAGAAGATGCGCATCCCCTTCCCCCGGGCGCGTTGCTGGACCGCGCGCCGGTCGGCGTGCAGGCCGACGACCAGCAGGGACCGCGCTTCGGGCAGTAGCGGCACCGGGGGAATCTTCTGGTCGTAGCGGCGCACGAAGACCTCGGGCAGCCCGGCCCGCGCGGAGAGGGTGTCGAAGTTGTGCGTGATCACGGGGCCGACCAGGTGTCCGGCGGTGTGCAGGGCTTTGAGTGCGCGATGCGCGGCCGTCGGCTCGGCGACGAAGCACGTGCGAAACATGCTGACCAGATCGGGCGCCTTGGTGCCCGCGCTGAGCAGCATCTCGGGCACCAGCGTGTCGGCTGCGGGACTGAGGGTGAAGGCGTGCGACTGCGTCAGGGCGTTGTCGTGGCGGTCGGTGACCCGATACACCTCGTGCAGGTGGTGCAGCGGTGGGATACCGGCTTCGATGGACGTGCCGCAGCCGACCTCGACCTGAAACGGCAGGAAGTCCAGGATCGGCGTGAGATCGGGTGCGACCGTAGGTTCTCCGCGCTGATCCTTGACCCGCATGCCGCCCGCGAGGACGTCCCACGGCAGATTTCGCACGGTCCGCTGGACTTTGAAGTCCTCCGAGATGAAACACAGGTCGACTGACCGGAAGCCCGCCGGGGTGAGACGTCCGGCGCGCTCGTCCTGCGGGTGGTCGTCGTAATCGGCGACGCTGACGCGCAGGTCACCCTTTGCCCACATGCCATCGCTCTTCGAGCGCCAGCCGCCTTGATCTAGCCACACGCCGATCTGCCGCAGGTACGCAGCGATCTCGCCGACGGGGGCGGTGACGGAGTGGAACAGATACAGGTCCGACAGGACCAGGCGCGGGACGGGGAACGTGTAGTCGAGCCCGTACTGGTAGCGGTAGTGGACGACCCGGCGGCGCCCGGCGTTGTCCACCGACCAGCCGGACTGTGCCGCGTTCGCGGCATCCTGCGTGCGGCGCCAAATTCCCTCCTCGATGGAGCGGGGGCGCTCGTGGCCATCGCCGGCGAAGTGCTGTTCCCAGCTCTTGACCTGCGCGTCGGTCAACTGCTCGATCACGGGATAGGGCAGGAACACGGCCGTCTCCTTCGGGTGGTGTTCGCGATCAGGATGGTTGAGGTGCCGGGCGCTGCTCGGGGGGTGCACGCGGCCGACGCCGGGTCCGCCCGGGACACCGGGCGGAGTCTTGGGTGCCGTCAGGCTCCGTCGTCCGCCACGGTAAGGTCGGCGTGGATGACCTTGCCCCGGGGCCAGAGTCGGACGCCCCACTTGCCGTTCGTCAGGTGGTGAACCAGGGTCAGGCCCCGGCCGGACTCGGCGGTGGGGCCGGCATCGATCCGCAGGGGCGGCGACGCCGAGCCGTCCGAGACCAGTAGGCGGACGGTGCCAGCTGTGGGGCGGCGTACGGCGACGACCATGTGCGTCTGGCAGCCGGTCCGCACCGCGTTGCCCACCAGCTCGGAGATGATCAGCTCGGCGTCGTCGGCCAGGTCGGGCAGGCCCCACTCGGTGAGTTTGGCACTGACCAGGCGGCGGGCGTCGCGCGCCGATTGCGGGGCGTACGGCAGCCGGATGGTGGCCGGGGCCGGCGGGACGGCGAGTGGGGGCCGTTCAACAGTGGCGGTCATCGCTGGTCCCATGCGGCGCGTGCGGAGGGCGGCCGGATCGGCCTGAGGTCTCCCTCGGGTCGCTGCCGAGCCCGGCCGCGCGGTGGGGGGTGAACGGACCGGCGGCCGAGGACGCGAGCTCGCGTCGGCGCCAGTGGTCGCCGGGGGAGCGGCGCAGCGGTTCCGCGAGGGTGTCGGGGAGGGCGGCGGCGAGGAATGCGCCGCGTTCGCGCAGGGCGGTGGCGAGACGGTCTAAGGCGGCCGCGTGTTGGCTCGGGCCGGCCATGGGGTGGTCGTGGGGCATGTCTCGGGTCCAGGTGACGACGCCCACGACCGTCTGCTCGGATAGGGCGTCGGTCACGGCCTGCCAGCCGGGCCGCTTCGTCAGGGGCTGCGCGGGGGCCCTGTCCACCGCGAGCACGGCCACGGTCCACTGCCGGGCCTCGGCGAAGGTTCGGACGTGGGCGGTGATGATATCGGCGGGGCGTACGTCACCGGCGCAGATGTAGACGACGACGGGCACGCGGCCGACAGGTTGGGGGGTGGCGCTGGTCATGTGAACCACTGTCACCGAACGATCACTTTCAGTGAATACATGGGTCGTGGTAGGCGTCGAAGTTGCCTGCCACCGCCTGCCATGCTCCGTGGTACCCGCGCCCGCGTCGGCGGCCGGGCGCCACGGGGCGTGGCAGCGGCTAACGCCGGCAGCTCGTGGCTGTTACGCCCCGATGTGGTGCTACCTGATCACCAGCGGAACGCCGGCGGCCTGCGCGATGCTTCGGGCCATGGATACCGACACGTCCGCGATTCGGTCCGTGATGACCGCTGGAAGGGCCTGGTGGCGAACCCACGTCGGGGCGATGCAGCACGCCTTCTTCAACTCGGCGGCGGCAGACTGCCATTGCCGGGTCTCGGTTCGGGTCAGTGCGATGTCCAGGTGAAACCTGGCTCGCGTGGACAGTGGCATGTCGGGGTCGAGACGGGTCGTCTCGATCAGCCGCAGCGCGTCGGTAGTGTTGCCGAGCGCCATCGCCACCGACATGGCCTGCGTGGCGGCGTAGGACGGCCCGAACGGCTGGCCCTGATCGCCTCGGGCGTGCTCGCGCCCGATTCGGGCTGCGACGGCGCGAGCCTGGCTCAGGAAGTCTCGGGCGGTGTCAGCGCTCGCCCCGCCTCGGGACGCGGCGACAGCGGCGTTCGTGACCAACTGCCCGTACACGCTGAGCCGGTCCGGGTCGCTGTCGGACATGCGCGGCTCGACCTTCGCGGCAGCCTGCTCGGCGACGCGAACACCCTTGGAGGTATGGCCGTCGCGCAGGCAGATCCATGACAGCGACGCCATCAGGTGGGCGGACCGGAGGTCATCACCGACCTGGTCGGCGACGTTGCGGGCGTGGGTGATCGCGGTGTACCCGAGGTCCCGGGCGCCGAGAATGTTGGCCATGACGGCGGCGGTCTGAAACGCGTCCGTGAGGACACCGCCGGCGGCGTCGCGCCGGTCCGCCCCGGAGGCGTCGAACAGCGCCCGCGCCTCGGGCAACAGGACGGACAGGATCGCGCCGAGCTCCACGTAGCGGCCGCTCCAGAATGCGGCATCGGCTCGCCGCGTGGCGTCCCGCAGGTCCTCCAGGCTGCCGGGCTCCACGTCGGTGCCGATGCCGAGGCCGGTGTCGTGCACAGCAGCCGATACCGCCCGCAGGGCCGCGCGTTCGTCCAACTCCATGCCCCGGCGCGGGGACTGCTGGCCGAGGATCACCGACACGTCCGTGCCGAGGCCGACGGCTACCTTGAGCAGTGACGGCAGTGAGAGGTTTCCACCCTGTTCCAGTTTGCGGATCGTGCCGACGGATACTCCCGACTTCTCCGCCAAGCCTTCCTGCGTCACGTCTCGGCCGCGCAGGATCTTGACGCGCTCTGCCGTGGTGCGCTCTGCCCACAGGGTCATGGCTGACTCCGTCTCAGATTGTGGCTCTCGTGCGACGGTACCCGGTAGGGCGGGGTGCGGCAGAGTAGTTGAGGAGGCCCAGTGTGTGAGCTGACGCGCTGGGCCTCAACTGGACCCTGCACGGTCAGACGCGGGCGCCGATGCCGAGCAGTGATGCCACCCGGGCTGCGGTGCCGGGTTGGCCGTCGGCGAGCACCGTGGTGATGCCGAGCGATTCGGCGGGCGGCAGGTTCACCGGATGGTCGTCGACGAACACGCATGCCTCGCCCGGCAGGCCCATGCGGTCCAGTGCCAGCTGGTAGATCGCCGGGTCCGGCTTGGCGATTCCTTCGCGCTCGGAGACCACCGTGACGTCGAAGAGGTCCCACACGCCGCAGGCCGCGTACGGGTCGTAGGGGTCCAGGCCGAAACTGTTGGACAGCATGGCGACCATGTACCCGGCGGCCCGGGCGGCTTTGGCGAGGGCCACCATGTCGGCCGCGGGCCGGACGCCGGCCCACGCTCGGCCCATCAGGTTCTCGTGGTCGGTCAGTCCGAGGTGCGGAGCGGTCTGCCGGTTCCAGTCCGCTTGGCTGAGGGTGCCGCGTTCAAGGTCCGCGTAGAGCTGCCGGACGACCGGGTGCGTGTTCAGCGTGCGGCGCCAGGCCTCGGGGTCGAGTCCCTGCCCTACGCACCACTCGCGGTGCACGGCGAGAGCATCCATGGTGAGAACGCCGGCGAAGTCGAGGATCAAACCTCGGTATGTGGACGGGGGCGTGCCGGGCACAGTCGTTTGCGCCATGATGAGTTCCCCTTCTCGGTGCGTCGCAGTACGGCGAAGGTACCCGGCTCGGTGGGCGGGTCGTACCGTCCGGCCCCGCCGTGGTACACGGTGGGGCCGGCGTGACTACTTTCCTGCGCCGCGGCATCATCGCCTACTCCTCGGTGGGCTGAGCTCCTCGGTGGGTTGAGCCGGATACCCGAAGGGGCCCGCACGTTCGACGGCGAACGTGCGGGCCCCGGTCGTGCTGTGCGCCGGCCCCTACTTGAGCGTGGGCAGGTAGGAGTAGCAGCCGTAGTAGTCCTTGGTCGACTCGATCATGACGTCACCCGTCCTCGGGCCGACGACACCGTCAGGGTCCAGGCTCGCCCACTTCTGGAGGGCGACGACCGCCCCGTAGGTGTCCGGGCCGAACGCGCCGTCCTCGTCGACCACGTGGTAACCGGTCTGGAAGTGCAGGCTGTTGGATATCTCCTGAACACACTTGACGCTGGCGTACGTGTTGCTCTTGCCGTAGCCGACCCACAGCGAGCCGGAGTTGGGCACGGCCTGGGCCGTACCCGCCACCCCGACCGTGGCCAGGGTGGCGGTCGCGAGCAGGAACGCGCCGCGCCGCTTGATGGAGACGCTGTTCAAGGGGACCCCCGAGTTCGGAACAGAACTGATCGTCAGTTTCCCGAACTATACGGCCGCCCACCGACAGGCCACCGGTGGGCCGGCGGCCGACCGGAGGGGAGGGGTTCAGCGGGTGGCGAGGGCTTCCAGGACGCGGTCGAGGGAGGTGCCGAGGCCCCAGCGGGTGGCGAGGTGCTCGAGGGTCATCGGGTCGAGGGGTTCGTGGGGGAGGGCCGGATCGAAGGCGGGGAGGGGGGCGTCGTCGGCGACGCGGACGACCTTGGGGGCGACGTCCAGGTAGGCGGCGCCCTCGACGATGTTGCGGCGGCGGGCCGGGGTGAGCCCGGAGCCGAGGTCGAGGGCGGCGGCGCGGATGGCGGGGAGGTCGCCGTACTCGTTGATCAGCTGGGCGGCGGTCTTCTCACCGACGCCCTTGACGCCGGGCAGGCCGTCGGACGGGTCGCCGCGCAGGGCCGCCATGTCGGCGTACTGGGCGCCGCGCACGCCGTACTTCTCCAGCAGTAGCGCGTCATCGGTGACCTGGAGGTTGCCCATGCCCTTGACCGGGTAGAGCACGGTGATCTGCCGTGCGTCGTCGACGAGTTGGAAGAGGTCGCGGTCGCCGGTGACGATCTGTACCGGTCCCTTGGCGCGGGCGGTGAGGGTGCCGATGACGTCGTCGGCCTCGTAGCCGGGGGAGCCGATCCGGGCGATGCCGAGGGCGTCCAGCACCTGCTCGATCACGGGGACCTGCGGGGCGAGGGTGTCCGGCACCTCCTCCTCGCCGGCCTCGGCCGCGGCCGGCTCCTCGGCGACCCGGTGGGTCTTGTAGGAGGGGATGAGGTCCACCCGCCACTGGGGGCGCCAGTCGGCGTCCATGCAGGCGACGAGTTCGTCGGGCCGGTGGTCGTGGACCAGCCGGGCGATGAAGTCCAGCAGGCCGCGGACGGCGTTGACCGGCTCACCCTGCGGCGAGCGCAGGGTGTCCGGTACGCCGTAGTAGGCCCGGAAGTACAGGCTGGCGGAGTCGAGGAGCATCAGTCGCGGTGCGGTCACGACTCAGATCATGCCGCACCGTGACGACAACAGCGGGCTCAGTGCTCGTGCGGGCCGGCCCGGTGGACCGGGCCGTGGGCGTCGGCGCAGTGCTCGGCGGGAGACTCGCCGGGGCCGGCGATCTGCAGCAGGGCGCCCGCCTCGTCCTCGCCGACGTGGTCGACCTGGAGGGTGCTGTGGGTGATGCCGTACTCCGTCGAGAGCCGGCGCTGGAGTTCGCGCCGGACGGCGTGGCAGTCGCCGCCGGGGGTGACCAGGATGTGCGCCGACAGGGCGGGCTGGTTGGAGGTGATCTCCCAGATGTGCAGGTCGTGGATCTCCTCGACCAGCGGCTCGGTGACCAGCCGGTCGGCCACCGCGTCCGGGTCGATCCCGGCCGGGGCGGCCTCCAGGAAGATCCGCCCGGAGTCCCGGACCAGGCCGACGCCCGCCTTGAGCATCAGGGCGACCACGATCAGCGAGGCGATCGCGTCGGCGCGGACGAAGCCGGTGGTCAGCACGATCAGGCCGGCCACGGCGGTGGCGATGAACGCGTACAGGTCGGTGAGCACGTGTTGGAAGGCGCCCTCGACGTTCAGCGAGCTGCGGTTGGCCTTCGACATGCACCAGGTGGCGGCCAGGTTGACCACGATGCCGATCAGCGCGGTGATCAGCACCAGCGAGCCGGTGACCTCGGGCGGCGTGATCAGCCGGATGACCGCCTCGTAGCCCAGCCAGGCGGACAGGACGAGCAGGGTGACGCCGTTGGCCTGTGCGGAGAGGATCTCGGCGCGCTTGAGTCCGTAGGTGTAGCCGCCGCGGGCCGGGCGGGCGGAGAGCCGCATGGCGATCAGGGCCAGCACGATCGAGGCGGCGTCGGTGAGCATGTGCGCCGCGTCGGAGATCAGGGCCAGCGACTGGGCGGCGAAGCCGACCACGACCTCGCCGGCCATGAAGACGACGATCAGGGTGAGGGCGCTGACCAACCAGCGGCGGTCGGCGTCGGCGGCGACGCTGTGGGAGTGCCCGCCGTGGCCCCCGTGGCCGTGCGCGTGGCCGCCGTGACCTCCATGGCCGTGGTCCTGCGAGTTCTGGTGGTCATGCGCATGATCATCCTGGGAATGCTCGTGCCCGGCCATCGAAGTCCTCTCTGGACGCACGGGTGGGTGGTGACGGGGTGCGATCGCCCGCACTCGAAGTGAACCGCAGAATCGACAAAGATCCAAAGGCTGAACTGGTGACCGTTGTCGTTGCCGTCCGGAGGTGGTCCGGATGGGTGGCGGGAGGGGTGTCCGGGGCGTGCCGGAAGGCGCCCGGGGGTGTGCCGGAAGGCGCACTCGAGGGTGCTCCGGAAGGCGCTTCGATGCCCCCGGCATAGGCCTTGGTCAATCCGGGTGGGTCTGTCACCCGACCGGGTGAAGCCGGCTTGCGCCGCCTCACGCAGGTCCGCGACGATCATGGCCCGTGAAGATCGCTACCGCGGATTCCCTCCACTGGCTCTCCGAACTCGAATCCACCGCCGATGAGTTGATGAGACGTCACCTGGCGGTGGCGCGCGAGTGGTTCCCGCACCAGTACGTCCCCTGGAGCCTCGGCCGGGACTTCGACGGCCCGCGGGGCGGCGAGCCCTGGCGGCCCGAGCAGTCCGCGCTCCCGCCCGCCGTACGCTCCGCCCTGGTCGTCAACCTGCTGACCGAGGACAACCTGCCGGGCTACCACTGGACCATCGGCGGCCGGACCTCCCGCTGAGCGTTCGCACGGCCGGGCCGGCAGGGGCCGAGCCTCCGCGCGGCCCGGCCGGTAGAAGCCGAGCCGCGGCCCCGGCCGGTACGGCCCGAGACCTCACCACACAGGACACGGACAGGACCCGGATGACCATCACCACGGCCGGCACCACCGCCGCCGACATCGAGTACCACTACGACCTGGGCAACGACTTCTACGCCCTCTGGCTGGACGAGACCCTCGCCTACACCGCCGCCAAGTGGGACGGCATCCCGCGCGACGAACCCGACGCCACCGCCCTGCCGCGCGCCCAGCGGGCCAAGCTCGACCACCACCTGGACCTGGTCGGCGCCCGCCCCGGCGACGCCCTGCGACTGCTCGACATCGGCTGCGGCTGGGGCGCCATGCTGGAGCACGCCGGCCGCGACGACCGCGTCCGCGAGGCCGTCGGACTGACCATCTCGCGCGCCCAGTACGACTTCCTGACCGCCCGCGCCCTGCCCGGCGCCGAACCCCGGCTGGAGAGCTGGGAGGCGCACGCCCCCGAGCGGCCGTACGACGCCATCGTCTCGATGGGCGCCTTCGAGCACTTCGCCACCGCCGGGATGAGCCGGGCCGAGCGGCTCGACGGCTACGCCCGCTACTTCGCCGCCTGCCACCGCTGGCTGCGCCCCAGCGGCCGGATGTCGCTGCAGACCATCGCCTACGACGGCGCCGCCGACGGCACCGGCCCGATCGGCGACTTCGTCGGCGCCGACATCTTCCCGAGCGCCAGGCTGCCCCGGCTGAGCGAGATCGCCGCCGCCTGCGACCCGTACTTCTCGGTGGTCGCCCTCACCGCCTCCGCCGAGGACTACGCCCGCACCCTCGCCTCCTGGTCGGGCCGGCTGCTGCGGGCCCGCGAACAGGCCGAGCGGCTGATCGGCCCCGAGGGGTACCGGCGGTACCGGCGCTACCTGCGGGCCAGCGAAGTGACCTTCCTGCGCGGCGCCGCCACGCTGTACCGGATCGGCTTCCGGCGGCGCGACGAGCCGCTGCGGCTGCCGGTCTGAGGCCGGGGTGACTTCCACCCGGAAGGCCGGAGCGGCCTCCACGTCGTCGGCCGGTGTGGCCTCCACGGCGTCGGCCGGTGCGGCCTCCGCGCCGACGGCCGGCGCGGCTGCCAGCCGGAAGGCGTGGGCGGCCGTAGCGGTGGTCTGCGCCGCGCTGTTCCTGCTCGGCCTGGACTTCACCGTGCTCAACGTGGCCGTCCCCGGGCTGCGCGCCGACCTCGGCCCGAGCCTCGCCGAGACCCAGTGGATCGTGGACGGCTACGCCCTCGCCCTCGGCGGCTGCGTGCTGGCCGGCGGCGCCCTGGGGGACCGGTACGGGCGGCGGCGCGCCTTCCTCGCCGGGCTGGCGCTGTGCGGCGCCGCCTCGGCCGCCGGGGCGCTCGGCACCGGTGCGGCCGGGCTGGTCGCCGCGCGCTGCGGGATGGGCCTCGGCGCGGCCCTGTTCATGCCCGCCACCCTCTCCACCGTGGTGCACGTGCTGCCCGAACCGGCCGCCCGGAAGCGGGCGATCGGGATCTGGGCGGCGGTGGCCGGGGTCGGCGCGGTGTTCGGCCCGGTGGCCGGCGGCCTGCTGGTCGACCGGTACGGCTGGCAGGCGGCGTTCTGGCTCAATGTCCCGGTCATCGCGGCGATCGGCGCGGCGGCCCTGGTCACCGTCCCCGAGTCCCGCGCGCCCGAGGCCCGGCCGCTGGACCGGCCCGGCGCACTGCTGTCCTGCGCCGGGCTGCTCGCCCTGGTGTGGGGCGTGATCGAGGCACCCGGGCGGGGCTGGACCAGCCCCGCGGTGCTCGCCTCCTTCGCTCTCGCCGCGCTGCTGCTGACGGCCTTCGTGCGGCGCCAACTCCGCTGTGCCGCACCGATGGTGCCGGTCCGGCTGCTGCGCGGCGGGCCGGTCTGGCCGGCCACGGTCTCGCTCGCGCTGATGTCCTTCGCGATGTTCGGCGCGCTGTTCCTGCTCACCCTCTACCTCCAGCAGGTGCGCGGCCTGAGCGCCTGGCAGGCCGGGGTGCGGATGGTCCCGCTGTCCCTCGGGCTCGCCGTTGGCGCGCTCCTCGGGCCACTGCTGGCGCGGCCGGCGGGCGCCCGGGTTCCCTCGGCGGGCGGGCTGCTGCTGATCGCCGCCGGATTCGTCCAACTCGGGCGGCTGGCAGCCGACTCGGGGGACGCTCCGGTGCTGCTCTTCGAGGCGCTGTCCGGTCTCGGGGCCGGACTGCTCGCCCCGGTCGCCACCGAGGTGGTGATGAGCGCCGTCCCGGTCGTTGCCGCCGGGGTCGGTTCGGCGCTCAACGACGCGACCCGGCAGGTCGGTTCGACCCTCGGCGTGGCGGTGCTCGGCTCCGTCCTCGCCACCTCGCTCACCGGCTCCGCGCCCGGCGACCCGACCGCCTTCACGGACGGACTGGCGGCAGCGGCCGTCGTCGGCGGCGCGGTCGCGCTGCTCGGCGCCGTCCTGGCCTGGACCCGGCTGCCCGGGCGGTCCGCCGCCGTCGTCATCGACGCCACCAACAGCCCCAGCTGAAAGGAAACTTCACCATGCCCAGCAGCTACGAGACGATCCGCTCCTGCCTGGTCGACGAGTTCGACGTCTCCCCGGCCGTGGTCACCCCCGACGCCACCCTGGCCTCGCTCGCCCTCGACAGCCTGGCGCTGGTCGAACTCTCCCTCGTGGTCGAGGAGAAGATCGGCGTCACCGTCGTCGACATCACCCCTGACCGCACCCTCGGCGAGCTCGCCGCCCACGCGGACGCCACCCTGGCCCGGGAATCGGTCAGTTGAGCCCGCTGAGCGTGCGGCGGCAGCGAGCGGTCGCCGTCACCGGGCTCGGCCTGGTCACCCCGGCCGGCAACGGCGCGGACGCCGTCTGGGAACACTTCCTCGGCGCCGAGCCCACCGCCCGGCGTGATCCCCAACTCGCGGGCCTGAACGTCGACTTCTCCTGCCGGCTCGCCGACTTCGACCCGCCCGCCCGGCTCGGCGGCCGGCTCTCCCGCCGGCTCGACCGGTTCAGCCAGATGGCGGTGGTCGCCGCCCGCCAGGCCGTCGCCGACGCCGGGCTCGTCCCGGCCGACTGGGACGGCACCCGGGTCGGCGTCGTCCTCGGCGTCAGCGCCAACAGCGTCCAGACGTACGAGGTCGAGTACGCCCGGCTCGCCGAGGGCCGGGCCGACCGGGTCTCCCCGCTGATGCTGCCGCGCTCCATCCCCAACATGGCCGCGGGAGAGGTCAGCCTCGACCTCGGCGCCCTCGGCCCCAGCCTGGTCGTCAGCACCGCCTGCGCCTCCGGCACCAGCGCGCTCGCCCTCGGCTGCGACCTGATCCGCTCCGGCAGCTGCGACCTCGTCCTGGCCGGCGGCACCGACAGCCCCCGCACCCCGATGACCTGCGTCGCCTTCGACCGCCTCGGCGCGCTCTCCCGCCGCCGGCACGATCCGGCCGGCGCCTCCCGCCCCTTCGACGCCGACCGGGACGGCTTCGTCCTCGGCGAGGGCGCGGGCGTGCTGCTGCTCGAACACCCCGACCACGCCCGCGCCCGCGGTGCCCGCCCCCGGGCGCACCTCGCCGGTCACGGCGCCGCCGCCGATGCCCACCACTTCACCGCCCCCCACCCCGGCGGCGACGGGCTGGCCCGGGCGGTACGGGCGGCGCTCGCCGACGCCGGGCTGGCGCCCGAGGAGATCGGGCACGTCAACGCGCACGGCACCGGCACCGCGCTCAACGACCCCGCCGAGGCGGCCGCCCTGCGGCAGGTCTTCCACCGGCCGCCGCCGGTCACCGCCAACAAGAGCGTGATCGGCCACACCATGGGCGCCGCCGGAGCCATCGAAGCGGCGCTCACCGTGCTCGCGCTGCAACACCGGCTGGTCCCGCCCACCGCCAACCTCGACCGGCTCGACGACGCCATCGACCTCGACGTGGTCACCAAGGCGCCGCGGCCGGTCGACACCCCCGCCGCCCTGTCCGTCTCCTGCGGCTTCGGCGGGCAGAACGCCGCCGTCGTCCTCACCGCCTGACCCCGGAGAACACCCGTCATGCGCCGCCTCGCCCTCCGGCTCGCCCGGCTCTACCTGCACCTGCTCGCCCACCGGCCGCCCACCGACTGGACCGTCCCGGTCGCCGACGGCCGGTACGGTCCGTCCGCTCCCGGCATCGAGGACTACCCGCTCACCCTGCTGATGCTCGGCGACTCCCTCGCCCAGAGCTTCGGCGCCCACCACCCCGGCCAGACCCTCGGCGCCCTGCTCGCCACCGGCCTCGCCGAGGGCACCGGCCGGCCCGTCGACCTACGGGTGCACGCCCGGGTCGGCGCCACCACGGCCGCCGTCGGCCGCCAACTCGCCCGCGCCGCCCGGCTGCGGCCCGGCATCGCCGTACTGATCGTCGGCGGCAACGACGTCCTGCTGCCCACCCCGCTCGGCCGCGCCGCCCGCCGGCACGCCCACCTCGCCCAGTCCCTCCGCGAAGCCGGCTGGCAACTCGTCGTCGTCCCTTGCCCCAACCCCGGCTACGGGCCCGGCTTCCGCGCCCCGGCCCGCTGGATCGGCCACCACCGCTCCCGCCGCCTCGCCCGCCTCCACACCCGCACCGCCACCCGCACCGGCGCCCACCTCGCCCCCACCTCCGGCCCCGAGTTCCGCGACCGGGCCACCCACCTCCTCGGCCCCGACGGCATCCACCCCTCCCCGCACGGCTATGCCACCCACGCCACCCGCATGCTCCCCACCCTCCTCACCGCCGCCGCCCACCTCCCCCTCCCGCTCCCGGCCCCGGCCGCCCCCTGAGCATCAGCTCCCCGCCCCAACCCCTTCCTCCAGCCCGTCGCCGACGGCATCCCCTTACGTGCATGGGAAGTCAGCCCCGCCGACTTCCCATGCACGAAAGGGCGTTCTGCGCAAAAGGGGTCGGGCCTGCGCTCTCTGCGCAGGCCCGACCCCAGTTCGTTCTGCTCATGGACCTCAGAACGACGGCCCGCGCCCCAGTACATCTGGGGCGCGGGCCGATGGGTGCACTCTGCGCAGGAAGTCGGCGGGGCCGACTTCCTGCGCACAAGCCCCGCCCCTCGACGCAACGAGGGGCGGGCACGGAAAGGGCCTTTCTCGTCCGGTCCGAGCGAGGTCGAGGGAACGGGAGGTCTGTGCTCCTGGTGCCGGACCTCAGCCCAGGGCGACCGCGTCCAGCGAAGCCGCCGTGGCCGCGCGGACGAGGGCCTGCATGAGGCGGAGGTCGGTGCCCTGTTCGGGGTGCCACTGGACGCCGACCATGAAGCCGGGGCCCTCGACCGCCTCCACCGTCCCGTCCGGGGCGAGGGCGCTGACGCGCAGGCCGGTGCCGAGGCGGTCGACGGCCTGGTGGTGGAAGGTCGGCACCTCCAACTCGCTCTCCGGGAGCAGGCCGCCGACCAGGGTGCCCGGCACCGGCCGGACGACATGGGCGCCGTAGCACCCCGGCGAGCCCGCGTGGACGTCCACCTCCACCACGTCCGGGAGGTGTTGGATGAGCGTCCCGCCGCACACCACGTTCAGCACCTGCATCCCCCGGCAGATCCCCAGCACCGGCATGCCGGCCGCCAGGGCGCCGCGCAGCAGGGCGACTTCCCAGGCGTCGCGTTCCGGGGAGTCGACGTCCGTCAACGGGTGGGCGGGCTCCCCGTAGTAGGCCGGGTCGATGTCCGGGCCGCCGGCGATGACGAGGGCGTCGAGCCGGGCGAGCACCTCGGGTGCGCGGTCGGGGGCGTCGGGCGGCAGGAGGACGGCGATGCCGCCGGAGTTCTGCACGTACGCGGTGTACCGCTCCGGCACCAGGGCGACGCGGCGGCCGCGCCAGTCGCTCCAACTCGCGTCCACCAGGTAGGTGCTGACGCCGATGAAAGGCCTGCGATCCATGGCGGGCATTCTCCTCCCGTACCGTCCGGTACCTCGTCAACCACGCGTCCCGGCGCGCCACACGCGCCCGCCCTCTTCCGCGCCGTGAGCCGCAGGCCGTACGGTTCGCTGTGACCGCTCGATCTCGAAGAGTGATCGAAGAGTGATCGAGGAGAAGGGTTCCGGCATGCCCGAGAACGCCATGCCCGAGAACGCCATGCCCGAGAACGCCAGGCCCGAGAACACCAGGCCCGAGAACACCAGGCCCGAGAACACCAGGCCCGAGAACACCAGGCCCGAGAACGCCCCGGCGGGTTCGCGGCCCCGGCCGCCACTGACCCTGGACGAGCTGCGCGTCCTGGTGGACGCGGGCGAGGTGCACACCGTCGCGCTCTCCTTCACCGACATGCAGGGCAGGCTGCAGGGCAAACGGTTCGCCGCCCGCTTCTTCCTCGACGAGGTGGCGGAGCACGGCGCCGAGGCCTGCGACTACCTGCTGGCCGTGGACGTCGACCTGAACACGGTGGACGGCTACGCCTTCTCCTCCTGGGCCACCGGCTACGGCGACTTCGCGATGTGCCCCGACCTCGCCACCCTGCGGCTCACCCCCTGGCAGCCCGGCACCGCCCAGGTCACCGCCGACCTGGCCCGGCACGGCGGCCACCCGGTGGACGCGGCCCCGCGCCAGTTGCTGCGCCGCCAGATCGCCCGGCTCGCCGAGTACGGGCTGACCGCGGACATCGGCACCGAGCTGGAGTTCCTGGTCTTCCGCGACACCTACGAGCAGGCCTGGCTGGGCGGTTACCGCGGGCTGACCCCGGCGAACCTCTACAACGTGGACTACTCGATGCTGGGCACCGCCCGGGTCGAGCCGCTGCTCTCCCGGATCCGCAACGAGATGGCGGGCGCCGGGCTGACCGTGGAGTCCGCCAAGGGCGAGTGCAACCTGGGCCAGCACGAGATCGCGTTCCGCTACGCGGACGCCCTCACCACCTGCGACCAGCACAGCGTCTACAAGACCGGCGCCAAGGAGATCGCCGCCCAACAGGGCTGCGCGCTCACCTTCATGGCCAAGTACGACGAGCGCGAGGGCAACAGCTGCCACATCCACCTGTCGCTGCGCGACGCGGTCGGCGCGCCCGCCTTCGCCGACCGGGACGGCCGGATGACCGACACCATGCGGCACTTCCTGGCCGGGCAGCTCGTCGCGCTGCGCGAGTTCAGCGTGCTGTACGCGCCGAACATCAACTCCTACAAGCGCTACCGCCCGGGCTCCTTCGCCCCGACGGCCGTCGCCTGGGGCCGGGACAACCGCACCTGCGCCTACCGGGTGGTGGGCCACGGCCCGGGGCTGCGGATGGAGAACCGGGTGCCCGGCGGGGACGTCAACCCGTACCTCGCGGTGGCCGGGATGATCGCGGCCGGCCTGCACGGGATCCAGCGCAAGCTGGACCTGCCGACGCCCTGTCTGGGCAACGCCTACGCGGTGGAGGAGTACGCCCGGGTGCCCGGATCGCTGCGCGAGGCGGCCGGGTTGTGGGCGGAGAGCGAACTGGCCCGGACGGCCTTCGGGGACGACGTGGTCGAGCACTACCTGAACATGGCCCGGGTCGAGCAGGCCGCCTACGACGGCGCCGTCACCGACTGGGAGCGCTACCGATCCTTCGAACGGATGTGAGCCGTGACCGAGCCCAGTACGAGCACCGTCCGCAACCCCGCCACCGGCGAGCTGCTCGCCACCGTCCCGGACACCACCGCCGAGCAGTTGGACGCGGCGGTCCAGCGGGCGCTGAAGGCCCAGTCGGGCTGGGCGGCGCTGGCGCCCGCCGACCCGGAGGTCCCGGCGGTCACCGAGGAGATCTTCGGCCCGGTCGCCGCCGTCCTGCCGTTCACCGACGAGACCGACGCGCTGCGCCTGGCCCGGGGCGTGCGGGCGGGCAGCCTGTCCGTCAACTCGCACTCCTCGGTGCGCTACTGGACGCCGTTCGGCGGCTTCGGCGAGTCGGGGGTGGGCCGCGAGCTGGGGCCGGACGCGCTGCGCCACTTCACCGAGACCAAGAACGTCTTCATCCACAGCGAGGAGTGACAGTCCATGACCGAGCAGGACGCCACCGTCTGCCGCCGGCTGGTCGGCCGTACCGCCGTGGTCACCGGCGCGGGCAGCGGGATCGGCCTGGCCGCCGCCCGCCGGCTCGCCTCCGAGGGCGCCGAGGTGGTCTGCGCGGACCTGGACGAGCGGACCGGGCGGGCGGCCGCCAAGGAGGTCGGCGGGCTGTTCGTGCACACCGACGTCACCGACCCGTACATGGTCGAGGCGCTGTTCGACGAGGCGTACGAGACCTACGGCAGCGTGGACGTCGCCTTCAACAACGCCGGCATCTCGCCGCCGGAGGACGACTCCATCCTGACCACCGGGCTGGACGCCTGGCGCAAGGTCCAGGAGGTCAACCTGACCTCGGTCTACCTGTGCTGCAAGGCCGCGCTGCCGTACATGCGCCGGCACGGGCGCGGCTCGATCATCAACACCGCCAGCTTCGTGGCCCGGATGGGCGCCGCCACCTCGCAGATCTCGTACACCGCCTCCAAGGGCGGGGTGCTGGCGATGTCCCGGGAGCTGGGCGTGCAGTTCGCCCGGGAGGGGATCCGGGTGAACGCGCTGTCGCCCGGGCCGGTGGACACCCCGCTGCTGCGCGAGCTGTTCGCCGCGGACCCGGAGCGGGCGGCCCGCCGGCTGGTGCACATCCCGCTCGGCCGGTTCGCCCGGGCCGAGGAGATCGCCGCCGCGGTGGCCTTCCTGGCCAGTGACGACTCCTCGTTCATCACCGCGAGCGAGTTCCTGGTGGACGGCGGCATCTCCGGGGCGTACGTCACCCCGCTGTAGGGCCCGGGGCCCGGTCCGTGGGGTCCGGAGCACCGGTCCGTGGGGCCCGGAGCCCGGTCCGCCGGGGCTTCTCACCGTAATCTCATCGAAAACCTCCGGAATTCCCGGCTGCGCTGATTTCGCGTTTATCCGGCTACCTTTAGATTCTTTGCTGTGAGTGAGCAGATTCCCGCCGGGTGGTACCCGGACCCGAAGGACACCACCAGCGACCCGAGACCGCAGCGCTGGTGGGACGGCAAGGGCTGGACGGCCGACACCCGGCCCGCACCCTCGGACGCCCCGCAGCCGGAGTCCCCGGCCGCCGCGGCTCCGGGGCCGGGAGCGGCGGACCGGCCCACCGTGCTGGAGGGCGAGGTGCTGGAGAGCGGGCCGACGGTCCGCTACCCGGAGCCGCCGCCCTTCGGCACCGCCTACGGCGCCCCCGCCGAGCCGCCCGGCAAGGCCCGGCGCAAGCCGTCCAAGCTGGTCGTGGCCACCGTGGTCGCCGCCGTGCTCGGCCTGGGCGCGGGCTCGGGGATCACCTATCTGGCGATGGACGGCCACGGCGACAACCGGGCGCAGCGCAGCGCCGCCCGCGCCCAGCCGGCCCCGAACGGCGACGGGGGGCTGTTCGGCTTCCCCGGCCTCGGTGACGGCAACGGTGGCAACGGCGGTGGCGGCAACGGCAGCGGTGGCGGCAGCGGCAACGGCAAGGGTGGCGGGAACGGCAACGGCAGCGGGAAGTCCAAGCCGGGCGCCAACAAGGCGATCGACCTGGTGAACGGGCTCACCCTGCCCACCCCCTCCGGCTGGCAGGCCGGCACCACCAAAGACGGCTACGCCGCACTGACCATCGGCGCCTACACGTGCCCGGACGGCACCGACAGCTGCACCCTCGGCGGCGTGAACACCGGCCGGATCACCGGCGGCGGCACGGACGCCCAGGCGGCGGCGAAGGCCGACATCGACAAGGCGGTCAAGGACTCCTACAACGACGTCACCGGGCACCAGGAGCTCAAGTCCGAGGCCGTGAAGGTCAACGGCCAGGACGGCTACCTGGTCCGCTGGAAGGTGGACGCGGCCAAGGGCAACAGCGGCTACGTGCAGACGGTGGTCTTCCCGACCGCCGACGGCAAGGCGCTGGTCTCGGTGCACTTCGGCTTCGACATCGCGGACAAGGCGCCGGACGTCTCGGTGATGGACACCATCGTGAAGGGCATCGCCGACTTCAAGGGCAAGATCCCGGGCCTGCCCGGGATGCCCGGCCTGCCGGGCTCCGGCGGTGACTCCGGCAGCTCCGGCTCCGGCGGTGGATCCGGCGGCTCCGGCAGCGGCTCCTCCGGCGGCCCCGACGGCTCCGGTACGGCCACCACCTGAGCCCCGCGCTCCTCACAGCAGGACGGCCCACCCGGGAGGAAATCCTCCCGGGTGGGCCGTCGCCGTCAGGGCCCGGGTCCGTCCCGGGCCCCGGGAGGCGCGGAACCGGACCGGACGGGGGTGGGCCGGCCCGGCCCCGCGTCGTCCGGCGTCAGGAGTCGCGTCGAACAGCCTCGACACGACGGCGCCGGAGCACCATGCCCGCCCAGCCGACGCCGAGCGCGGCGGCGCCGGCGAGCAGCAGCGGACCGGTGGCGGAGGTGCCGGCCACGGCGGCGGAGGTGGTCGGGATCGGCTGGCCGGCCGGGGCGTTCGGATCCCCGCCGTGCCCGTGGTGGGCGACCGTGGACCTGGGGGCGTCGGCCGCGATCTGGGCGTCGCTGGGCGCGGCCGGGGCGGCGAGCGAGGAGACCGCCGGGGCGCCGGCCGTGGTGGCCTTGCCGAAGTCGACGTCGGAGCAGCTGTAGAACGCCTCCGGGCTGTCGCTGCGCTGCCAGATCATGTAGAGCAGCTGGCGGCCGGTGCGCTGCGGCAGGGTGCCCGGGTAGGTGTAGTACCCGTTGACGGCGGTGCGGTCGACCTGCACCTGGGCGACCGGGGTCGGGTCGAGGTCCGACCACTTCAGCGGCTTGGTGGGGTCGTAGCTCGGCTTGGTGATGTAGACGGTCTGGGTGCCGACGTGCGGCGCGGTGGTGCGGAACTGGAAGGTGAAGCTGCCCGCGCTGACCGGGGTGGCCGGCCAGTCGGTGCGCGGCCAGTCCAGGGCCGCGTACTTGTCGCGGTTGGCCGAGCAGAGCTTGCCGTCCGGGATCAGCGCCTGGTGGTTGCCGTTGGCGTTGGCGATGTTGACCTCGTTCCAGTCGTACAGCGGCTGGGTGCCGCTCGCGGCGACGAGGTCCTTGCACACCTGGGACACCGGGTGCTCGGGGCCCTCGGCGTAGCAGGCGGCGATCCGGCTGACCGGGCCGGTCATGGTGCCGTGGGCACTGGCGGTGCCGGCGGTGGTCGCGGCCATCGCGAGGACGGCGGCGCCGACCACGCCGACGGACAGGGCAGTTCGCTTGATGGACATGGGGTGGGGACTCCTTGACCGTCGTTCCGGGCGGGTGTGGGGGGAGCGGACACGCCTGCCCGTTCGGGGCCGCCGGCCCGGATCGCGGGCCCCGGCCAGAGCGTAGGATTGGTCTGGACCAGAAGGCAATAGCCGGGAGTGGTGCGGTTGTTGACGGACTGTAGCCTTCCGAGCAGCGCAAAGGCCCGACGGGACACCGTGGTTAGGTGTTCCATCGGGCCCGCTTAAGGCTCCGGAAAGGTCGGACTCAGAAGTTCACGTCGCCGGTGATCGTGCCGCTCTGGACGACGTTGCCGTGGACTGTGTTGTCCTTGAAGCTGTTGCGGATCACGGTGGACGTCTGGGCGGGTGCGTTCGGCATGAACTCGGCCAGGATCTCCCGGAGTTCGTTCGCCGCCTCCGGGTGCTCGCGGAACAGTCGGCGCAGACGGGTGCGCAGTACGGCCGTCTGGTCGGCCAGCGCGTCCTCGTCGTCGCCGGCCTCCACCACCTCGGCCCGGATCACCTCCAGATCGGCGCTCGTCGCCTCGTCCTCCTCGCCGCGGCCGAACATCCGGGCGACGCGTGAACTGACCTGCTCCCAGGCCGCGGTGGCCATCAGCCCGGCCAGCGACGAGGCCCCCGACGTCACCATCTGCTGTACGATCTCCGCTTCCATGGCGCCCCCTCGTGGTTGGTCGTGCCCGGCACCACGGTAGGGCAGAGCCGGACGAATCGTCAGAGGAACGTCTTCCCCTCACCCCGGTAGGTGGGGACGGTTCGGACGATCCGGTCCCCCTCGATCAGGTGCAGTTCGGCGAAGCGCTCGCACAGCTCGCCCGCCTTGGCGTGCCGGAACCAGACCCGGTCGCCGATCAGCAGGTCGTCGGCGGCCGGGCCGAGCAGCGGGGTCTGCACCTCGCCCGCGCCCTCCATCGGGTCGTACTGCAGCCCCGGCGGCAGGTACGGCATCGGCGAGCGGTCCGGTCCGACCGGGCCGGAGGCCGGGTAGCCGCCGCCGAGCACGGTGACCACCCCGACGCCGGGGCGGCGCACCACCGGCTGGCCGAACAGTGCGGCCGGACGGCCGCGGAACACCCGGTAGTTGTCGAACAGCTGCGGCTGGTACAGCCCGGATCCGGCCGCGACCTCGGTGACGGCCCGCTCGGCCGCGGTGGACTCCACGCTGCCGGTGCCGCCGCCGTTGACGAACTCCAGCTCGGCCACCTGCCGCAGCCGCCGCACCACCGCGGCGCGTCGCTCGGCCAGTTCGGTCCGGGCCTTGTTCTGCATCAGCCGGACCAGCTGGGAGCGCAGCGGTCGCCCGGGCACCCGGTCGCCCACCCCGGCGACGTGCCCCTCGTACGCCATCAGGCCGACCACCCGGAAGCCCCGGCGGCGCTGGACGAGTTCGGCGAAGGCGCCGAGCTCCTCCGGGGTGCGCAGCGGCGAGCGCCGGGCGCCGACCCGGACCTTCCCGCCGAACAGGTGCAGCGCGGTGTCCAGTTCCAGGCAGACCCGCACCTCGGCGTCACCGGTGCGGGCCTTGTCGATCAGGTCCAGCTGGGCCGGGTCGTCCAGCACGACGGTGACCCGGGCGGCGAGCTCCTGGTCCCCGGTCAGTTCGGCGTATCCGGCGCGGTCGGTGGAGGGGTAGGCGAGCAGGACGTCGCGCACGCCCGTACGGGCCAGCCAGAGCGACTCGTCCAGGGTGAAGCTCATCACCCCGAGGAAGCCGTCCATGGCCAGCGCCCGGTCCAGCAGGGCCCGGCAGCGCAGCGACTTGCTGGCCACCCGGATCGGCTTGCCGCCCGCCCGGCGCACCAGGTCGGCGGCGTTGGCGTCGAAGGCGTCGAGGTCCACGACGGCCACCGGCCCGTCCAGGTGGGCGGTGGCCCGGTCGTACCGGTGCCGGTCCGTGACAGGGGTGCGCGCAACGAGGATGACCATGCGCGCAGGCTGCCACAGCGCGCTACCGGTGGGTAGAGGTCGTGCGGGTAGTCGTGCGGGGAAATGCGGCCGGCGCCGACCGGTGGCATAGGGTCGGCCGGGTGGACCGCGAAGACTTCCCCAACCCGGCGTTCGTCGGCAAGAGCATCCCGAACCCCGGCTTCTCCGACGACGACGGCACGGCGGACCGGGCGCTCGCCGAGGCCCTCGCCCGCTGGTCGCAGGACCGTGCGGTGGAGCCCGAGGTGCTGGCGGCGCTGACCCCGACCCGGCTGATGGTCCCGATCGTGGCGATCCTCGGCGAGGTCGAGGTGGACGAGCACGGGCACCGGCACGACAAGAGCAGCGACATGGCCGTGCCGGTGCTGGAGGCCCCGGACGGGCGCCGCGCGCTGCCGGCCTTCACGTCCCTGGAGGCGCTCACCCGCTGGCGGGCCGACGCCCGCCCGGCGCCGACGGCGGCCCCGCAGGCCGCGATGGTCGCCTTCTCCGAGCGCGCCGACACGCTGCTGATCGACCCGGCCGGGCCGGTGCCGTTCCTGCTGAGCGGCGCCCGGCTGCGGGCCCTGGCGGAGAACCGCCCCTACCTGCCGCCGGTGCGGGACCCGGAGGTGCGGGAGGCGGTCCGGGTGCTGCTGGCGGCCGAGCCGCAGGTGCTCAGCGGGCTGCTGGCGCCGTCGGAGGACTCGGACGGGGTGCTCGCCGTGGTCTTCGACCCGGCGCTGGACCAGTCGGGGCTGCAGGAGGCCGCGCAGCGGGTCGGCCGGGCGGTGGCCGGGGACCCGGTGCTGCGGGTGCGGCTGGACCGGGGGCTGGACCTCGCGGTGCTGCCGGAGAGTGCCCAGCTGCCGGGGGAGCCGCTGTACCGGCGGTAGGAACGACGAAGGGGCCCGCAGGTACGAAATCTCGTACCTGCGGGCCCCGGTCGGATCGGTCTCAGCTGTAGACCGGCCCGGTGAACTTCTCGCCCGGCCCGGTGCCCGGCGCGTCCGGCACCAGGGAGGCCTCGCGGAAGGCCAGCTGCAGTGAGCGCAGCCCGTCGCGCAGCGGGGCCGCGTGGAAGTTGCTGATCTCCGGGGCGCCGGCCGTGACCAGTCCGGCGAGCGCGGTGATCAGCTTGCGGGCCTCGTCCAGGTCCTTGTCCTTCTCGCCGCCCTCGGCCAGGCCGCACTTGACCGCGGCGGCGCTCATCAGGTGCACCGCGACGGTGGTGATCACCTCGACGGCCGGGACCTCGGCGATGTCGCGGGTGAGGTCGTCGAAGCCGATCGCGTCGTCGTCCGTGCCGGGGGTCTGGGTGGGCTCGCTGCTCAAGAGGGGCTCGTTCCGTCGTGCGGTGTGGGTACAGGTTGGAGCGTACAAGGGGCCCGGAAGCCGCCGGGAAGGCAGTGCGCCGGGGCGGAATAGCGTTCGACAGCGCGACGCTGTAAGCTTCGAGACTGACCGGCCGGGATCCCTCATGGGCACCTGGCCAGCAAGTGGAGGCTCCACTGCGAGGAGGCCCGAGAGGGCAACCGCGAAAGTCTCCCACCTGATCGACTTCACGGTCGACGGGTCCCGGTCCGCGACGGGCGCCGAGGCGCCGAGTCGCCCGCAGCGTCCCTCACCGGATGCCGCCCCCGGTTGTGTGGAGCCCCGCTTGTACCGAGCGGGGCTTTTTTCGTGTCGCGGTGCACGCGGTGCCGAGAGGCATCGGGCAGCGCAGCACGAATGAAGCCCCGCCCAGTGGTCGAGTCCACTACGTGCGACCGCCGTCCGACGGCCGCATCGCAGAAGGTGCAACCGAGGAGGCCCCATCAGCACCGAGCCCCGCATCAACGACCGGATTCGCGTCCCTGAGGTGCGACTTGTCGGTCCCAGCGGCGAGCAGGTCGGCATCGTGCCGCTTGCCAAGGCGCTGGAGCTCGCACAGGAGTACGACCTCGACCTGGTCGAGGTCGCGGCGACCGCCCGGCCGCCGGTGTGCAAGCTCATGGACTACGGCAAGTTCAAGTACGAGTCGGCCATGAAGGCCCGTGAGGCGCGCAAGAACCAGGCGCACACGGTCATCAAGGAGATGAAGCTCCGGCCGAAGATCGACCCGCACGACTATGACACCAAGAAGGGTCACGTCGTTCGGTTCCTCAAGCAGGGCGACAAGGTCAAGATCACGATCATGTTCCGCGGTCGTGAGCAGTCCCGCCCCGAGCTGGGCTTCCGTCTGCTGCAGCGGCTCGCCGACGACGTCCAGGACCTGGGCTTCGTCGAGTCCTCGCCGAAGCAGGACGGCCGAAACATGATCATGGTTCTTGGCCCGCACAAGAAGAAGACCGAGGCGATGGCCGAGGCCCGCGCCCTCGCGGACGCCCGCAAGGCCGAGCGACTGGGCCGGACCCCCGGCTCCGACGCCGACCTCGCGGATGACGACGCGGTGGACGAGGACCTGGTCACCGAGGACGAGGACCTGGTGGCCGACGACGCCGAGACCGAGGCGCAGGACGCCCCGGTCGAGGCGCCGGCCGCCGAGGCCGAGGCCCCGGTCGAGCAGCCGGCCGCTTCCCAGGGCGCCTGAGCCGCAAGGCTCACGGCAGTCCGGGGGTCGGCCCCCAGGGTGACGGGGCGCCCCGCCCGGTCACCACAGATCCATCCAGTTCACGCCCGCGCGGCGCAGGTCGCGCGGGCGTGGACGGGACTGACGAGGAGATACGGCGAAATGCCGAAGCAGAAGACGCACAGTGGCGCCAGCAAGCGCTTCAAGATCAGTGGCTCTGGCAAGGTGCTGCGCGAGCGCGCCGGCCGCCGCCACCTCCTGGAGCACAAGCCCTCGACGCTGACCCGCAAGCTGGCCGGGACCGTCGAGCTGGCCCCCGCTGACGCCAAGAAGATCAAGAAGCTTCTCGGCAAGTGATCGCCCTCCCGCCCGGCGCGAGCCGTGCGGGGCAGCTGATCCTTCCCGACCCATTCGAATGACGGACCACGTGAAGTAGTCCGTGGTCCAACCCAAGGAGTAATCAAGTGGCACGCGTCAAGCGGGCAGTCAACGCCCACAAGAAGCGCCGGGTCATCCTGGAGCGCGCCAGCGGCTACCGTGGCCAGCGCTCGCGCCTGTACCGCAAGGCCAAGGAGCAGGTCACCCACTCGCTGGTCTACAACTTCAACGACCGCAAGAAGCGCAAGGGCGACTTCCGTCAGCTGTGGATCCAGCGCATCAACGCTGCGGCCCGTGCCAACGGCATCACCTACAACCGCTTCGTGCAGGGCCTGAAGGCCGCCAGCGTCGAGATCGACCGCAAGATGCTGGCCGACCTGGCCGTCAACGACCCGGGTGCGTTCGCCTCCCTGGTCGAGGTGGCCCAGAAGGCGCTGCCGGCCGACGTGAACGCCCCGAAGGCCGCCGCCGACGCCGCCTGATCTTCCGAGATCGGTTGAGCTCTGACCGGACCCGCAGGCTCTCCTGCGGGTCCGGTTCTGCTTTCCGTCCCCCGTGCCCTCCCAGTGCCTCCAGAGAACGAGACCATGCCGAGCACCGAGACCCCCCTGCTCACCTCCCTGCGCTCGCCGCGCGTCGTCGCCGCCCGCCGGCTCGCCAAGCGGAACCAGCGCACCAAGGAGCGCCGCTTCCTGGCCGAGGGCCCGCAGGCCGTCCGGGAGGCCATCGGGTTCGGCAAGCTGCCGGGGACGGCCGAGCACGCCGTGGTCGAGGTGTACGTGGGCCTGGAGGCCGCCGAGCGGCACGCGGACATCGTCGAGGCCGCCCTGGCCGAGGGGCTGCCGGTGCTGACCGCCACCGACGAGGTGATCGCCGACATCTGCGACACCGTGACCCCGCAGGGCATCGTGGCGCTCTGCCGCTTCATCGACACCCCGTTCGCCGAGGTGCTCGCGGCCCGGCCCAAGCTGGTGGCGATCCTCGCCCACGTGCGCGACCCCGGCAACGCCGGCACCGTGCTGCGCACCGCCGACGCCGCCGGCGCGGACGCCGTGGTGCTCACCGACGCCTCGGTGGACCTGTACAACCCGAAGGCCGTCCGGGCCTCCGTGGGCAGCCTGTTCCACCTGCCGGTGGCGGTCGGCGTGCCGGTCGAGGAGGCGGTCGGTCAGCTGCGCGCGGCCGGCATCCGGGTGCTCGCCGCGGACGGGGCGGGGGAGCGCGACCTGGACCGGGAGCTCGACGAGGGCACCCTCGGTGCGCCCGGCGCATGGCTGTTCGGCAACGAGGCCTGGGGGCTCCCGGAGGAGACCCGCGCGCTCACCGACGAGGTCGTGCGGGTACCGATCCACGGCCACGCGGAGAGCCTCAACCTGGCCACCGCCGCGGCCGTCTGCCTGTACGCCTCCGCCCGGGCCCAGCGTTCGCCCGGCGGCTGCCGCTCGAACGGCTGACGCCGGGGCCCTGATCCGGCGAGAACCCGCAGGACACGCCCCGGGCGCGCCGCGTTCTCACGCTGCAAGCCCTACTGCGGGGGCCTGCGAGGCGCTAGGGTCTGCCTCGGTGGGGGGAACGGCACGGTGGGTAATCGGGGAGGCAACCCATGGTCGGCAGCGGACCCGAGCTCGACCCGGACGACCTGCCGGACGGCTTGGTGGTCGCCGACGCGCTGGGCCGGGTGGTCTGCTTCAACCGGGCCGCGGCCCGGCTCACCGGCGTGCTCCCGGCGGCCGCGCTCGGTCTCGCGCTGGAGGACGTCCTGCCGCTGGAGGACCTGGACGGCCGCCGCTGGTGGCAGCTGACCGACCCGTACGGCGGCCTGGCGATCCGCACCGGCCAGCCCGAGCGCAATCTGCTGCTGCCCGGCGGGCGTGAGGTGCTGGTCTCCGCCCGGTACGTCCGGGCGGTGCCGCAGGGGCAGCTGGAGCGCCTGGTGGTCGCCGTGCGCGGCACCGAGGCCCGGCGCCGCACCGAGCGCAGCCACGCCGAGCTGATCGCCACCGTCGCGCACGAGCTGCGCTCCCCGCTGACCAGCGTCAAGGGCTTCACGGCGACGCTGCTGGCCAAGTGGGAGCGGTTCACCGACGGGCAGAAGCGGCTGATGCTGGAGACGGTGGACGCCGACGCCGACCGGGTCACCCGGCTGATCGCCGAGCTGCTGGACATCTCCCGGATCGACGCCGGACGGCTGGAGCTGCGCAAGCAGGTGGTCGACCTGGCGGCCGCGGTGCGCCGGCACGTCGAGCGCAAGGTGGCCACCGGCATCCCCGAGGAGCGCTTCGACATCCGGATCACCGAGCCGCTCACCGTGCTGTGGGCGGACCCGGACAAGGTCGACCAGGTGCTCGCCAACCTGCTGGAAAACGCGGTGCGGCACGGCGAGGGAACTGTCACCATCGAGGTGGCACCGGCCAAGGAGGTCGTCGAGGCGCCCGTCTGGGAGCGCTCCGGCACCCCGCCCCGCATCGTGGAAGGCACAGCGGTCACCGTGAGCGACGAAGGCAGCGGCATCCCCGAGGAGTCGATGCCGCGCGTCTTCACCCGCTTCTGGCGGGGCTCCAAGCGCGGTGGCACCGGCCTCGGGCTCTACATCGTCAAGGGCATCGTGGAGGCCCACGGCGGTTCCATCCGGGTCGACCGCGCGCCCGGCGGCGGGGCCCGGTTCCGATTTATCCTGCCCGCCGGGGTGCCCGACTTCATGCTCTGAAGGAGCATGAGCGACTGACACAGCACGCTGTGGACGCGCTGGAGTCGGGGTCCGGACGGGCTTGACGGCAGCCGCGCTACGCGCTGCGACTACACTCGACCTTTGGCGTTGCGCAACGCCCTGTGCGGCTGTGCCGCGGACACCCTCCCCGTCAGCACGGAGACCGGCTGCCCGCGCCCCGGCCCCGCCGGGCGTGACGCGAAGGCGAGCCCACACACCTGAGTACGGACGAGCAGGAGCACGGGAAGATAGAGATGTCGGCACCCAACAAGTCGTACGACCCTGTCGAGGTCGAGGCACTCAAGCCCGAGGTGGTGGAGCAGGCGCGGGACGCGGCGATCGCCGCCTTCGCCGCCGCCGGTTCCCTGGACGAGCTGAAGCAGGCCAAGGTCGCCCACACCGGCGACCGCTCCGCGCTCTCCCTCGCCAACCGCGAGATCGGCGCCCTTCCGCCGCACGCCAAGGCCGCCGCCGGCAAGCTGATCGGCCAGGCCCGCGGCGCCGTCAACCAGGCGCTCGCCAAGCGGCAGGCCGAGCTGGAGGCGGAGCGGGACGCCCGCGTGCTGGTCGAGGAGGCGGTGGACGTCACCCTGCCGTACGACCGCGCCCCGCGCGGCGCCCGGCACCCGCTGACCACGCTGGCCGAGCGCATCGAGGACACCTTCGTCGCGATGGGCTACCAGGTCGCGGAGGGCCCCGAGGTCGAGGCCGAGTGGCTGAACTTCGACGCCCTCAACCTGGGCCCGGACCACCCGGCCCGCTCGATGCAAGACACCTTCTTCGTCCAGGCCCCGGACGGCTCCGCCGACTCCGGCGTGGTGCTGCGCACCCAGACCTCCCCGGTCCAGGCCCGCACCCTGCTCCACCGTGAGCCCCCGGTCTACGTGGTCTGCCCCGGCCGGGTCTACCGGACGGACGAGCTGGACGCCACCCACACCCCGGTGTTCCGCCAGGTCGAGGGCCTCGCCGTCGACGAGGGCATCACCTTCGCCGACCTCAAGGGCACCATCGAGGTGCTGGTCGAGAAGCTGATCGGCGGCGGCCTGGAGCTGCGCTGGCGCCCCTCGTACTTCCCGTTCACCGAGCCGAGCGCCGAGATCGACCTGCAGTGCTTCGTGTGCCGCGGCGAGAGCGTCGGCAACCCGGACCGCCCGTGCCGCACCTGCTCCTCCGAGGGCTGGATCGAGCTCGGCGGCTGCGGCGTGGTCAACCCCCGGGTGCTGGTCGCCTGCGGCGTGGACCCGAACCGCTACAGCGGGTTCGCCTTCGGCCTGGGCCTGGAGCGGATCCTGATGAATCGTCACAACGTCGCCGACATGCGCGACATGGTCGAGGGTGACGTCCGCTTCACCCTCCCGTTCGGGATGGAGATCTGATGCGCGTCCCGCTTTCCTGGCTGCGCGAGTACGTCGACCTTCCGGCCGGTGAGACCGGCCGCGACGTGGCCGAGCGCCTGGTCCGGGCCGGCCTGGAGGTCGAGACCGTCGAGCAGCTCGGCACCGACCTCAAGGGCCCCCTGGTGGTCGGCGAGGTGCTCTCCATCGAGGAGCTGTCCGGCTTCAAGAAGCCGATCCGGCACTGCTTCGTCAACGTCGGCGACGCCAACGGCACCGGTGAGCCGCAGGAGATCGTCTGCGGCGCGACCAACTTCGCCGTCGGCGACAAGGTCGTGGTCGTGCTCCCGGGCGCCGTGCTGCCCGGCCCGTTCCCGATCGCGGCCCGCAAGACCTACGGCCACACCTCGGCCGGCATGATCTGCTCCGCCCGCGAGCTGGGCATGGGCGACGACCACAACGGCATCATCGTGCTCCCGCCCGAGTACGAGCCCGGCACCGACGCCATCGAGCTGCTCCAGCTGGTCGACGAGGTGCTGGACATCGCCGTCACCCCGGACCGCGGCTACTGCCTGTCGATGCGCGGCGTGGCCCGCGAGGCCGCCGCCGCGTACGGGCTGCCGCTGGCCGACCCGGCGCTGCTCGACGTGCCGCCGGCCAACTCCTTCGGCTACCTGGTCAAGGTCAACGACCCGGCCGGCTGCGACCGCTTCGTGGCCCGCACGGTCATCGGCGTCGACCCGACCGCCAAGTCGCCGATCTGGCTGCAGCGCCGCCTCCAGAAGTCGGGCATCCGCCCGATCTCGCTGACCGTCGACATCACCAACTACGTGATGCTGGAGGTCGGCCAGCCGCTGCACGCCTACGACAAGCAGCGCGTGAGCGGCCCGATCACGGTCCGCCGGGCGGCCGAGGGCGAGACCCTCACCACCCTGGACGGCGTCGAGCGCAAGCTCGCCGCCGAGGACCTGCTGATCTGCGACGCCAGCGGCCCGATCGGCCTGGCCGGGGTCATGGGCGGCGCCTCCACCGAGATCCTCGACCCGGCCGCCGGTCCGGGCACCACCGAGGTGATCATCGAGGCCGCGCACTTCGACCCGGTCTCCATCGCCCGCACCGCCAAGCGGCACAAGCTGCCCTCCGAGGCGTCCAAGCGCTTCGAGCGCGGCGTCGACCCGGAGGCCGCCCGCGCCGCCGCGCAGCGCGCCGTCGACCTGCTGGTGCTGATCGCCGGCGGCACCGCCGAGGCCGGGGTCACCGACATCGCGGCCCCGCACCCGGTGCGCACCATCACCATCGCCGCCGACCTGCCGGACCGGGTGGCCGGCACGGCGTACGGCCGCGAGACCGTCACCCGGCGCCTGCAGGAGGTCGGCTGCTCGGTCGCGGGCTCCGACGTCCTGGAGGTCACCCCGCCGGCCTGGCGGCCTGACCTCACCGACCCGTACGACCTCGCCGAGGAGGTCATCCGGCTGGAGGGCTACGACAACGTCCCCGCCCGGATGCCCAACGTCCCGCCGGGCAAGGGCCTGACCGAGGCCCAGCGCGTCCACCGCCGGATCGGGGTGGCGCTGGCCGGGGCCGGCTACGTCGAGGTCAACAACTACCCGTTCCTCGGCGAGGCCGCCTTCGAGGCGCTCGGCCTGGAGCCGGAGGACCGCCGCCGCCGGACCGTCACGCTGGTGAACCCGCTCAACGACGAGGAACCGTCGCTGCGCACCACCATGCTGCCGGGCCTGCTCGGCGCACTGCGCCGCAACATCGGCCGGGGCAACACCGACCTGGCGATCTTCGAGACCGGCACCGTGTTCCTGCCGAAGGACGAGCTGACCGTGGCCCCGCGCCCGGCCGTCGACCGCCGGCCGAGCGACGCGGAGCTGGCCGCGCTGGACGCCGCGCTGCCGGACCAGCCGCGCCGGGTCGCCGTCGCCCTCGCGGGCGAGCGGCTGCCCTCCGGCTGGTGGGGCAAGGGCGACCAGGCCTCCTGGGCGGACGCGATCGAGGCGGCCCGTACGGTGGCCCGTGCGGCCGGCGTCGAGCTGACCGTGCGCCAGGGCCAGTTGGCGCCCTGGCACCCGGGCCGCTGCGCCGAGCTGGTGGTCGCCGGCACCGACCGGGTGGTCGGCCACGCCGGTGAGCTGCACCCCCGCGTGGTCAAGGCGCTCGGCCTGCCGGCCCGTTCGGCGGCGATGGAGCTCGACATCGACCTGCTGACGGCCGACGGCTCGCGGAAGGTCGACGGCCCGGCGGTCTCCGGCTTCCCGGTGGCCACCCAGGACGTCGCGCTGATCGTCGACACCGCCGTCCCGGCCGCCGAGGTCGAGGCCGCGCTGCGTTCGGGCGCGGGCGAACTGCTGGAGGCCATCCGGCTGTTCGACGTGTTCACCGGTGAGCAGGTCGGCGAGGGCAAGAAGTCGCTGGCGTACGCGCTGCGCTTCCGCGCCGCCGACCGCACCCTGACCGCCGACGAGGCCACCGCCGCCCGCGAGGCGGCCGTCGCCGAGGCCGTCAGCCGCACCGGCGCGGTGCTGCGCGGCGCCTGATCCCGTAGCGCCCGGAGAGGGCCCCACCCCTGCCGCGAGGCGGGGGTGGGGCCCTTCGGCGTTCCTTCCCGGCCCTTCCCGGCCCTTCCCCGCCCTTTCCGGCTTGACGACTCATCACGCGATCCTTTATCTCTTTACCTATGGAAGTAGATAAAGCCGAAGACCAGCCCTCGCCCATCGAGTTCCGCCTGGACCCGGCCTCCGGCGTCCCGACCTACCTGCAACTCGTGCAGCAGGTCGAACAGGCCTTGCGGATGGGCTGGTTGGCGGAGGGGGACCGGTTGCCCCGGGTGCGCGAGGTGGTCGCCGGGCTGGCGATCAACCCCAACACCGTGCTCAAGGCCTACCGGGAGCTGGAACACCGCGGCCTGGCGGCCGGCCGGCGCGGCCAGGGCACCTTCGTGCGCGGACTGCCCGCCGGAGTGGTGCCGCTGCGCGAACGGGCCGCGCTGCGGCGGGGCTTGCTGGACTGGATGCGCTCGGCGCGGACCGCCGGGCTGGACGAAGGGGGGATGGTCGCGGTGTTCGAGGACGCGTTGCGCGACCTGCGCGAGGGGCGCGACGGGGTGGTGGCGTGATGACGACCGACACCGTGATCGACTGCGGCGGCATCGGCAAGCGCTACCGGCGCTCCTGGGCCCTGCGGGACTGCCACCTCGCCGTCCCGGCCGGGCACGTGGTGGCCCTGGTCGGCCCGAACGGCGCCGGCAAGACCACCCTGCTCAGCCTGGCCGCCGGACTCACCCTGCCCAGCGAGGGCGCGATGACCGTCCTCGGTGACCAACTACCGGGCTCACCAAGGGCCTTGGACCGGATCGGCTTCGTCGCCCAGAACGCCGCGCTCTACCCCGGCCTGCCCGTACGCGACCTGCTCGCGATGGGCCGCCACCTCAACCGGCGCTGGGACGAGACCCGGGCGCGCACCCACCTGGACGGCCTCGGCATCCCGCTGGACCGCAAGTACGGCCGGCTCTCCGGCGGCCAGCAGGCCCAGGTCTCGCTCGCCCTGGCCCTCGCCAAGCGGCCCGAACTGCTGCTCCTGGACGAGCCGTTGGCCGCGCTCGACCCTCTCGCCCGGCACGACTTCATGTCCGTGCTGCTCACGGCGGTGGCCGAGGACGGCCTCTCGGTGCTGTTCTCCTCGCACGCCGTCAACGAGCTGGAGCAGAGCTGCGACTACCTGGTGGTGCTGGCCGGCGGCCGGGTGCAGGTGGCGGGGGAGGTGGACGACCTGATCGCCGACCACCGGATGCTCACCGGCCCGACCGCCGAGGCCGACACCGTCGCCGAGCGCCTGCCGGTGGTCCGTGACCGCCGGGCCGGCAGCCAGTCCCACCTGCTGGTGCGCACCGGCGGACTGGACGCGCCGGTCTCCGGCGGCTGGTGCCAACAGCGCGTCGGCCTGGAGGAGTTGGTGCTCGCCTACCTGCGCGAGCCGACCGCCTCCGCCCTGCCCGGCCCGCGCGGGGCCGTCCGGACGAACCAGAAGGTACTGTCGTGAGCTCGATCACCCTCGCCCCGCCCCGCTCCGCCGTGCTGAGGGCCGCCGGGCTGCGCCACCGGCCGGCGCTGCTGACCCTGCTGACCGTGATGGGCGTGATCTCGTTCGTCCTGCTGGCGCACGGCTGGTACCTGCACGACGGCCTGGACCGCACCGGCGCGGGCTCCTGCGACCCGGCCACCGCCGCCTGTGCGGCGACGTTCAAGCGGTTCCTGCACCAGTACGCCGACAGCATGCCGATGCTCGGCAGTGTGGCCTACGTCCTCGGCGGTGTGTTCGGCGCCTTCCTCGGCGGCCCGCTGCTGGCACGGGAGTTCGAGCACGGCACGGTGCGCTTCGCCTGGACCCAGGGGGCCGGACGCTCCCGTTGGACGGCGGGCGGCCTGGTGCTGGGCGGCGCGGTGCTGGCCGTGGTGGCGGCGCTGTTCGGGCTGGTGCTGCGCTGGTGGACCGTGCCGCTGGAGCTCATGGGCGGACAGTTCCACCCGGACCTCTTCGTGGAGGCGCCGCCGGTGCTGATCGGCCGGGTGCTGGTGGCCTTCGGGGTCGCGGCGCTGGCCGGCGCGGTGCTGCGTCGCACCGTGTTCGCGGTGGGCCTCGGCCTGGTGGCCTCGGTCGCCCTGCCGTTCCTCGCCCAGGCCGCGCGCTCGCACTACATGACCCCGCTGGACGAGCCGGTGCGCGCCATGACGTCGCTGGCGACGGACGACCGTTGGGTGCTGAGCGTCTGGTACTCCGACCCGGCGGGGAACCGGCTCTCCGAGTCCGAGTTCTACAACCTCGGCGGTGATTACGACCATCTGCAGTCCCTGGTGCACGACGGCGGCTACACCATGCACGAGGTGTACCAGCCGGCCGACCGGTTCTGGCCGTTCCAGTGGATCGAGTTCGGCTGGACGACCCTGCTCGCCGTGGCCCTGTGCGCGGCGGCGGTCTGGTGGGTGCGCCGCCGGGCGGTCTGACCTGCACCGTTCGCAGCTCCTTGAAGTTGCATTGTCAAAACCCTTGCGGGACCGGGGCTCCTGGGCGTTTCCTTCTCGTTAGGAAGGTTTCCTAACCTACGAGGAACCGGAGCGTCCCATGCGTCCTCAGCCCCGTCGTGCCCTCCGCATAGCCCTCGCCGCCGCCCTGGTGGCCGCGCCCCTCACCGTCGTGGCCACCTCGGCCGCCCAGGCCGCGCCCGCGCCCGCAACGTCCGTCCAGCTCAAGGGCGTCGGCCTCGACGACCCGCACAAGAAGGACATCGCGATGCAGCTGGTGTCCAGTGCCGAGAACTCCTCGCTGGACTGGAAGGCCCAGTACAAGTACATCGAGGACATCGGTGACGGCCGCGGCTACACCGCCGGCATCATCGGGTTCTGTTCCGGCACCGGAGACATGCTGGACCTGGTCCAGCACTACGCCGACCTCAAGCCCGGCAACGTCCTCGCCAAGTACCTGCCCGCGCTGAAGAAGGTCAACGGCAGCGCCTCGCACTCCGGCCTCGGCACCCCGTTCGTCAAGGACTGGGCCACCGCCGCCAAGGACCCGGTCTTCCAGCAGGCCCAGAACGACGAGCGCGACCGGGTGTACTTCAATCCCGCCGTCAACCAGGCCAAGGCCGACGGCCTGCGCGCGCTCGGCCAGTTCGCCTACTACGACGCCATCGTGATGCACGGCCCGGGCGACAGCTCGGACAGCTTCGGCGGCATCCGCGCGGCCGCCATGAAGAAGGCCAGGACGCCCGCCCAGGGCGGCGACGAGGCCACCTACCTCAAGGCCTTCCTGGACGCCCGCAAGGTGGTCATGAAGAAGGAGGAGGCGCACTCCGACACCAGCCGGGTCGACACCGAGCAGTCGGTGTTCCTCAACGCCAAGAACTTCGACCTCAACCCGCCGCTCAAGTGGAAGGTCTACGGCGACAGTTACAGCATCAACAGCTGACGCCCAGGTCGGCGCGGTGGCGGGAGCCCGTTCCCTCGGGTCTCCCGCCATCTCGGCATTCGATCCCCCCCCGCAAACAACCCAAGGGACTGTGAAAGTCCTGTTCATCCCATAACGAATCGAGCAGGGGCATAACGAACGATCCCTCCCGCATTGACGCATTCGCACGGTGGCGCTTGACTCCGTCCCCTGCCGCAGGGTTGCGGCGCCGTACAGGAGGCACCACCGATCATGATCAGACCCATGCGTCTCGCGGCCACGGGCACGGCCGCCGTGTCGCTCGCACTCGCCCTCACGGCCTGCGGCCAGACGGTGGCGGGCCAGACGCCGGCGGCCGGCGGAGGCGGGGGCGGAGGTGGCGAGGGCATCGGTCTGCTGCTGCCGGAGAGCACGTCCTCCACCCGGTACGACGCCTTCGACAAGCCCCTGATCGAGCGGACGGTGACCGGCCTCTGCACCAAGTGCACGGTGAGCTACGCCAACGCGGGCGGCGATGCCACCGTTCAGAAGAAGCAGTTCGACGACATGCTCGCCAAGGGCGTGAAGGTCATCCTGCTCGACCCGGTCGACGCCAAGCTCACCGCCCCGTGGGTGGACGCCGCCAACGCCAAGGGCGTGAAGGTCGTCGCCTACGACCGGCTGGCCCAGGGCAAGGTCGCCGCGTACGTCTCCTTCGACAACCAGCAGACCGGTCAGCTCCAGGGCCAGTCCCTGCTCGACGCGCTCGGCCCGAAGGCCTCCTCGGCCAACGTCGTGATGATCGACGGCGCCGAATCCGACCCCAACGCGGCGCAGTTCAAGGCGGGCGCGCACCTGGCACTGGACGGTCGGGTCAAGATCCCCTACGAGCAGTCCGGCGAGTGGAAGCCGGACGTGGCCACGGAGAAGACGAACGAGGCCATCCAGAGCCTCGGGAAGAACGGCATCCAGGCCGTCTACGTCGCGAACGACGGCATGGCCGCCGCCGTCATCGAGGCCCTGAAGGCCGCGGGCATCAAGAACGTGCCGGTCGGCGGCCAGGACGCCTCCCTCGACGCGGTCCGCCGGGTGCTCACGGGCGAGCAGGCGTACACCATCTACAAGCCCTACAAGCCCGAGACCGACGCGGCGGGCAGCATCGCCGTCCAACTGGCCGAGGGCATGGACATCAGCACGACCGCCGCCACGCTCACCGACAGCGGCGGCCTGAAGATCCCCTCGCTGCTGCTCACCCCGATCGTGGTGACCAAGTCGAAGGTGGAGGCCACCGTCGTCGGCGGCGGGCTCTACAAGGCGTCCGACATCTGCACCCAGCAGTACGCGGAGGCCTGCGCGCAGGCCGGGGTCAAGTAGCGCGGTCCGTCAGGCAGTCGCAAAGGGGCGCGCCCGTACCGGAGGCCGGTACGGGGGCGCCCCCTCCGTCGAGGCTCAGGCGCTCGCGGTGTAGTCGTAGAAGCCGCGGCCGGACTTGCGGCCCAGCAGGCCGGCGTCGACCATCCGGGACAGCAGCGGGGGAGCGGCGTACAGCGGCTCCTTGTACTCGTCGTACATCGACTCGGCGATCGACACGATGGTGTCCAGGCCGATCAGGTCGCACAGCCGCAGCGGGCCCATCGGGTGGGCGCAGCCGGCCTCCATGCCCTTGTCGATGTCCGAGGCGGTGGCCACGCCCGACTCGAACATCCGCACCGCGGACAGCAGGTACGGCACGAGCAGTGCGTTGACCACGAAGCCGGCCCGGTCGCGGGCGCGGATCGGCTCCTTGGCGAGCACCTGGGTCGCGAAGGCCTCGACCCGCTCGGTGGTGGTCGCCGAGGTGGTCAGGGTCGGGATGACCTCGACCAGCTTCTGCACCGGCGCCGGGTTGAAGAAGTGCAGGCCGATGACCTGCTCCGGGCGGGAGGTGGCGGCGGCCAGCTTCACGATCGGGATCGAGGAGGTGTTGGAGGCCAGGATCGCGTCCCGCCGCTCGACCACCTGGTCCAGCGTCTGGAAGATCTGGACCTTGACGTCCTCGCGCTCGGCGACCGCCTCGACCACCAGGTCGCGGTCGGCGAAGTCGGACAGGTCGGTGGTGAAGGACAGCCGGGCCATCGCCTCGTCCCGCAGCTCGGGGGTCAGCTTGCCGCGCTTGACCGCCGTCTCCAGGGAGTTGGTCAGCCGGGTGCGCCCGAACTCCAGCGCCTCACCGCTGGCCTCCGACACCATGACGTCCAGCCCGGCCCGGGCGAAGACCTCGGCGATGCCCGACCCCATCAGGCCGCAGCCGACTACTCCGACGCGCGCGATGTCACTCACTCAGTTGCCCTTCGGTGGTGCTGGGGGTCGCCCAGCGAACTGGTGGCCCAGCGAGCTGCTGGTCAACGGGTCGGTGTACCGGAATGGGTGCACCGGTCACCGCCCCGACGACGTTACTACTCCGTACCGGCCAGTAGGTCACCCCCTCCCCGGCAGGGTGCCAGTCCGAAAGGCCCCCGTACGGGTGAGGCCGCGCCGCCCGCGCGTGTGCCCGGACCCGCCGCCGGGCGCCGCCCGACAGAATGCCGCAGACGGGGGCCGGGGACGGGAAGGGAGCACACGGTGCCGACGGGATCGCTCACAGGACAGGTCGCGCTGGTCACCGGCGGCGGCCGGGGCATCGGCCGGGAGATCGCCATCGGCCTGGCCGCCGAGGGCATGGCCGTCGGACTGGTCGGCCGCACCCACGAGACGCTGACCGAGACCCTCAAGGAGTGCGTCAAGCACGGCTCCCGGGGCGTCGCCGTCACCGCCGACGTCTGCCGCCCCGGCTCGGTGCGCGAGGCCGTCCGGCTGGTCGAGCGCGACCTCGGCCCGATCGACCTGCTGGTCAACAACGCCGGCCTGGTCGACCGCGCCGAGGTGCCGCTGTGGGAGACCGACCCCAACCAGTGGTGGCAGGTGATCGAGACCAACCTGCGCGGCCCCTACAACCTGCTGCGCTGCGTGCTGCCCGGCATGGTCGCCCGCCGCCGCGGCCGGGTGGTCAACCTGAACTCCGGCTTCGCGCTGCGCCCGGACGGCGACTACACCGCGTACGCGACCTCCAAGGGCGCGCTGCTCCAGCTCTCCGACAACATGGCGGACTCGCTGGCCCGGCACGACGTCGTGGTGCTGGACATCAGCCCCGGCGCGGTGGCCACCGACATGACCGCGGGGATGCCGATGTTCCGGGACATGAAGGAGTGGGGCTCGATCCCGTACATGGTCGCGGTCACCGTGGACGCCGCCCGCGGCCGCTTCGACGCGCTGCACGGGCGGTTCATCCACGCGGGGCGGGACGACCTGGAGGAGCTGGTCGCCCGGGCCGACGAGATCCGCGCGGCGGACGCCCGGACGCTGCGGCTGCGCCCGTACAAGGACGACGACCCGATGGTCTGACCGGCGGATCCGGTCAGGCGCTCAGGTGCTCAGTCGTCGCCCTGCCGCTCGGTCGCTCGGCCGCCCTGCCGTTCAGGCGCACAGCTGGCTGGCGGTGACCGGCTTGAGCCCCGCCTTCGCCAGCCCGTCCAGGATCGCCGGCAGCGCGTCGATGGTGCACTGGTGGCCCATGTGCAGGGCCACCACCGAGCCGCCGCGCACCGCGTTCAGCACCCGGCGCTGCAGCTCGGCGGCGCTCGGGTCGTTGTAGTCGCGCGGGTCGACGTCGAAGGACAGCACGTGCTCGTAGCCGACGGCCTTGGCCTGCTCGCCCACCATCGAGGTGGCGTACTGCGCGGCGGACGGGCGGAACCAGCGGCCGATCGAGCCGGTCAGCTGCTGCAGCCGGTCGGCGCACTGGGCGATCTCCGCGCGGGCCTGGTCCGGCGTCATGGCGGAGATGTTGAGGTGGTTCTGGGTGTGGTTGCCCAGCTCGTGGCCGCCGTCCAGGATCCGCCGGGCCATCTGCGGCTGCTGGTCCAGCCAGCTGCCGACCGCCATCACGGTCAGCTTGACGCCGCGCTGTTCGGCGGCCTCCAGCAGGGCGGTGGCGAGCTTCGGGTCGCCGCTGCCGTGGCAGGTGAGCGCCACGCTCTTGCCGGAGCGCGGCCCGTGCACCACCTCGAACGGGGTGCCGGCCGCCAGTGGCGTCAGTACGGGCGGGGTCGGGGTCGCGGCGGCGGCCGGGGTCGGCCCCGCGTCGGGCTGCGGCCCGGACGGGGTGGGCGGGGCCGGGGAGGCGGGCCCCTCACCGCCGTTCCAGGCCGGGTCGGTGAGGTGCTGGGGGTCGACGCTGCCGGGGTGCGCGGCGAGCGCCCCGGTGTCGGCCCGGCGGGGCGTGCCGCTGTCGCAGGAGGTGAGGAGCCCTCCTGCGGCTGACAGGGCGGCCAGCTTGGCGGCGGTGCGCAGTACGGTGCGGCGGTCGGCAGTCATCGGCAGCCAGCATAGAGAGGACGGCCCCGCCCGGCGATCCGGAGCCGCCGCCCGTGGCCGCCCTCCGCTACCGCTTTTGACGTGCACACACTCCGCTGTCCGGGTCTTGCGTAAACCTGAACTCCCGCTGTTTCCACGGCGGGTCCTTGGATACGATCACGGCGCACCGCGTGTTACGGGGCAGTAGGCACCTTCCGGCATTGCGCATTGGGGGCGGAACATGATGCACGAGGACACCGCGGCCGTCGACCAGGACACCCGCACCGGCTGGGAGTGGGCCAGAGCAGATGACTGGCAGCCGCCGAGCGAGCTCGACACCGGCATCCCGCACACCGCCCGGATGTACGACTACTACCTGGGCGGCAAGGACAACTTCGAGGCCGACCGCAAGGCCGCCCAGGCCGCGATAGCCGCCTACCCGGCGCTGCCGCTGCTGGCCCGCACCAACCGGCAGTTCCTCGGCCGGGCCGTCGAGTTCGCGGCGGGCCGGGGGATCCGCCAGTTCGTCGACATCGGCACCGGCATCCCGGCCGTGGGCTCCACCAACGAGGTCGCCCAGCGGGTCGCCCCGGACGCCCGGGTGGTCTACGTCGACAACGACCCGATCGTCGCCACCCACGCCCGCGCCCTGCTGGCCGGCCGCCCCGCCGGGCGCACCTCGGTCATCGAGGCCGACCTGCGCGACCCCGAGGCGATCCTGCGCCACCCCGAGCTCGGCGGCGCCGTCGACCTCTCCCAGCCCGTCGCGCTGATGCTCGTCGCCGTCCTGCACTTCATCCGGGACGAGGAGGGCGCCCAGCGGATCGTCCGCACCCTGCGGGACGCGCTCGCCCCCGGCAGCGCCCTGATCCTCTCCCACGGCAGCCCGGACTTCGCCTCCCGGGAGAGCGCCGCCGAGGGCACCCGGATCTACAAGAGCGCCAGCGCCCCGCTGGTGCTGCGGCCCCGGGCCGGCGTCGAACCCTTCTTCGGCGACTTCGAGTTCGTCGGCCCCGGTCTCGTCCAACTCCCACTCTGGCGCCCCACCGCGGGCCACATCCGCACCACCGAACTGCCCGAGGGCTGGCAGGACGTCTCCGCGTACGCGGGCGTCGCGCTCAAGCCGCTCAAGCCATGACGCGGCCCGGCGCCACCGTCAAGCCATGACGGGGTGGCCGGTCCCGGCACCTCCCTCCTGCGCCGGGACCGACCATCGCAGACTACGTACGGGCACTGACAACCCCTCACCCCCATGGATACCCTGCGGCCCTGGACGACCTGCTCACCCGGATCGGCGACGACGCCCCGCGGCGGCTCGCCCTCCAGGCCGCGCACCCGGTACGGACCGGGCGGAATTGACGCGACAGGGCGCGGTGGGCGGTGTTAGCTTCCGCGTCATGGAACCCCTCAGCGACCCCGAGATCCGCGCGTCCTTCGTCAACTGCTCCAAGGGCGAGGCCCGTCGGCTCACGCTGCCCCGGGGCCTGGCCGAACTGCCCTGGGGGGACTTGGACTTCCTCGGCTGGCGGGACCAGGGCGCGCCCGACCGGGCGTACCTGGTGGCGCCGTACGGCGGCGAGTTGGTCGGCGTGACGCTGCGCTCGCCGATGGTCCGGCGCAGCCTGACCAAGACCAACGTCTGCTCGCTGTGCATCACCGCACACGCCGGGTCGGGCGTCGCGCTGCTGGCCGCCCGCCGGGCCGGGGCGTCCGGGCGCGAGGGCAACACCGTCGGCACGTACATCTGCGCCGACCTCGCCTGCTCGCTCTACGTCCGCGGGTTGAAGAAGTCCGCCGCGGTGACCAGGCCGGACGAGTCGCTGCCGTTGGAGCAGCAGGTCGCCCGTACGGTGGGCAACCTCGACGCCTTCCTGGCCAGGGTGCTCACCGACACCGCGGCGTAGCCCAGGGCCAACGGCCGCTACCGGCCGCGCAGCTGGTCCAGGTCGCGGCGCTCCCGCTTGGTCGGGCGCCCGGCGCCGCGGTCCCGCTCGAAGGCGGTCGGGGTGAACTCGCGCGGCGGTCGCGGCGGGCTGTTGTCGGTCAGGCACTCCGCCGCGACCTGGGCGCCGACCCGCTTGCGGATCGGCTTGCGCACCACGACCACCCGCTCGTAGCCCTCCTCGCGGACCCGGACCTCGTCCCCGGCCCTGAGCGGCTGGGCGGGCTTGGCCCGCTCGCCGTTGACCCGGACGTGTCCGGCCTTGCAGGCGGCCGCCGCCAGCGAGCGGGTCTTGGCCAGCCGGACCGACCAGACCCAGACGTCCACCCGCACGCTTCCCTCGTCCTCAGCCATCCCGCGAGCCTATCGAAGCCGCCGGACGGGCTCCGAGCGCCGGACGGGTCCGGGCCCTACGCGGCGGACGGGACCTCCTGGACCGCCCAGCCGTTGCCGTCCGGATCGTTGAAGAACACGAAGTTGTTCCAGGCCTCGCCGTGCCCGTTCACCCGGGCCCCCGCGACGAAGTGCTGGACGGGGCTGACGGCCACGCCGCGCGCCGCGAGCTCCGCGTGCGCCTTCTCGATGTCCGGGACGACCAGTTGGAGGCCCTTCACCGAGCCGGGCGGGGATTCGATCACCCCGGTGCCCACCACGATCGAGCAGCGCGAGCCCGGGGGAGTCAGCTGGACCACTCGGACCCCGTCCCGCAGCCGGGTGTCGTGGTCCACGGTGAAGCCGGCCTGCTCCTCGTAGAAGAGCTTCGCGCGGTCCACATCGGCCACCGGGACCACCACGACTTCGAGTTTCCAGTCCATCGCCCTCACCCCTCTCGGTCGGGCCCTTCCAGTATCTGCCGAAACCGTTCCCCGGGGGACCTTCGGATAGCCTGAGAACACGATGAATCCGCAGACCACGCCCGCCTCGTCACCGTCAGCCACCACCTTCGAGACCCCCTGGGGCGCCCTCGACCTCACCCGCTTCCCGGTGGACCCGCGCGAGCGGCTGCGGGCCTGGGACGCAGCCGACGAGTACCTCCTGCGCCACCTCGCCGGCGCGGCCGACAGCGCCGGCGGCGCCGCCACCGAGCTGGCCGGCCGCCGGATCGCCGTCCTCGGCGACCGCTGGGGCGCGCTGGCCACCGCGCTGGCGCCGTACCGGCCGGTCCAGATCAGCGACTCCCACCTCGGCCGGCAGGCCACCCGGGAGAACCTCGCCCGGGCCGGCGCCGCCGTCGACGAGACCCGGCTGCGCACCACCCGGGACACCCCGCCGGAGCGGATCGACGTCCTGCTGGTGCGGGTGCCCAAGAGCCTGGCCCTGCTGGAGGACCAGCTGCACCGGCTCGCCCCGGCGGTCCACCCCGGCACCGTGGTGATCGGCACCGGGATGGTGACCGAGATCCACACCTCCACCCTCCAGCTGTTCGAGAGGGTCCTCGGCCCGACCCGCACCTCGCTCGCCGTCCGCAAGGCCCGGCTGATCTTCTGCACCCCCGACCCGGCGCTCGACCCCGGCCCCAATCCGTGGCCGCACCGCTACGCGCTGCCGCCGGACATCGGCGTCGCCGCCGGCCGTACCGTGGTCAACCACGCGGGCACCTTCTGCGCGGAGCGGCTCGACATCGGCACCCGCTTCCTCCTGGCCCACCTGCCGACCCCGGCCCCCGGCGACCGGGTGGTCGACCTCGGCTGCGGCAACGGCGTGGTCGGTACGGCGGCGGCGCTGGCCGGGCCGGGCGCGGAGCTGGTGTTCGTGGACGAGTCCCACCAGGCGGTGGCCTCGGCCGAGGAGACCTTCCGTACCAACCTGGGCCCGGACGCCCCGGCCGAGTTCCGCACCGCGGACGCGCTCGACCCGGCGGTGTTCGCCCCCGGCTCGGTGGACCTGGTGCTCAACAACCCGCCGTTCCACACCCACCAGGCCACCACCGACGCCACCGCCTGGCGGATGTTCACCGGTGCCCGGCGGGCGCTGCGGCCCGGCGGTGAGCTGTGGGTGGTCGGCAACCGGCACCTGGGCTACCACGTCAAGCTGCGCAAGCTGTTCGGCAACTGCCAAGTCGTCGCCGGGAATCCCAAGTTCGTGGTGCTGCGGGCGGTCAAGCGGTAACCCGCGCGGCAGTTCAGCGGCGCTCTCCGCTCCGGCAGCCGGGCGACACCGGTTGCCCCGCGATCGCCAACACGATCGCCACCACGATCGCGATCGCCAGAGCCATCGCCAGGGCCATCGGGATCCCGCTACCCAGCCTTGCATGACTTTTCCTTCGCGCGTATATTCATGCCACGACAAAGGAGGAACGCCATGGCATTGCGAGTCGCCGTCGCCGGCGCGAGCGGGTACGCGGGCGGTGAGGTGCTGCGCCTGCTGCTCGGCCACCCGGAGGTGGAGATCGGGGCGCTGACCGGCGGCTCGAACGCGGGCACCGCGCTGGGCGCGCTGCAGCCGCACCTGGTCCCGCTGGCCGACCGCGTGCTCGAGCCCACCACCCCCGAGGTGCTGGCCGACCACGACGTGGTGTTCCTGGCGCTGCCGCACGGCCAGTCCGCCGCCGTCGCCGAGGCCCTCGGCCAGAATGTCCTGGTGATCGACTGCGGCGCCGACTTCCGGCTCAAGGCCGCCACCGACTGGGAGCAGTTCTACGGCTCCGCCCACGCCGGCACCTGGCCCTACGGCCTGCCCGAACTCCCCGGCCACCGCGACGCGTTGAAGGGTAGCAACCGGATCGCCGTGCCCGGTTGCTACCCGACGGCGGTCTCCCTGGCGCTGTTCCCCGCCTACGCGGCCGGGCTCGTCGAGCCGGAGGCCGTGGTGGTCGCCGCCTCCGGCACCTCCGGCGCGGGCAAGGCCGCCAAGACCCACCTGCTCGGCAGCGAGGTCATGGGCAGCGTCAGCCCGTACGGCGTCGGCGGCGTGCACCGGCACACCCCGGAGATGGTGCAGAACCTCAGCCCGGTCGCCGGCGAGCCGGTGACGGTCTCCTTCACCCCCACCCTCGTCCCGATGTCGCGCGGCATCCTGGCCACCTGCTCCGCCAAGGCGAAGCCGGGCGTGAGCGCCGGGAGCCTGCGCGACGCGTACGCCCGGGCGTACGCGGACGAGCCCTTCGTCCACCTGCTGCCCGAGGGGCAGTGGCCGCAGACCAGTAGCGTCTACGGCGCCAACACCGCCCTGATCCAGGTCGCCCTGGACGCCACCGCCGGGCGGGTCATCGCGATCAGCGCGATCGACAACCTCGTCAAGGGCACCGCGGGTGGCGCGGTGCAGAGCATGAACATCGCCCTCGGCCTGCCCGAGGAGCTGGGCCTTCCCCTGAACGGAGTCGCACCGTGACCACCCCGAACACCGGCGTGACCGCCGCCAAGGGCTTCCGGGCCGCCGGCGTGACCGCGGGCATCAAGGCCTCCGGCACCCCGGACCTCGCCCTGGTCGTCAACGACGGTCCCTCCCTCGCCGCGGCCGGGGTCTTCACCGGCAACCGGGTCAAGGCCGCGCCCGTGCTCTGGTCCCAGCAGGTCCTCAAGGGTGGCCGGGTCTCCGCCGTCGTCCTCAACTCCGGTGGCGCCAACGCCTGTACGGGCCCGGCCGGGTTCCAGGACGCCCACGCCACCGCGGAGCGGGTCGCCGCGGAGCTGGGGCTCAACGCCGGCGAGGTCGCCGTCGCCTCCACCGGCCTGATCGGCGTCCGGCTGCCGATGGACGTGCTGCTGCCCGGCGTCACCCTGGCCGTCGGGGAGCTGAGCGCGACGGGCGGCGAGGCCGCCGCGATCGCCATCAAGACCACCGACACCGTGCACAAGACCGCCCAGATCACCAGCCCGGCCGGCTGGACGGTCGGCGGCATGGCCAAGGGCGCGGGCATGCTCGCCCCGAGCCTGGCCACCATGCTGGTGGTGCTCACCACCGACGCCGACCTGGACGACGCCGCCCTGGACACCGCGCTGCGCGGCGCCACCCGCACCACCTTCGACCGGATCGACTCCGACGGCTGCATGTCGACCAACGACACCGTGCTGCTGCTCGCCTCCGGTGCCACCGGCATCACCCCGGACGCGGCCGAGTTCGCCGAGGCGGTCCGCACCGTCAGCGCCGACCTGGCCCGCCAGCTGATCGGCGACGCCGAGGGCGCCAGCAAGGACATCCGGATCGACGTCACCGGCGCCGCCACCGAGGACGAGGCCGTCGAGGTCGCCCGGACGATCGGCCGCAACAACCTGCTCAAGTGCGCCATCCACGGCGAGGACCCCAACTGGGGCCGGGTGCTGTCCGCGATCGGCACCACTGACGCCGCCTTCGACCCCGACCGGCTCGACGTGGCCATCAACGGCGTCTGGGTCTGCAAGGACGGCGGCGTGGGCGAGGACCGCGAGCTGGTGGACATGAAGGCCCGCGACGTCGTCATCACCGCGAACCTCAACGCCGGTACGGCGAGCGCCTCGCTGTGGACCAACGACCTGACGGCCGACTACGTCCACGAGAACAGCGCCTACTCCAGCTGAGCCGCGGCACCCGCAGCCGATCCGCGACATCCTCCCCCAGCCTTCGGCCGGGGGACCCCCATCGACGAGGGAAACCCGTGCAGATCGCACCCAAGGGCGAACAGGCCCGCAACAACACCGCGTTGCCCAAGGCCATGACGCTGATCGAGGCGCTGCCGTGGCTGGAGCGCTTCCACGGCAAGACCATCGTGATCAAGTTCGGCGGCAACGCCATGGTCGACGAGAGCCTCAAGGCGGCCTTCGCCCAGGACGTCGTCTTCCTCCGCTACGCCGGGCTGCACCCGGTGGTGGTGCACGGCGGCGGCCCGCAGATCAGCGCCCAGCTGGACAAGCTCGGCCTGGAGTCCAACTTCACCAACGGCCTGCGCGTCACCACCCCCGAGACCATGGACGTGGTCCGGATGGTGCTGTCCGGCCAGGTGCAGCGCGAGCTGGTCGGGCTGCTGAACGAGCACGGCCCGTTCGCCGTCGGGATGACCGGCGAGGACGCCCACACCATGACGGCGGTCAAGCGCTACGCGGTGGTGGACGGCGAGCAGGTGGACATCGGCCTGGTCGGCGACATCGTCAACATCGAGGCGGGCGCGGTGAAGGCGCTGATCGCGGACGGCCGGATCCCGGTCATCTCCTCGATCGCCCGCGGCGTCGACGGTCACGTCTACAACATCAACGCCGACACCGCCGCCTCCGCCCTGGCGGTCGCGCTCGGCGCCGAGATGCTGGTCGTGCTGACCGACGTCGAGGGCCTGTACAAGGACTGGCCGAACTCCGACGACGTGATCAGCCAGCTCAACGCGACCGAGCTGGAGGGCCTGCTGCCGAGCCTGGCCAGCGGCATGCTCCCCAAGATGGAGGGCTGCCTGCGGGCCGTCCGCTCCGGCGTGGGCACCGCCCGCGTGCTGGACGGCCGGGTGCAGCACAGCCTGCTGCTGGAGATCTTCACCGACGAGGGCATCGGCACGATGGTCGTGCCGGACGACGAACCGAACGTGACCGGGGGACTGGCATGACCGCGAACGACCAGCTGAAGGACCGGTGGCAGCACACCTTCACCGACAACTACGGCACCCCCCGGATCCCGCTGGTGCGCGGTGCGGGCGTCAAGCTGTGGGACGCCGACGGCAAGGAGTACACCGACCTGCTCGGCGGCATCGCCGTCAACGCCCTCGGCACCGCACACCCGGCCGTGGTCGAGGCGGTCAGCCGGCAGATCGCCACCCTCGGTCACGTCTCCAACCTCTTCATGGCCGAGCCGACCATCGCCCTCGCCGAACGGCTGCTGGAGCTGGACGGCCGGGCGGGCGGCCGGGTGTTCTTCTGCAACTCCGGCGCCGAGGCCAACGAGGCCGCCTTCAAGATCAGCCGGCGTACCGGCCGCACCCACCTGGTCGCCCTCCAGGGCGGCTTCCACGGCCGGACGATGGGCGCCCTCGCGCTCACCGGCCAGCCCGCCAAGCAGGCGCCGTTCCTCCCGCTGCCCGGCGACGTCACCCACGTCCCGTTCGGCGACGTCGAGGCGCTGCGCGCGGCCGTCACCACCGACACCGCCGCCGTCTTCCTGGAGCCGATCCAGGGCGAGAACGGCGCGATCCCGCTGCCCGAGGGCTACCTCCGGGCCGCCCGCGAGATCACCCGGGCCACCGGCACCCTGCTGGTCCTGGACGAGATCCAGACCGGTATCGGCCGCACCGGCTACTGGTACGCCCACCAGGCCGCCGAGGGCGTCGAGCCGGACGTGGTCACCCTGGCCAAGGCGCTCGGCGGCGGCCTGCCGATGGGCGCGGTGCTGGCCTTCGGCCCGGCCGCCGAGCTGCTCACCCCGGGCCAGCACGGCACCACCTTCGGCGGCAACCCGGTGGCCGCCGCGGCCGGGCTCGCGGTGCTGGACACCATCGAGTCCGAGGGCCTGCTGGAGCACGTCCGCAAGATCGGCGAGCGGCTGCGGCACGGCGTCGAGGCGATCGGCGACCCGCTGGTCTCGCACGTGCGCGGGGCCGGCCTGCTGCTCGGCATCGTGCTCACCCGGCCGGTCTCGGCGCAGGTCCAGGCCGTCGCGCAGCAGGCGGGCTTCCTGGTGAACGCGGCCGTTCCGGACGCCGTACGGCTGGCGCCGCCGCTGGTGCTCACCGAGCAGGAGGCGGACGCCTTCCTCGCGGCGCTGCCGGAGATCCTCCGGACGGTGCGCGAGAGCGCCCCGGCCGATGCGAGTTGACCGTCGTCCGGGAGAATAATCACATGACCGAATCCCGCTCCGGCCCCTCCGCCGCCGGCCCGACGCCGCAGGTCCCGCAGACCCGCACGGCGCGCCACCGGCGGATCGTGGACCTGCTCACCCGCCAGCCCGTGCGTTCGCAGAGCCAGCTCGCCAAGCTGCTCGCCGACGACGGACTGGTGGTCACCCAGGCCACCCTCTCCCGGGACCTGGACGAGCTGGGCGCGGTCAAGATCCGCAACCGGGACGGCGCGCTGATCTACGCCGTCCCCGCCGAGGGCGGCGACCGCACCCCGCGCGCCCCGATGGGGGAGTCGGCCAGCGAGGGCCGGATGGCCCGGCTGGCCGGCGAGCTCATGGTCTCCGCGACGGCCTCCGGCAACCTGGTCGTGCTGCGCACCCCGCCCGGGGCCGCGCAGTTCCTCGCCTCGGCGATCGACCAGGCCGAGGTGTTCGAGATCATCGGCACCATCGCGGGGGACGACACCGTGCTGCTGATCAGCCGCGACCCGGCCGGAGGCCAGGCGCTGGCCGACCACCTGATGCAACTCGCCCAGGCCAAGGCCCAGTAGGGCACCGGACACCCGGAACCCCGGTCGAAGGATCCCCTTCGACCGGGGTTTTGTGTTTCATACGGTGTGATGCATACTTATGCCACCCACCGTACATGTGTGAAGGAGCCACCGCGATGACCGCCCAGCAGTCCGCCCGAGGAGTGACTGACGTCCGCCTCTGGGGCGCGCGCTTCGCCGACGGCCCGTCCGAGGCGCTGGCCAAGCTCTCCGCCTCGGTCCACTTCGACTGGCGCCTCGCCCCCTACGACATCGCCGGCTCCAAGGCCCACGCCCGGGTGCTCCACAAGGCCGGACTGCTCTCCGACGAGGAACTGGCCGGCATGCTGGCCGGGCTCGACCAGCTGCTCGCCGACGTCCAGGCCGGCACCTTCGTCGGCACCGTCGCCGACGAGGACGTCCACACCGCCCTGGAGCGCGGCCTGCTGGAGCGCCTCGGCGCCGACCTCGGCGGCAAGCTGCGGGCCGGGCGCTCGCGCAACGACCAGATCGCCACCCTGTTCCGGATGTACCTGCGGGACCACGCCAGGACCATCGGCGGCCTGCTGCTCGACCTCCAGCACGCCCTGGTCGGCCTCGCCGAGGCACACCCCGACACCGCGATGCCGGGCCGCACCCACCTCCAGCACGCCCAGCCGGTGCTGTTCGCCCACCACGTCCTCGCGCACGTGCAGGCCCTCGGCCGGGACGCCGAGCGGCTGCGCCAGTGGGACGCCCGCACCGCCGTCTCCCCTTACGGCTCCGGCGCGCTGGCCGGCTCCTCGCTCGGCCTCGACCCGCAGGCCGTCGCCGCCGACCTCGGCTTCGAGGGCGGCTCGGTCGGCAACTCCATCGACGGCACCGCCTCGCGCGACTTCGTCGCCGAGTTCGCCTTCGTCACCGCGATGATCGGCGTCAACCTCTCCCGGATCGCGGAGGAGGTGATCATCTGGAACACCAAGGAGTTCGGCTTCATCACCCTGCACGACGCCTTCTCCACCGGCTCCTCGATCATGCCGCAGAAGAAGAACCCGGACATCGCCGAGCTGGCCCGGGGCAAGTCCGGCCGGCTGATCGGCAACCTGACCGGCCTGCTGGCGACCCTCAAGGCGCTGCCGCTCGCCTACAACCGGGACCTCCAGGAGGACAAGGAGCCGGTCTTCGACTCCTGCGACACCCTGGAGGTGCTGCTGCCCGCGTTCACCGGGATGATGGCCACCCTCACCGTGCACCGGGAGCGGCTGGAGGAGCTGGCCCCGGCCGGCTTCTCGCTCGCCACCGACATCGCCGAGTGGCTGGTCAAGCAGGGTGTGCCGTTCCGGGTCGCGCACGAGGTGGCCGGCGCCTGCGTCAAGGTCTGCGAGGCCCAGGGCATCGAACTGTCCGACCTGACGGACGAGCAGTTCGCCTCGATCTCCGAGCACCTGACCCCCGAGGTCCGGACGGTGCTCAGCGTGCACGGCGCCATCGCCGCCCGCAACGGGCGCGGCGGCACCGCCCCCTCGGCCGTCGCGGTCCAGCTCGCCGAGGTGAAGGCGGACCTGGCGCGGCAGCAGGAGTGGGCCCAGGGCTGATCCCCGCGTAACGGGGATCGACCCCTGGGGCAGCGCGCGAGGGGCGTGACGGTCCGACCGTCACGCCCCTCCCGCGTGCGCGCCCCGGTCCGGGCGTAACCGGCCCCGCCCGGGCCCGTCATGCACGGTGTGTGCACCCCCCTTCCGCCCGTCCCCTCCGCCGAGGACGTCTTCCTCGCCGAACTCCGCCGCCGCGTGGTCCGCGAGACCGTCGCCGCCCTGCCCGGCCGCTGCCCGCAGCTGATCGCGGCCCTCGCCGAGGATCCGCCGCCCACCTACCGCGAGCTCTCCGAACGCCTCGGCATGCCGCGCGGCTCCATCGGCCCCACCCGCTCCCGCTGCCTGGCCTGCCTGCGACTGCTGCTGCACGCCGAGCGCTACCCCTGACCGGGCGGGGCCCCGCCCCTCCTCGTCCCCCTTCCCCTGCTGCACGCCCCCACCCCGGGTCACCCGAGCGCGCCACAGCTCGCCCCGCCCCGCCCACGGCGCGTCGCCCCCACCCCGGCCCCGGCGTGACCCTTGCCACGTCTGCCCCCGCCCCTCCTCACCCCCCTTCCCCTGCTGCACGCCCCAGCCCCGGGTCACCCGAGCGCCCCACAGCTCGCCCCGCCCCGCCCACGGCGCGTCGCCCCCACCCCGGCCCCGGCGTGACCCTTGCCACGTCTGCCCCGTCGAAGGTTGAGAGAACCTGACACCCGGGTAGCACGCTGGCGAACGTCACTCTTGACGGTGGCGCATACGCTCGGATACTGAGCGTGAGCGCGCCACCCTCTGCGCGCCGGGCACGACGACTGGGGAGGCCCCTCCACATGGGCATGAGCGTGATCATCTCGGCTGCTGCGGCCGAGGACGCGGAGCAGATCCTCAAGCTCCAGTACCTGGGCTACCAGCCCGAGGCGGAGCTGTACGGCGATTGGGCGATCGAGCCCCTGACGCAGACCCTGGAGAGCCTGCGCGCCGAACTGACCGAGCAGCACGTCCTGGTCGCCCGGCTGGGCGATGAGGTGGTCGGCGCCGTGCGCGGCCATGTGGACGCCGAGGGCATCGGCCGGATAGGGCGTCTGGTCGTCCACCCCCGGATGCAGCGGCACGGCCTGGGCGGCCGGCTCCTGGACGCGCTGGAGCGCCGGCTGGCCGAGGACGGCCGCCAGGTGACGGCCTTCCGGCTGTTCACCGGTCACCGGAGCCTCGGCAACCTGCGGTTGTACGCCCGCCAGGGCTACCGGCAGACCGCGGTCGAGCCGGTCACCAGCCGGCTGAGCTTCGTGCACCTGGAGAAGCCGGTCGTCGCCCCGCTGGCCGCGACCGCCTGAGCCCCGCCCGCCTCCGGGCACCTCGACGCCGCCACCATCCGGACGCCCCGGTGGCGGCGTCGAGGCGTTCCGCCGCAGTTCCGGGGCGGCCCGTGTCCGCAATGCGGACAGTCGGGCCCGAACAGTTGGGCGTAAATCGACCCATCTGTTTTACTGGCTCACATGACTGCGACGACGAACTGGACCCCCACCGGCACGCTGCCGGCAGGTGAGCGTGCCATGTGCCGTCGAATGTGTCACTGCTGAGGGCCACCGCCCCCGGCACCCCGTCGAGGGTGCCTCCTCCTCGCGCCCCGAAGCGAGACCTCGCGCCCCGAAGCGAGACTCCGGCGCCGCTCCTGCCCGTGTGAGCGCGCCGCCCTCCCGGAAGACCGGAATCCCTCCCTCCGGCGTGCCCGCCGACCCGCGGCCGTCGATGACTCGTTAGGGCCACGCCGTCGCGCGGCCCGGCCGTTCTGCGGCCACGATCAAGGGGTGGCAGGTCCGGATCCCCCTGGTGACGCGTCGTAGGACGCCGCCGACCGCACACCCGGTCGAACGGCCGACACCGCCGCCCGCCCCCGACCCACGGAAGCAGCTGTGATCACCACCACGGACCTGACGAAGGTCTACCGTTCCCGAGGCCGCGAGGTGACCGCCCTCGCCGGTGTCGACCTGCACGTCCGCCCGGGCGAGGTCTACGGAGTCGTCGGCACCAGCGGCGCCGGCAAGTCCACCCTCATCCGCTGCGTGAACATGCTGGAGCGTCCGACCTCCGGCACGGTCACCGTGGACGGGGTCGAGCTGACCGCGCTGTCCGGCGGCGAGAACCGGGCCGGCAAGGACCTGCGCGAGGCGCGCCGCCGGATCGGCATGGTCTTCCAGCACTTCAACCTGCTCTCCTCCCGCACGGTGCAGCAGAACGTCGAACTCCCGCTGGAGATCATCGGCTTGGACCGCACCCAGCGCCGCCGCAAGGCCGCCGAACTGCTCGACCTGGTCGGCCTCGGCGACAAGGCCCGCAGCTACCCCAACCAGCTCTCCGGCGGCCAGAAGCAGCGGGTGGGCATCGCCCGCGCCCTGGCCGGCGACCCCAAGGTGCTGCTCTCCGACGAGGCCACCTCGGCGCTCGACCCGGAGACCACCCGCTCGATCCTCAAGCTGCTGCGCGACCTCAACCAGCAACTGGGCCTGACCGTCCTGCTGATCACCCACGAGATGGACGTCATCAAGTCCGTCTGCGACTCCGCCGCCCTGATGCGCGGCGGCCGGGTGGTGGAGTCCGGCGAGCTGACCGACCTGCTGGCCGAGCCCGGCTCCGAGCTGGCGCGCGAGCTGTTCCCGCTCAGCGAGTTCGGCACCGGCCACCCCGGCGCGACCGTCCTGGAGATCACCTTCCAGGGCGACACCCCGGCGCAGCCCTTCGTCTCCCAGCTGGCCCGCACCTACCAGATCGACATCAACATCCTCGGCGCCGCGGTGGAGACCATCGCCGGCCGGATGGTCGGCCGGATGCGGGTCGAGCTGCCCGGCGGCCACCAGGACAACGTGGTGCCGATCGGCTACCTGCGCGAGCAGGGCCTGCAGGTGGACGTGATCGGCGCGGCGAACGGAGCGGTGGCATGACTGGCCTGAGCTGGGACCAGATGCAGGACCTGATGTGGCCCGCCACCCAGGAGACCTTCCAGATGGTCGGGGTCTCGACCGTCTGCACCGTGCTGCTCGGCCTGCCGCTCGGCGTCCTGCTGGTGCTCACCTCCAAGGGTGGCGCGCTGCAGAACCAGCCGGTGAACAAGGTGCTCGGCGCGATCGTGAACCTCACCCGCTCGCTGCCGTTCATCATCCTGATGATCGCGCTGATCTCCTTCACCCGGTGGCTGACCGGCAACTCCCTCGGCTGGCAGGCCGCGACCGTGCCGCTGACGGTCGGTGCGATCCCGTTCTTCGCCCGGCTGGTCGAGACCTCCGTCCGGGAGGTCGACCGCGGCCTGATCGAGGCCGTCCAGGCGATGGGCGGCAGCACCTGGACGCTGGTGCGCAAGACGCTGGTGCCCGAGGCGCTGCCCGGCATCGTCGCCTCCGTCACCACCACCGTCATCGCGCTGATCGGCTACTCCGCGATGGCCGGCACGGTCGGCGGCGGCGGCCTCGGCGACCTCGCCTACCGGTACGGCTACCTGCGCTTCGAGACCACCTTCATGTGGATCATCGTGGCCGAGATCGCGATCATCGTCACGATCATCCAGCTGGCCGGCGACTACGCCGTGCGCCGGCTGGCCAACCGGGGCCGCGGCGGCGGACGCACCCGCCTGCTCCCCCCGCGTGCCACCGCCCCCGACGAGGACCTCGTCGCCTCCTAGACCTCCCTCGTCCGACCTCCGGACGCGGCTCCCCGTACCACGCAGAAAGGCACTTTTCGTGCGCAACGTTCTGAAGTTCACCAGTGTCCTCGCCACCGCCGGCCTCGCCCTGTCGCTGGCCGCGTGCGGCAGCTCGGGTTCGTCCTCCTCGGACCCGAACGCGCCGCTGAAGGTCGTGGCCAGCCCGACCCCGCACGCGCAGATCCTCAAGTTCGTCAAGGACAACCTCGCGGCCAAGGCGGGCCTGAAGCTCGACATCAAGGAGGTCACCGACTACGTGACCCCGAACACGGCGGTGCAGGATGGTTCGGCCGACGCCAACTACTTCCAGCACGTCCCGTACCTGGAGGACTTCAACAAGAAGAACGGCACCGACATCGTCCCGGTCGAGCCCGTTCACCTGGAGCCGCTGGGCGTCTACTCCAAGAAGGTCAAGTCCATCAACGACCTGCCGGACGGCGCCACCATCGGTGTGCCGAACGACGCCACCAACGAGGGCCGGGCGCTCAAGCTGCTCGCCGACAACAAGCTCATCACCCTCAAGGACGGCGCCGGCACCGCCGCCACTCCCGCGGACGTGACGGGCAACCCGAAGAACTTCAAGTGGAAGGAGCTGGAGGCCGCCCAGCTGCCCCGCTCCATCACCGACCTCGACGCCGCCGTGATCAACGGCAACTACGCGATCGACTCCGGCCTGAAGCCGGCCACCGACGCCCTGGTGCTGGAGAAGGCGGAGGGCAACCCGTACGCCAACATCCTCGCCGTCAAGAAGGGCAAGGAGAACGACCCGCGGGTGAAGAAGCTGGCCGAGCTGCTGCACTCCGACGAGGTCAAGAAGTACATCAACGACACCTTCCAGGGCTCGGTCATCCCGGCCTTCTGATCGTCGTACGGTCATACCTCGTAGTGCCCGACCGGGCCCCCGCCGCACCTCGGCGGGGGCCCGGTCGGGCAGTATGCACCAGGGACACCACGGCAGACCGGGTTCTGACGCACCGTCGCGCGGGCCGCGCACCGCCTGATACCCGGGGCGCGCCGGAGGCGTACGGTGTTGTGTTCACAACCCGGCGAGGAGAGACGGCATGGCAGCGAGCTTCCCCGAGACCGCCATCAGCACCGAACGGCTGCTGCTGCGGCCCCTTGCGGAGGATGACGCCCCGGGCCTGGCCACGATGATGGCCGACGACCTCGTACTGGCCTGGACCGACCTCCCGCACCCCTTCACCGAGGAGTACGCGGCCGAGCTCGCCCGCACCCTCGCCCCCGCCCACCGCGCCGGCGGACGCGGCATCGTCTTCGCCGTCACCGAGCACCTCACCCAGCGCCTGGTCGGCCTGGTCGAACTGCGCAACACCGACTGGCGGCTGCGCAGCACCGAGATCTCCTACGTCACCGCCGTCTGGGCGCGCGGCGAGGGCTACGCCCCGGAGGCCGTCCTCGGCGTCGCCCAGTGGCTGTTCGAGGACCGCGGCTTCCTGCGCCTGGAGCTGCGCACCGCCGCCGGCAACACCTCCGCCCAGCAGGTCGCCCAGAAGATCGGCGGCATCAGCGAGGGCGTGCTGCGCAGCGCCTGGATAGTCCGCGGCGAGTCCGGCGAGGTCGTGGAGGAGAGCCGCAGCGACCTGATCCTGTGGAGCCTGCTCCCGGAGGACCTGGAGTCGCCCGAACTGCACCGCGACGGCTGGCACGGCGACCACCGCTACGTGCTGCGCGACTGATCCCGCCCCCCGCATTCCCCCGCATTCCCCCGCCGGTCACCCGCGCGGCGCGGACATGTGTGCGAGATGTCGGCCTCCGGGGGACCACACCCGGTAGCCTCTCCACCGGCGCCGCACAGCCGGCGCCACGAGCCGCGCAACGAGCCGCGCAACGAGTCGAGGGAGAACGGCCGCAGATGGCTGACCGGATCACGGTCATCGGGTGGGACGGTACGCCACTGACCGAGGCCGCCGGCGCGGCCCTCGCCGCGGCGACCCTGGTGGCCGGAGCGCCCTACCAACTGGACGCCCTCCCGGTGCCGGAGGACGCCGAGCGGCTCGCCCTCGGCAACATCCAGCAGGCCGCCCGCACGATCGCCGAGCACCGCGGCGCCGCCGTCGTGGTCGCCGAGGGCGACCCGGGCTTCTTCGGCGTGGTGCGCACCCTGCGCCGCCCCGAGTACGGCCTCGAGCTCGAAGTCCTGCCCGCCGTCTCCTCCGTCGCCACCGCCTTCGCCCGGGCCGGCATGCCCTGGGAGGACGCCCAGGTGGTCAGTGCCCACGGCGGACGGCTGCGCCGCGCGGCCAACATCTGCCGGGCCCACCCCAAGGTCGCGGTGCTCACCGCCCCGGGCGCCGGGCCGGGCGAACTCGCCCTGATGCTGCGCGGGGTGCACCGCACCTTCGTGGTCTGCGAGGCCCTCGGCACCCCGGAGGAGGACGTCACCGTCCTCACCTCCGACCGGATCGCCGACCACGTCTGGCGCGACCCCAATGTGGTGCTGGTGATCGGCGGCGGTGCCCAGGCCGGCGCGGTCGGCGAGGCGGCCGGCTGGCTCGCCGGGCGCCCGCTCGGCTACCCCGGCGCGGACCGCGGCTGGGCGCTCCCCGGCGACGCCTATGCGGGCGCCGGGCGCACGGAGGACGTACCGGGCGCATCGGAGGCGCTGCCCGCGCACGTGCGCGCCCTGGTGCTGGCCCGTCTGGGTGCACGTCCCGGGGACCTCGTCTGGTCGGTCGGCGCGGGCAGCGGAGCCCTCGCGGTGGAGGCGGCCCGGTTCGGCGCCGCCGTGGTCGCCGTCGAGGGCTCCCGCTCGGCCTGCGCCCGACTCACCGTCAACGCCCGCCGGTACGGCGTCGAGGTGGAGACGGTGTACGGGAAGGGCCCCGAGGTGCTGGGCGGACTGCCGGAGCCGGACGCGGCCGTGGTGGAGTCCGGCGGCCTCGACGTGGTGCGCGCGGTGCTGGCACGCAAGCCCGAGCGCTTCGTCGCCCTCGCCCGGACCTTCGCCGAGGCCGAGGAGATCCACCGGGCGATCGCCGGGGCCGGGTACCGGGCGGACGGCACGCTGTTGCAGTCCACCCCGCTGCAGGCCGCCGAGGACGGCGGCGCACTGGCGCTCGGGTCGGGCGCGAGCGGCGCACTGCTGCTCTGGGGTGAGCAGATCGTGTGAAGGCCTCGGGTGTGCGCCGGGACCGCCGGGCGCACCGCGCGGTGATCCAGGTCGCATCCGGACACCGATTCGAGAGGTCGCCGCGCCGGGCCGGTAGTGTGGCGTCCCAGGCGGCTGCAGCCGCCGACGACCCACCCGATTCGGTCGGTTTGTCACCTTTTTGACGTGGTGCAACCCGGTTCCGCTCGGAGTGTGGGCAATTCGACGGGCCGCGTGCCGGACCTGGAGAATGCCGTAGGGTCCGGTGCGGTCGTGCCGGTTGCTCCGGGTTGTCGTTGATTCAGATGGTGCACCGCCCTCATCGGCGGTGCCCGGGCCGGGGTGCCGCAGCGCGCCGGAAGGACTTGGGCCGCAGCGCCACGGCGCGGCGGCCGCGTGTGTTGAGGGGCGGGTCGGTGCAGGCCCGGCCCGTGCGGATGGGCGCTGCGGTCGGTGATCGCGTCGCCAAGGGGCGCGGCAGCGGCCTGGAAGGAGCTTTGACAATGACCGATGGCGGCCACGTCCCGGGCGAGGGACTGCCGGAGCACCTGAACGCCGGGCCGGACCCGCTCGGCGGACCGGAGGGCGTCGCGGGCGTTGCACCCCTGCAGGGCGTCGCGACCGACGGCGGGGTGATCCCCCACCCGGCGGCGCCGGTCGGCGGCCTGCCCGGCGTGGGCGTGATCCCGCCGCAGGGCCAGCCGAACTTCGCCGTCCCCGGCGTGCCGGCCCCGGCCGCCCCGGGCGACGGCTGGACCGTCGACCAGGGCGCGGCCCGTCCGGCGTTCCACTTCGTCGACCAGCCGGACGGGTTGGACGACGAGGACGACGTCCTGCTGATGCCCGGCCCGCAGGGCTCCTGGGGCGCCGAGCAGGCGCCGTTCGCGCAGCCGGACGGCACCCCGGTCGAGCCGTCCTGGCCGCCGGTGGACCCGCCGGTGCTCGGCGGTGAGCACGTCCAGCAGCAGCCGCTGCACGCCGCCCCGGCGCAGCCGCAGCAGCCGATGACCCAGGCTCAGGCGCCGCGCCGCCCGCTGCACGCCGGTCCGCCGATCCCGGACCCCTCGCTGATGACCGGCCAGGTGCCGGTCCGTTCGCTGGCCGACCGCGGCCCCACGCAGGGCGGTACGCCCGCGCACGGCATCCCGGTCGTCGGCCGGCCGCCGATGGGCGAGGCCGTCGTGCCGGTCCCGGGCGCCGCGCCGCAGGGCGTGCCGCAGGCCGCCCCGATGGCGCCCGCCGCGCCGGTGGCCCCGGTTCCCACCACGGCCGACGCCGGTCCGACGGTTCACCAGGTGCCGCAGGGCTACCAGCAGGTGCCGCTGGCCGCGCCGCCGGTCGAGGGGCTGATGACCGTCGAGACGGTCGGGGCGATCGAGGTCATCGAGGTCATCGAGACCCCGGAGGCGGTTCCGGCCGCGCCGGTCGCCGAGGCCGTCCAGGTCCAGCCGGTCCCCGAGGCCGCGCAGGCGGCCCAAGCCGTGGTGGCCGAGTCGGCCCCGACCGAGGCCGCCGAGCAGCCGGTCGCCGAGGCCGCCGCCGTGGAGAGCCCCGCGATCGAGACCGTGGTCGTGGACGCCGCCGCCGTGGAGACCACGGAGGCCACCGTGACCGAGGCCGCCGCGCCCGAGACTGCGGTGACCGAGACTGCCGGGACCGAGGCCGGTGCCGCGCCGGTCGTGGCCGCCGAGCAGTCGGCGCCCGCCGCGCCCGCCGAGCAGACCGAGGCCGCCGCCCCGGCCGGCCAGCCGCGCCGGATCTCCGCCTTCCTCGCCGCCCCGACCCCGCACGGCCTGCCCAAGGTCGAGGCGCCCCAGCAGGCCCCGGCGGCCGAGGAGACGGCAGCGGAGCAGCCCGCTCCCATAGCGGCCGCCGACGCGCCGCAGGCCGCCGCCGAGCCGGCCCCGGCCGCCGAGGCGATCCAGGAGGCCGGGCAGGTCACCGGGATGACCGAGGCCGAGGTGGCCCAGGTCGAGGCGGTTCAGGCCGAGCCGGTCGTCGAGGTCCCGGCCGAGCCGGTCGCCGAGACCGCCGCCGGCACCGGTGAGATGCCCTCCGGCCAGGCCGTTCCCGAGGGCGCCGACCAGGAGGCCGTCGCAGCCGAGGCCGTTGCCGCCGAGACCGTCGTGGCGGAGCCGGTCGCCGTCCAGCCCGTCGTCACCGAGGGTGAGCAGCCGGAGGCCGTACCGGCCGAGCCGGCCGTCGAAGCCCAGGCCGAGCCGGTCACCGAGCAGCCGGTCGACGCCGCTGCTGACCAGCCCGCCGAGGCTGCCCAGCCCGCCGAGGCAGTCGCCCCCGAAGCCGAGCAGCCCGCGGAGGCCCCGGCCGCCGAGGAGCCGACGGCCGAGCCCACCGCGGAGCAGGCCGAGCCCGTCGCCCTCGCCGCCGCGCCGGAGGCCGTCCAGGAGGAGGCCCCCGCCACCGAGCAGGCCGAACACGCCGAGCAGCCGGAGCAGCCGGTCGCGCAGCCCGCCGAAGCCGCCGCCGACCAGCCGGGGGAGCAGCCCGCCGAGGCCGTCGCCCCCGAGGCCGAGGCGGCCGGGGCCCTCGCCACCGAGGAGCCGCAGCCCGAGGCCCAGGCCGAGCAGCCCGCCGACCAGCAGCCCGAGCAGCCCGTCGACCCGTCCGAGGCCCCCGCCGCCGAGGCCGAGCAGGTCGCCGAGCCCGCCGAGCCGCGCGGCCCCGCCGCCCCCGGCTACGACGAGGCCGGCCGCGACGCCGTCCACCAGGTGATCCGCGAGCGCCGCGACATCCGCAACGGCTTCCGCCCGGACGCGATCCCGCACGAGGTGCTGATCCGCGTCCTGGAGGCCGCCCACACCGCGCCCAGCGTCGGCTACTCGCAGCCGTGGGACTTCGTGGTGATCCGCTCGGCGAAGACCCGCAGGCGGATGCACGCCCTGGCCGAGCGCCAGCGCGAGGCGTACGCGGACTCGCTGCCGAAGGGCCGGGCCAAGCAGTTCCGGGAGATCAAGATCGAGGCCATCCTCGAGACCCCGGTGAACATCGTGGTGACCGCCGACCGCACCCGCGGCGGCCGGCACACCCTGGGCCGGCACACCCAGCCGCAGATGGCCCCGTACTCGGCCGCCCTCGCCGTCGAGAACCTCTGGCTGGCCGCCCGCGCCGAGGGCCTGGGCGTCGGCTGGGTGAGCTTCTTCGACGACGAGCAGCTGGTCCGCGAGCTGGGCCTGCCCGAGCACCTGGAGGTCGTCGCCTACCTGTGCGTCGGCTTCGTCGACTCCTTCCCGGACGAGCCGGAGCTGGAGCAGCAGGGCTGGGCCAAGAAGCGCCCGCTCGCCTGGGTGGTCCACGAGGAGCAGTACGGCAACCGCGCGCTGCCCGGCGAGGAGCCGCAGAGCCTGCTCGCCGACACCCTGCGCGGGATCCGCCCGCTGGACGCCAAGGCGCTCGGCGAGGCCTGGGACCGCCAGAAGCGGATGACCAAGCCGGCCGGCTCGCTCGGCATGCTGGAGATCATCTCCGCCCAGCTGTGCGGCCTGTCGCGCAAGTGCCCGCCGCCGATCCCGGAGCCCGCCTGCGTGGCGATCTTCGCGGGTGACCACGGCGTGCACGCCCAGGGCGTCAGCCCGTGGCCGCAGGAGGTGACCGCCCAGATGGTCGGCAACTTCCTGGCCGGGGGAGCGGTGATCAACTCCTTCGCCAAGCAGATCGGCACCGAGGTCTGCGTGGTGGACGTCGGCGTCGCCGCCGAGCTGCCGCAGGCCGTCCAGCAGGGCCGCGCCACCGGTCTGCTGCCGCGCAAGGTCAAGCCCGGCACCGCGGACATGACCCAGGGCCCGGCGATGACCCGCGAGGAGGCCCTCCAGGCCATCGAGGTCGGCATCGAGACCGCCCGCGACCTGGTCGCGGCCGGCAACAAGGCACTGGTCACCGGCGACATGGGCATCGCCAACACCACCGCCTCGGCCGCCCTGATCTCGGTGTTCACCGGCCTGGACCCGGCCGAGGTCACCGGCCGCGGCACCGGCATCGACGACGAGACCCACGCCCGCAAGATCGAGGTCATCCGCGCCGCGCTCGCCCTGCACCAGCCCGACCCGAACGACCCGATCGGCGTCCTCGCCGCCATCGGCGGCCTGGAGCACGCGGCCATCGCCGGCTTCCTGCTCGGAGCCGCGTCGCTGCGCACCCCGGTGGTGCTGGACGGCGTGATCGCCGGTTCGGCCGCGCTGGTCGCCAAGGCGATCGCCCCCGAGGTGCTGGCCGCCTGCATCGCCGGCCACCGCTCCGCCGAGCCCGGCCACCAGGCCGCGCTGGCGAAGCTCGGCCTGCGTCCGCTGATCGACCTGGACCTGCGGCTCGGCGAGGGCACCGGCGCCCTGCTGGCGCTCCCGCTGGTGCAGAGTGCGGCCCGCGCGATGCACGATGTAGCCACCTTCGACTCCGCCGGGGTCACCGAGAAGGCCTGACGCACCACCTCACCCGCTCCGCGGACCGGCCCGAGGGCGCGCCGGCCCGCGGAGCGGCGTACCACCGCACTGCCCCGAACCCCTCGTCCCCGATCAGGAGCACCGCCGATGAGCGCGCCCACCCCGCACCCCAGCACCGAGGGCCGTACCCCGTACCCGGTGGGCCTGCTGCTGGCCGGCCGTTGCGTCGTCGTGGTCGGCGGCGGCCAGGTCGCGCAGCGTCGGCTGCCGGCCCTGATCGCCTCCGGCGCCGAGCTGCACCTGATATCCCCGGCCACCACCCCGGCCGTCCAGGCGATGGCCGACGCGGGTGAGCTGACCTGGCACGCCCGCCCGTACGCGGACGGCGACCTGACCGGCGCCTGGTACGTCCTGGTCGCCACCGACGACCCGGCGGTCAACGCGGCGGTCAGCGCCGAGGCCGAGCGCGAGCGGGTGTTCTGCGCCCGCAGCGACGACGCCTCCGCCGCCACCGCCTGGACCCCGGCCAGCGGCCGGGACGCCGGCGCCACCGTCGCCGTGCTCACCGGCGACCCGCGGCACTCCGCGGCCCTGCGCGACGCCGTGGTCGGCGGCCTGCGGGACGGCTCGCTGGCCGCCCGCTCCTACCGCACGCACGGCGCCGGCGTCGCCCTGGTCGGCGGCGGCCCGGGCGACCCGGACCTGATCACCGTGCGTGGCCGCCGCCTGCTCGCCGACGCCGACGTGGTGGTCGCCGACCGCCTCGCCCCGCGCGAACTGCTCGCCGAGCTGCCCGAGCACGTCGAGGTGATCGACGCCGCCAAGATCCCGTACGGGCGCCAGATGGCCCAAGAGGCGATCAACCAGGCGCTGATCGACCACGCCAAGGCCGGGAAGTTCGTGGTCCGGCTCAAGGGCGGCGACCCGTACGTCTTCGGCCGCGGCGGCGAGGAGCTGCTGGCCTGTGCCGAGGCCGGCATCCCGGTCACCGTGGTGCCCGGCATCTCCAGCTCGATCAGCGTCCCGGAGTCGGCCGGCATCCCGGTCACCCACCGCGGGCTGACCCAGGAGTTCACCGTGATCTCCGGCCACGTCGGCCCGGACGACCCGCGCTCGGTCACCAACTGGCCGGCCGTCGCCGGGATGAGCGGCACCCTGGTGCTGCTGATGGCCGTGGACAAGATCGGCGCGATCGCCGCCGAGCTGGTCGCCCACGGACGGGCGGCCGACACCCCGGTCGCGATCGTCCAGGAGGGCACCACCGCCGCCCAGCGCCGGGTGGACGCCACCCTGGGCACCGTCGCCGCCGTGGTCGAGGCCGAGGGCGTCAAGCCCCCGGCGGTGATCGTGGTCGGCGATGTGGTCAACGTGCTGGCGGCCGCCTTCCGGCGGTAGGCCCCGCGCGGCGTGGGAAGTCGGCCGGTCCGACTTCCCGCGCCGCGGCTACTCCAGCGGCTGCTCCGTCCAGATGACCTTCCCGGTCGCCGTGTAGCGCGTCCCCCAGCGGTCCGCGAACTGGGCGACCAGGAACAGCCCGCGCCCGCCCTCGTCCTCGGTCGCCGCGTACCGCAGGTGTGGCGAGGTGCTGCTGCCGTCCGACACCTCGCAGATCAGCGTGCGGTCGCGGAGCAGCCGCACCCGGATCGGCTCGGAGCCGTACCGGATCGCGTTGGTCACCAGCTCGCTCAGGATCAGCTCGGTGACGAACGCGGCCTCCTCCAGCCCCCAGTCCGCGAGCCGCCGCGCCACCTGCGCCCGCACCGCCCCCACCGCCGCCGGTTCGGCGGGCACGTCCCACTGGGCGACCCGGTCCGGCGCCAGCACCCTGGTCTCCGCGACCAGCAGCGCGATGTCGTCCTGCGGATGCGCCGGCAGCATCGCCCCGAGCACGTCCGCGCAGGTCTGCTCGGGCGTGCGGGCCGGCCCGCCCAGCGCCGCCCGCAACAGCTGCAGGCCCTCGTCGATGTCCCGCTCGCGGTCCTCCACCAGCCCGTCCGTGTACAGCACCAGCCGGCTGCCCTCGGCCAGCTCCAGCTCGACGGTCTCGAACGGCAGCACCGCCAGCCCCAGCGGCGGCCCGATCGGCAGCTCCGGGAAGGTCACCCGGCCCTGCGGGTCCACCACGGCCGGCGGCGGGTGCCCGGCACCGGCCAGCGTGCAGCGCCGCGACACCGGGTCGTAGATCGCGTACAGGCAGGTCGCCCCGGTCAGCCCGGCGCTCTCGGCGCCGCCGCCCTCCTCCTGGTCGATCCGGTTCACCAGCTCGTCCAGGTGCCCCAGCAGCTCGTCCGGCGGCAGGTCGAGCGTGGAGAAGTTGTGGATCGCGGTCCGCAGCCGCCCCATCGTCGCCGCCGCGTGCAGCCCGTGGCCGACCACGTCGCCGACCACCAGTGCCACCCGCGCGCCCGGCAGCGGGATCACGTCGAACCAGTCCCCGCCCACCCCGGCCTGGGCCGGCAGGTAGCGGTGCGCCACCTCCAGCGCGTTCTGGTCCGGCAGGCTGCGCGGCAGCAGGCTGTGCTGCAGGGTCACCGCCATCGCGTGCTCACGGGTGTACCGGCGGGCGTTGTCGATGCACACCGCCGCGTGCGCCACGAGCTCCTCGGCCAGCTTCAGGTCCTCCGGATCGAACGGCTCCGGCCGCTCCGCCCGCCAGAACCGGGCCACCCCCAGCAGCGCCCCGCGGGCCCGCAGCGGCACCCGCACCAGCGAGTGCACCCCGTACGCCAGCACCTGGGCCGACTGCTCCGGGTCCTGCTCCCGCCAGCCGTGCGCCTCCGCGAGCCGCGGCTCCAGGCCGGGCACGCCGCTGTGCATCGCCCCGGCCAGCGGGGTGGCCGGGACCACGTCCAGCACGGTGCCCACCGGGTGGAACGGCGCGTCGTCCGCGGTCCCGGCGAGCGCGGTACGGCGCACCTGGCCCAGCGAGCCGACCGACGGCGGCTCCTCACCGGCCAGCACCTGCTCGGCGAGGTCCACCGTGACGAAGTCCGCGAACCGCGGCACCGCGACCTGCGCCAGCTCCTCCGCCGTCCGGGTCACGTCCAGCGAACTGCCCACCGTCACCCCGGCGTCGTACAGCAGTCGCAGCCGCCGCTGCGCGCCCTCGGCCCGCCCGGTCAGCGCCATCAGCTCGGTGGAGTCGCGCAGCGTGGCGACGCAGCCGGGCGGGCCGCCGGCCTGGTCGGTCAGCCGTACGTTCACCGCCAGCAGCCGCTCGCCGGCCAGCACCACCTCGTCGCTCACCGGACGGTCGGCGGTCAGCAGCTCCAGTGGCGCGGGCTCCAGGCCCAGGTCGGTCACCGGGCGGCCCTCGGCGTCCTGCGGCAGGTCCAGCAGCCGGCGCGCCTCGTCATTGCAGAGCAGCAGCCGCCCGTCCCCGCCGACGATCATCACGCCCTCGCGCACCGCGTGCAGCACCGCCGCGTGGTGCTCGTACATCCGGGTCATCTCGACCGGGCCCAACCCGTGGGTCTGCCGCCGCAGTCGGCGGCTGATCAGGGCGGTCCCCAGCGTCGCCAGTCCTATCGCGCCCGCCGCCGCGCCCAGCACCACCGGCAGCTGGCGCTCGCTCGCGGTGGAGACCTTGCTCAGGGTGACGCCGGCCGAGACCATCCCGGCCACCGAGCCGTCCGGCGCGTACACCGGGACCACCGCCTGGACCAGCGGTCCGAGCGTGCCGTTGAGGTGCTCGGTCACCACCTGGCCGTGCAGCGCGGGCTCGTAGGTGCCGACGAACTTCTGGCCGATCCGGGCCGGGTTGGGGTGGGTGTACCGGATGCCCTGGTTGTTGAGCACGACGATGAAGTCCACGCCGGTGGCGATCCGCGCGGACTGCGCCTTCGGCTGGAGGATCGCGGTCGGGTCGGGGGAGCGCAGCGCGGCCACCATGCCCGGTGAGTTGGCGAAGGACTGGGCGACCGCCACCGACCGGTTGCGCGCCTCGTGGTCGGCGTCGTTGCGCGACTGCACCACCAGCGCCACCCCGGCCCCCACCACCAGCAGCAGCACGATCAGGATCTGCAGCGCGAACACCTGCCCGGCCACCGACCGGTGCCGTGCCGGTCGCGGCCGCTTCGCGCGGGGCAGTTGTTGCCGACCGTGTGGGCGCCCACCGGAGGAACCGGCGTCGCCGGTGGCACCAGAGGCCGACGGAGCCCAGGATCGGCCCGGATTTCGGGCCATACGGTCATATTTACACTCAGACTAGCCCGGGACCACCCCGCCCCTTCCGCCGTTTGGCCTTCCCCGCCCCGGCTTGGCAAGATCGCAGGGTGTCCGAACCCAGCACCATCACCGACCCGGCCGACCCCCGCCTCGCCGACTACACCGGCCTCACCGACGTCGAACTGCGCCGCCGCCGCGAACCCGCCGAGGGCCTGTTCATCGCCGAGGGGGAGAAGGTCATCCGCCGTGCCCTCTCGGCCGGCTACCGGATGCGGTCGATGCTGCTGACCGCCAAGTGGCTCGACGTGATGGCCGATGTCATCACCGAGGCCGACGCCCCCGTCCACGTCGTCGAACCCGGGCTCGCCGAGGCCGTCACCGGCTACCACGTCCACCGCGGCGCGCTCGCCTCGATGGAGCGCAAGGCCCTCCCGGACGCCGCCGACCTGCTCGCCGGAGCCCGCCGGGTCGCCGTCCTGGAGGGCCTGGTCGACCACACCAACCTCGGCGCGATCTTCCGCAGCGCCGCCGCCCTCGGGATGGACGCCGTCCTGCTCTCACCCGACTGCGCCGACCCGCTCTACCGCCGCGCCGTCAAGGTCTCCATGGGCGCCGTCTTCGCGGTCCCCTACGCCCGCCTCGACCCCTGGCCCGCCGCCCTCGAAACCGTCCGCGACGCCGGTTTCACCCTCCTCGCCCTCACCCCCGCCGACACCGCTGTCGACCTCGCCACCCTCGCGCCCCACTCGCTCCCCAAGACCGCCCTCCTCCTCGGCGCCGAGGGCGACGGCCTCACCCCCCGAGCCATCGCCGCCGCCCACCACCCCGTCCGCATCCCGATGGCCCACGGCATCGACTCCCTCAACGTAGGCGCCGCCGCCGCCGTAGCCTTCTACGCCGTCACCACCCCCTGACCCCCCTCACAACCCGCCCCGCACCGGATCACCCCACCCCCAGCCCGAGCGCGCGGCGACCCACCCCTCACTCGCCCACACGGAAATCCGGCCCGCCCGACTTCCTATCCCTGCCGGTGGCGCTACACGAGAAGTCGGCCTGCCCGACTTCCTGCACCTACCCCTGCAACCCGCCCCTGCCGCGGCACCGCGTTCTCACGGCGGTAAGCCCACCCACCAGCCCCCGCACCCCCGGCTTTCTCCGCGCAGCACAGAAAGTCGACCCATCCGACTTCTCGCGCGCGCCGCGCAATCCCCATCGCCCCGTCAGCCGGAACTCCCCACTCCAGCCACGCAACGTCACCCCACTCGCCGCCCGACTCCCCGCGCTCAGCCCGCCGGGGCGGTCGGCGGTGCCGGTGCGGCGGCCGGGGGAGGGGTGGTGAGGCCGGTGCCGCCGGAGGCGCCGGCGCCGGGCCAGGACTCGTCGAGGGTGCCGTCGCCGCGCACGGTGTAGCGGGTGGAGATGACCGCGCCGGTGGCGGCCACGCGTTCCTCCCGGACGACCGCGCTGCCGTCGAGGCGCCAGGTGGCCGTGGCCTGCGGGTCGGCGGTGGAGGTGCGGGAGGTGGTGGCGACGGGGTTGTCCCCGGCGAAGGTGTAGAGCTGGACGAGGTCGACCGGCGCCGCCCCTTCCGCTCGCCGCAGCACGACCACCGCGGCCGGCTGGCCCTTGTACCGAGCCGGCAGCACCGCGCTCAGCGCGACCTGGGGTCCGCCGCCGACCGAACGGCCGTCCTTCAGGTTGACGGCGGGCCCGCCCGCCCCGTCGGGATAGCTGTGGTTGGGCCAGTCGACCACGGGCCCGGGCCCCTGCGCGGGCGCCAACGCACTGTCCCCGGTGCCGCGCGCGGCGGCCGGGAGCGGCGTCGCCGTGGCCTGCGGTGCGACGTCCACCGAGGTCCCGGGTACGGCCTGTTCGCCGCCCCGGGGGCCGGCCGGGGCGGTCTGTCCGACCGCCGGCCGTGCGCCCTGGTTGCTCCGGTTCTCGCAGCCCTGCGCCGCCGCGATGGCGAGCGCGACGCCGATCGTCACGGTGACGAAGACGACCAGCCGCTGCCGCAGCAGCCGCTGCCGCGCGGTGCCCGGCCGCCCCCCGGGCGCCGGGGTGTGCTGCCGGTCCCGGGGCCGGGGTCTGGCCGGTGGCGGAGTGTGCGGGCGCTCCCGCAGCGGACGGGTGACGGGCGTGGCCTCGGGCCGGGGGAGCGGCGCGCCGTGCGGGCGCCGTGCGGACGCTCCGGCCGGCTGCCCGCCCGCCCGGCCGGCCGCCGCGCGGGCCCGCGGCGCGGGTGCGGAGGGTTCGGGCGAGCGCCCGGGGGCCGGTACGCCCGGCCGTCCGTCCTCCTGCTGGGGTGCCTGCGGGGCGTCGGCCGGGTCGGCGGGCGCTGCGGCCGGGGCCGCCCCTCGACGGGCGCCGCGCCCGCCGCCTGCGGTGGCCGCGCCGCGGGCGGCCAGTTCGCTGAGCCGCTCGTGGAGGGCGGCGGCGCCGGGCCGTTCGGTGGGTTCCTTGGCGAGGCAGGCCCGGATGAGCGGGGCGAGCTGCGGGGGCACGGCGGAGAGGTCCGGTTCCTCGTGGACGACCCGGTACAGCATCACTTCGGAGGAGGCCCCGGAGCCGAAGGGGGTGTCGCCGGTGAGCGCGTAGGCGAGGGTGGCGCCGAAGGCGAAGACGTCGGTGGCCGGGGTGACGGCGACGCCGCGTACCTGTTCGGGCGCGAGGAAGCCGGGGGAGCCGACCGCGGTGCCGACGTGGGTGAGGGTGCTGGCGCCGCGCGACCAGGCGATGCCGAAGTCGATGATCCGCGGCCCGCGCGGGGAGAGCAGGATGTTGGAGGGCTTGAGGTCGCGGTGGACGACCCCGGCCTCGTGGACCTTGACCAGCCCGTCGGCCAGCGCGGCCCCGATCCGGGCGACCTCGGGCCAGCTGAGCGGTCCTTCGTCGCCGACCCGCTTGTAGAGGGAGGGCCCGGGGACGTACGCGGTGGCGAGCCAGGGGCGGTCGGCCTCGATGTCGGAGCCGACGACCCGGGCGGTGCAGCCGCCCCGGATCCGGGAGGCGGCGGCGATCTCGCGGGCGAAGCGGGTGCGGAACTCCTGGTCCTCGGCGAGTTCGGCGCGGATCAGCTTGAGGGCGACGCGCTGTCCGCGGCGGTCGGAGCCGAGGTAGACGACGCCCATGCCGCCGGCGCCCAGTCTCCGGTGCAGGCGGTACGGCCCGACGATGCGGGGGTCCTCACGCCTCAGCCGCATCATCGCCATGTCTCGTTCCCCGTCAGCCTGTGGGTGAGGCCCCGTCGGTTGGGGCATCGTCAGTTCCTGTCTGGCACAGCTTACGGACTGCCCGCTGCGGTGTGCTGATACGCAACACCTGAAGCCACCGTGCGATTGTCGGATGGTGCGCTGAACTGCAGGTCATAGGAGTGCCGAATCGTTTCTCGGGGTTGCCCCTCAGGGTTCCCTCGGGGACGGGCTGGGACCTCCCTCCCCCTTCGGTAGTACGCCTTGAGTCTGAGCGTCATCCTCCGGGATGCCCGAGGAACAGTACGACGGCATGACGCCCAGGAAGCCCCCCGACCAATAGCGTTGTGTCCAGCGGTGGACGGGGAGCTCGTCCCCCGAGGTAAGCCGTCCACCGCGCCAACTCGACCGGATCAGGAGCAGGGCCATGGCATCGCAGCAGACGGGCACCCCCCGCCGGCCTCGGTCGGCCTTCACCCAGTCCCAGTCCGCCGAGCAGCCCACCCGGCACCCCGCGGTGGCGCTGGCCATGGCCCTGCCGTGCGCCGTGCTCCTGGTGCTGCTGTTCGGTGGGTGGGACCAGCTGGCGAACCAGGCCGAGGCCCTGGCGGAGCTGATCGGCCGCTGAGGCCGTCGAAGCCTCGAGGGCACCAAGGCCGTAGTAAGAGGTACACCAGAACGGGCACTGTTCCCCTGGGGACGGGGAGCAGTGCCGCCGGGGAGGCCGCGACCGCGTTGACACGCGGACGGGCGAGAGCGGTTCGCAGAGCGCCCCGGCAGGCGGAGATGCCGCGTACGGACGTCGGTGAGGGCGACCGTACGCGGCTCTTCTCTGTCTCCGGCCCCGAGAGGTCTCCGGCCCCGAGAGCCCCGAGGCCCCAGCCTCAGTCCAGCCGGAACGACAAACGGCCGAGGCCGCGACCCTGACGGATCGCGGCCTCGGCCGTTACTGTGCGCGATACTGGGATTGAACCAGTGACCCCTACCGTGTCAAGGTAGTGCTCTCCCGCTGAGCTAATCGCGCCTGATGTGGCGGTTGTGCAGCAGGCCCCGAGGGGCCCGTTACTGTGCGCGATACTGGGATTGAACCAGTGACCCCTACCGTGTCAAGGTAGTGCTCTCCCGCTGAGCTAATCGCGCCTGATGTGGCGGTTG
>NZ_JBVIFM010000011.1:153486-159152 GCF_055571335.1 Kitasatospora sp. NPDC030952
GGTGCAGCAGGCCGCGAAGGGCCTGTTACTGTGCGCGATACTGGGATTGAACCAGTGACCCCTACCGTGTCAAGGTAGTGCTCTCCCGCTGAGCTAATCGCGCCTGGTGAGGCGTTCCTGCAGCAGACCCATGAGGTCCGACGTGCGCGATACTGGGATTGAACCAGTGACCCCTACCGTGTCAAGGTAGTGCTCTCCCGCTGAGCTAATCGCGCGGGGAGGCCTCCCGGCGGAACCGGGAGCGCCTCTTGGAGGTGGAGACGGGATTTGAACCCGTGTACACGGCTTTGCAGGCCGTTGCCTCGCCTCTCGGCCACTCCACCAGGCAACACATGAAGAACGACCTTACACCGTTCTCCATCGAGCGGACGACGAGATTCGAACTCGCGACCCTCACCTTGGCAAGGTGATGCTCTACCAACTGAGCTACGTCCGCCTGTCTCCCGGGATCTTCACCGCTTTTCTTCGGCTGCGCTCCCCGGCGACGTGTTGAACTCTAGCGGATTCCCGGGCCAGCTAAAAATCCGTTCCCGCAGCGTGCCGAGGGGATGCCCGTGGAGTGCCGTCCCGTCAGCCCTTCCGGCCGGTCACCGGCCACCACCTGCGGCGCTCCCGGACGATCACCCGCAGGTCACCCGGCGCACACCAGCGCGACGCACTCGGCTGCTCGCACTCGGGGGCGCGGAAAGCGGTGGGAGCGCCGGAAGCACCGGGAGTGCGGGGAGCGCGGGCCCGACCCGGGCCACGCCCGCCGACCTACACTTCAGGCACCGCCGCCCCCAGCACCACCGCGCAGGAGAACCGTGTCCGGCCACCCCGCCCCCCACACCCCGCTCGCCCGCTTCGGCGGCCGTCTGGCCACCGGGCTGCGCGACGTCACCTCGGACCCGGCCGCGCTCGACTCCGCCGGCTACTGGGCCGTCGCCTACGACTTCGAGGGCCGGCTGACCTGCGCCCGCTTCGACGACGTCCGCCCCGCCCCGGCCCCGCCCTCGGGCGCCGGCTGGCAGGGCCCGGCCGCCGGCAGCTGGCACAGCTCCCTGGACCGCGCCGCCTACACCGCGGGCGTGCGCCGCATCCGCGAGCACATAGCCGCCGGCGAGGTCTACCAGGCCAACCTGTGCCGGGTGATGTCCGCCCCGCTGCCCGACCCCGACCGCAGCGACATCGACGCCCTCACCGGCCTCCTCGCCCGCGGCAACCCCGCCCCGTACGCGGGCACCGTCCGACTGCCCGAGCACGGCGTCGAGATCGCCACCGCCTCTCCCGAGCTCTACCTGCACCGTTCCGGACGTACGGTCTCCTCCGGGCCGATCAAGGGCACCGGCCGCACCGAGGACGACCTCCTCGAGAAGGACCACGCCGAGAACGTGATGATCGTCGACCTGGTCCGCAACGACCTCGGCCGGGTCTGCGGGACCGGCAGTGTCACTGTCCCCGACCTCTGCGCCGTGGAGAAGCACCCGGGCCTGGTCCACCTGGTCTCCACCGTCGAGGGCACCCTGCGCGACGGTGCCGGCTGGCCCGAACTGTTCGCCGCGACCTTCCCTCCCGGCTCGGTGACCGGCGCCCCCAAGTCCAGCGCCCTGCGGATCATCGAGGCCCTGGAGACCGCCCCGCGCGGCCCCTACTGCGGCGCCGTCGGCTGGGTCGACGCCGATCGCGGCGAGGGTGAACTCGCCGTCGGCATCCGCACCTTCTGGCTCGACCGGCAGGACCGGCAGGCGCCGGTCCTGCGCTTCGGCACCGGCGCGGGGATCACCTGGGGCTCCGACCCCGAGCGCGAATGGGCCGAAACCGAACTGAAGGCCGCCCGGCTGGTCGCGATAGCGTCGGGCAGCGAGATCGACAGCGACACCCACCCCGATCATGAGCCGCACCGCGCCTAGGAGTAGCCCTCGATGGACAACCGCACCACGAGCTGGGTCAACGGGACCCTCGTCGACTCCGCCGACGCCGCCGTCTCGGTCCTCGACCACGGCCTGACCACCGGCGACGGCGTCTTCGAGACCCTGAAGGCCGTCGACGGCCGGGCCTTCGCGGTCACCCGCCACCTCGACCGGCTCACCCGCTCCGCCCGCGGCCTCGGCCTGCCCGACCCCGACCACGACCTGGTCCGCGAGGCCTGCGCCCAGGTGCTCGCCGCCAACCCGGCCCCGCTGGCCCGTCTGCGCGTCACCTTCACCGGCGGCAACGCCCCGCTCGGCTCCGAGCGCGGCACCACCGGCCCCACCCTGGTGGTCGCCCTCGGCGCCATCAACCGCCGCCCCGACGAGACGGCCGCCCTCGTCGTCCCCTGGCGCCGCAACGAGCACAGCGCGGTCGCCGGCCTCAAGACCACCTCCTACGCGGAGAACGTCGTCGCCCTGGCCGCCGCCCACCGCGCCGGCGCCTCCGAGGCCCTCTTCGCCAACACCGCCGGCCTGCTCTGCGAGGGCACCGGCACCAACGTCTTCGTGGTCGTCGACGGCCGCCTGCTCACCCCCACCCTCGCCTCCGGCTGCCTGGCCGGCATCACCCGGCAGCTGGTCATCGACTGGTGCGGCGCCGAGGAGGCCGACCTCCCGCTCAGCGCCCTGCAGGACGCCGAGGAGATCTTCCTGACCTCCACCACCCGTGACGTCCAGGCCGTCACCCGCGTCGACGACCGCGAACTGCCCGGCATCGGCCCGGTCACCGCCAAGGCCATGGACGTCTTCGCCCAGCGCAGCGGGGACGACCTCGACCCCTGATCCCGAGCCCGGGCAGAACGCCGGGGAGACGCCACGGACCGCGTGGATAACCTCCCCGGCGAGGGGAAGGGACCACCACATGACCACCACGCTGCGCCCCGAGGGCCCGGAGACACCCACCACGGCCGGCGGCCGCACCAGACGCTGGCGGATCCTCGCGAACGGCCACCAGGTCGGTGCGCTGCGCACCACCTCGGCCCGCCATGGCAGCCAACTCTGGGGTGAGATATCCGAGTTGGAGATCAGGGAGGGTCGAGGCAGGGGCCGCGGCACCTTCGGTGCGCTGGCCGCCGAGGAGGTGCTGCGCAACTGGGGCTGCACCCGGGTGGACGTGGTGGTCCCCGAGTCCGCCCCGATCGCCCGCGGGCTCGCCGCCGCCCTCGGCTACACCGAGCGGATGCGGAACCTTGGCAAGAGCCTGACCGCCACCCCGGCCCTGCCCGCCGGCGTCACCGCCCGCCCGATCGGCGCCGCGGAGTTCCCGGCCTGGATCGACCGGGCGGCCCGGGAGTACGTCCGCTCCCTGATGGACTCCGGCCTCACCGAGGAGCAGGCCCACGCCAAGTCGGCCCTGGACCACCGCAACGTCCTCCAGCAGGGCGCCGACACCCCCGGCGTCGTCCTGCGCCGGCTCCACGGCACGGACGGCCCGGGCAGTGCGGACGGCGACCCGCTCGGCTCGCTCTGGGTGAACCTCCACCTGCGCGACCTGCCGGACGGCACCCCGCTCGCCTGGGTCATGGTGGTCGAGGTGTCCCCGGCCCACCGGGGCCGGGGACACGGCCGCACCCTGATGCTGCTCGCCGAGCGGGAGTGCCTGGCCGCCGGGGTGCGCGAAATCGGCCTGAACGTCTTCGCCGGCAATGAGGTCGCCCTCCGGCTCTACGCCTCGCTCGGCTACCGGATCGTCAACCGCTGCTTCGGCAAGCCACTGTGACGAATTGACGGATCGTCAGGAGGCCTTCGCGGCCTCGATGGCGGCGACGATCCGCTCGCGCAGCCCGTCCTGGCTCTTCCCGCCGTCCAGCCGCTCGCGACCGATCACGTACGTCGGCGTGCCGGTGACCCCGATCGCCTTGCCCTCGGCCTGGTCGGAGTCCACGATCAGCATGTGCCGGCCGTCGACCAGCGCGGTGTCGACCTCCTCGACGTCCACCCCGACCTCCCGCGCCACCTCCAGCAGCACCTGCTGCCCCCGGGCGTCCAGCTCCTCGACCCGGGCCAGCAGCGCCTCCACGAACGGCCACCCCAGCCCCTGGGCGAACGCCTCCTCGGCCGCCTCCGCCGCGGCGTAGGCGTGCTTGTGCTTCTCCAGCGGGAAGTGCCGCAGCTCCACGGGCAGCGCGTCGCCGTACTGGGCGCGCAGCGCCCGTACGTCGTCCAGGGCGGTACGGCAGTCCGGGCACTGGAGGTCGCACCAGAACTCGAGGCGGGGGAGGGAACCATCGATCATCCCCCCAGTGTTCCACTAGTGGGTGCCCGTTCCCGCCCGGCGGTGCGCCCGAGGACGGACCGACAGGGAGGCACCGATGACCAGGACGACCGGAGACGAAGGGGCCCACTCGTGCTGACCGCGGCGATCAGTTTCCTCCTCACGGCCGGCGGCGTGGCCGTCGCGGGCCAACGGGCCTGGCGCCGGCGCTTCCGCTCGGCGACCCGCTGGTTCGCGGTGGCGCTGCTGCCCGCCGGGCTCTACCTGACCGGCCTGTTCCCGTTGGCCGGCACCATCGGCCGGGAGTTCGCCGACTGGGCGACCAGGCTGGTCTTCGACCCCCGGGTGTGGACCGGCATCGTGCTGCTCGGCGTCTCCGCGGCCCTGCTGGTCGTCACCCGCTGGATCGACCGCCGCGGAGCCCTGGAGGACTCCCCGGAGCGCCCGGCCGCCGCCGGTCCGGCCCCCGAGCGCCCGGCCGTGGCCCAAGCGCCCAAGGCGCCCGCGAAGAAGCAGACGGGCAAGCGGGACGACGGTCTCGGCGACTTCGCCGACATCGAGGAGATCCTCCGCAAGCGCGGCATCTGAGGCGCGCCGACCGGAGGCAGGCGGGTCAGGCGGAGGCGACGGCCTCCGCCGACCGCTGCCGCGCCCGGTAGGCGGCGACGTGCAGCCGGTTGCCGCAGGTGCGGCTGTCGCAGTAGCGCCGCGAGCGGTTCCGGGAGAGGTCCACGAAGACCCGCGCGCAGTCCGGCGCCTCGCACCGGCGCAGCCGCTCCCGCTCGCCCGCCATCAGGATGAAGGCCAGGGCCATGCCCAGCTCCGCCGCCAGGTGGGGGCCGAGCGCGGCGTGCGGCGCGAAGTAGTGGATGTGCCAGTCGTGGTGGTCGTGGTTGACCAGTCGGGGCGTCGTCCCGGCGGCCGCGACGATCGCGTTGACCAGCTCGGCGGCCGCCTCGGTGGACTCCGTCCCGAACACCTCGCGCAGCCGGGTGCGCAGCTCGTGCACCTGGCGCAGGTCGTCCTCGGTCAGAGAGTCGATCTCGCTGATCTCCTGGCGGACCACGAAGGCGTCCAGCGCGGCGACGTCCGGCAGTCGCTCGTCGCCGCACACCTCGGGTGCCGTGTTGAGCAGATCCACGAGGATGCTCAGCGCGCACTCGGTGTCATGGGTGATCAGCACGTTGGGACTCCTCGCGCAGGGGGACTCCGGTACCCCGCGTCCACGGTTACCCCAGACCATACCGGCCCTTGCGGCATAAGGGCGGCGCCTTTGTTCGAAGGCCTGTACGGATTCCGTCAGAGCGTCCCAAAGCGGGCGCCCACCCCCGACGCACCCCCTTGCGTGGCTCCGCTACGCCCCGGAAACGACGACGGCGCCCGGCACCGAGGCCGGGGCGTGCGTGGGGGGGGTGGCTGTCGTTTCCACTGGTAGGGCGGGTGGGGTGAGAGGGGGGAGGTTGGCTCCCCCGACAACGGGGACGCACCAACTCCCGTCGGGG